>CAJAPA010000135.1 GCA_903942465.1 uncultured Gammaproteobacteria bacterium
AGGGCGGAGAAGGTGGCAGAAATCAGAGCGGAATATAACGGGCGCATGATGGGAATCCGGTGATGGGCGGAAGAAGGTCGGCGCAAAAAAGCCGCAGCCCGAAGACGGCGGCATGAAAGCCATTATAAGCAGATTTTGCGGGTTCTCCTCGGGCCCGCGAATCAGGGGCCGCGGGTATAAACCCGGTACGACCAGGGCGGCAGGGTCACGCCTTCCGCTTGCGGGAAGACGACCTCGCTGTTGCTGAAGTATTCGGTGTAGCGGCCGTGATGCAGGCTTTCCTCGAAGCGGACCTGCCGGGTTTCAGGGCTGAAGTTGATGACGGTGAAGACTTTGTTGCCGTCTTTCTCACGGACGAAACTCAGCACCCGGTCCGGCACCGTGTTGGGCACCTTGATCATGCGTCCGCCCCAATCGGAGTTGGCCAGTGCCGGGTTGGCTTTCTTCAGTGCGGCAAGGCGGGTATAGAGTTCCGCCATCGGGTGCGCGCGCCAGATGATCGGATCTTTCTCAAAGAAGGCCAGGCGCTTCGGGTTGCCGGCCGCCTGGCCGTTGTAGATCAGCGGCATGCCTTCGCCGGTGTACGAAAGCACTGTCGCCGCCGGCACGGCGTCGCCGAACTTCTCGACATCGGTGCCTTCCCAGGCATTTGCATCGTGGTTGCTGGTATAGGTCATGCGTATGGAACGGCGTGGCCAGGCGCTTTCATTGTGCGAATAGAACACGAACAGCTTGTCGAGCGTGGCCTTGCCTTGGCTGACTGCTGACACCGCGTCGAACCAGCTCCAGGCGTAGCTCATGTCGAAGGCGTCGTAATGCATGTCGCGGGTTTCCCATTCAGCGAGCAGGAACACCGGCTTGACCTTTTCCATCTCGCGGCGTGCGGTAGCCCAGAAATCCAGCGGCACGAATCCGGCCACATCGGCGCGGAAGCCGTCGACGCCGTACTCGCGCACCCAATACACCATGGCTTCGGTCATTTCCCTGCGCAATGCCGGATTTTTATAATCCAGATTGATGATGTCATGCCAATCCCACCAAGGTGTCGGCTGGAAATCGCCTTTCCAGTCGCGCGCATACCAGTCCGGATGCTGTGTGACCCACGGATGATCCCAAGCGGTGTGGTTGGCCACCCAGTCCAGGATCACTTTCATGCCGAGCGCGTGCGCACTGTCGATGAAGCGGCGCAACTCCGCCGGTGTGCCGAATTCCGGATTGACTCCGCGGTAGTCCTTCACCGAGTACGGACTGCCGAGCGTGCCCTTGCGGTTTTTGACCCCGATCGGATGCACCGGCATCAGCCACACGATATCGACACCGAGCGCTTTCAGGCGCGGCAGTTGTTTTTCCGCAGCACGGAAGCTGCCCTCGGGCGTGAACTGGCGGATGTTGATCTGGTAGATCACCGCATGCTTGGACCACTCCGGGTGCTGCAGATGCACCGGGTTCTGCGGTTGGTATTTCTGCAGCAGATCAGCGCCCCTGACGGGCAAAACGATTGAAAGCAGCAAAGCGAATACGGTGACTAGACGGAGCATCATCGGCCTCAACGAATCTGGAGTTTCAGGGAAGGCGCTGACCAGCGCAGGGGAACATGCAGGGTGCGGGTGCCGGCATCGTAACGAACCCCGTCAATGGACTTTCCGTCTACCGATACCTGTTCAGCCGGGTTTGGCCAGTTGTGAACAACCAGCTCGACATGTCGTGTTTCCGGTTTGCCCTGGAAATCGCCCTGGCGGGACAGCGTGAGGGTGAGTCCATGGCTGTTCTGCTTCGCTGAAAAATCCAAGCGTTCAAAGCGCCCGGAAGCGAGCGCCTGCGGATCTATGCCGTCATCGTCATACATCACGCCGCTGGCCGACTTCACCGAGCTATCGGCGTAGTAATGCAATTGCAGTTTGCCGCTGTCGTACTGCGTGGTATTGCGCATATCACCGGCTGCCATGGGAATGAAGGCGCCGGCCTTCACGAACACCGGAATGGTGTTCAGCGATACCGGCGCCGCAATGGTTCTGCCACCGGTGATGCGGGCATCATTCCAGTAATCGAACCAGACGCCTTTGGGCAGGCTGACATTGACTGCCGTGGCGCCCGGCTCGATGACCGGCGTGACCAGAAATGCATCACCCCAGAAATAGGTTTGTGCGTTATCAATCAAGGTCGGATTGGATTCATCACTGAAGAACAGCGGCCGCATCAGCGGCATGCCG
>CAJAPA010000136.1 GCA_903942465.1 uncultured Gammaproteobacteria bacterium
ATTTTTCCGGCATGCATGGCCGCGCGCAGAATCGGTGCGAGCTTGAAGCGCGGATGCGCGATATCGCTTTGCTGCCAATCGGATCGGCACTCCCACAGCAATTCCGGGCGGTACACGCCGATGCCGGAAAAGGTCAGACGCGACGGCCCTTCCGAGGCCAGACGGCCATCGGGGTGCAGTGCGAAGTCGCCGGCCGGATTGTGTTCGGGATTGTCGACCATCACCAGATGCGCCAGACCGTCGGGTGATTTGGGAAGCGTGGTGAAATCAACATCGCAGAACACATCGCCGTTCACCGCCAGAAACGGCGCGCCATCCATGTGGGTCAGGGCCTTGGCCATGCCACCGCCGGTTTCCAGCGGTTCGATGCCTTCATAGGAATACACCAGATGCAGACCCCAGCGCGAGCCGTCGCCCAGCGCGGGCTCGAAACAGTCGGCCAGCCAGGACGTGTTGATGATGACCCGGCGCACACCGATGCCGGCCAGTTTTTCCAGATGCCATTCGATCAGACGTTTGCCGCCGCAGGCCAGCAAGGGTTTGGGCGTGGTTTCGGTCAGCGGACGCATGCGTTCGCCTTTGCCGGCGGCGAAAATCAGCGCGTCCATCAGGCGCTCGGCAGGCGCAGGTCGCGGTCGCCGATGGCCTGTTCGATCAGATCGATCAGCGCCGCGGTTTCCGGATACTTGCGGCCGATGTCCCGGGTGTACTGCCAGACCAGTGGCAAGTCGTTGAGGTAACCGGCCTTGCCGTCGCGGTAATACAGGCGGCAGAAGATGCCCAGTACCTTGATGTGGCGCTGCAGGCCCATCAGATCGAAGGCGCGCAGGAAGCGCTCCGGTCCGCCCGTGTGCAGACCGGCGGCCTCGGCCTGTTCGCGGTAATGCTCGACCCAGGTTTCCACGCGTTCCGCCGGCCAGGCGATGTAGCAGTCGCGCAGGATCGAGACCAGATCGTAGGTCATCGGGCCGCGCACGGCGTCCTGGAAATCGAGAATGCCGGGGTTTCCGGAATCATCGATGAGCAGATTGCGCGAGTGGTAATCGCGGTGCACGAACACCTGCGTTTGCGAAGTGGCGCTGCTGACCAAAGCGCGGAACGCGGTTTCGATCACATCCCATTGTCCGCAGTCCGGGGTGAAACCCAGATGGCGTTCGAACAGCCAGGTCGGCATCAGTTCCATCTCGGCCACCAAGCGCGCTTCGTCGTAGGGCGGCAGGTCGTCGCAGGCCACGCGGGTCTGCATCTGCAGCAGGGCATCGAGCGCCTGGCCGTACAGTCCGTTTACCGTGTGTTCATTCAATTCCGGCAGGAACAGACGCGTGCCCAGATCGCTCATCAGCACGAAACCGTTTTCGGCATCCACGCCGCGGATCAGCGGCGCATTCAATCCGGCATCGCTCAGGCGTTTGGCCATGGCCAGCCACGGGCCGGTGTCTTCCTTGTCCGGCGGCGCATCCATCACGATCCAGGTGCGGCCGCCGCTGTGGCCGCGCCAGTAACTGCGGAAGCTGGCGTCGGCCGACGCGCTTTCCAGCTGCAGGGCCGGATCGTCGAGAACGGTTTGTGCCCACAACAGGCGTTGGGCGGGGCGTTGGAAGGCACTCATGCGCGGCTAGGAATTTCTCGGGTGGGAGCAGGGGCGGAATGATGGTTTAATAGACATGATACTGGATGCTGCAGGGAAGTACCGATGAATTCGATCACGCCGGTGATATTGTCCGGGGGCTCCGGCACCCGTTTGTGGCCCTTGTCGCGTGAAGCGCACCCGAAACAGTTCCTGCCGGTCATCGGCGCGCATTCGCTGTTGCAGGCCACCGCCCTGCGTCTGCGCGGACTGTCGGCGCAGGCCCCGATCGTGGTCGCCAATGAAAGCCACCGTTTTCTGGTGGCCGAACAGCTGCAGGCCATCGGCCTACCGGCCGGCGCCCTGCTGCTCGAGCCGGTCGGCCGCAATACTGCGCCGGCCATCGCCGCCGCCGCGTTCCAGGCCCTGGCCGCCGATCCCGACGCCGTGTTGCTGGTGATGCCGTCCGATCATGCCATCACCGATGTCGCCGGATTCCAGGCTGCGGTGACGCAGGCGCTGTCGGCCGCCGAGGGCGGCGCCATCGTCACCTTCGGCATCGTGCCGGAAGCGCCGGAAACCGGATTCGGCTACATCAAGGCCAAAGCCGGCGAGGGCGTCCGTGCCATCGAACGCTTCGTGGAAAAACCCGATGCCGCCACCGCTGAAGCCTATGTCGCTTCCGGCGATTATTTCTGGAACTCCGGCATGTTTCTGTTCAAGGCCCGGGTCTATCTCGACGAATTGGCCAAAAGTCATCCGCTGATGGTGGAACTGGCCGAAACCGCCGTGGCCAAGGCCGCCCGCGATGCCGACTTCATCCGTCTGGACAAGGACGCGTTCAGCGCCATGGCCTCGGATTCGATCGACTATGCGGTCATGGAAAAAACCGCGTCCGGGTACGTACTGCCGATCCGCGTCGGCTGGAGCGATGTCGGTTCCTGGCAGGCGCTCTGGCAGGTCGCCGAACAGGACGGCAACGGCAACGCCCATCACGGCGATGTGCTGGCGCTGGATTGCCGCAATACCTTGGCCATGGGCGAGAAGCGCCTGCTGGCGCTGCTGGGTCTGGACGACATCGTGGTGGTTGATACCGACGACGCCGTGCTGGTCGCGCACAAGGACCGCGTGCAGGAAGTCAAAGACATCGTGGCGCGCCTGAAAGCTGAACAACGCCCGCAGGCGACCTGGCACCGGAAGGTGTTCCGGCCTTGGGGCAATTACGATTCGGTTGACGCCGGCGCACGCTTCCAGGTCAAACGCATCGTGGTCAAACCCGGCGCCGCGCTCAGTCTGCAGATGCACCACCATCGCGCCGAGCATTGGATCGTGGTCAGCGGCACCGCCCGCGTGACCTGCGACGACAAGGTGTTCATGCTCTCGGAAAACCAGAGCACCTACATTCCGCTCGGCAGCGTGCACCGTCTGGAAAACCCGGGCAATATTCCGCTGGAGCTGATCGAAGTGCAGTCCGGTGGTTATCTGGGCGAAGACGACATCGTGCGTTTCGAAGACGTGTACGGCCGTTCGCCGGAAGTGAAAAGCCCGTGATCGACCTGCACTGCCACATCCTGCCCGGCATCGACGACGGCGCACCGGATCTGGCGGTGGCACTGGCAATGGCGCGCTGCGCGGTGGACGATGGCATCACCGTCAC
>CAJAPA010000137.1 GCA_903942465.1 uncultured Gammaproteobacteria bacterium
CGCGCTGAGCCTGTGGGCCTGGTCGATGACGCGACGTCACTACCGGCATATTGCCGATATTCCCACGGCCCGGATTGCATCGGCACCGCAGGGCTACATCGAGCTCACCGGCGAAGGCGATCTGTTGCCGGAATACCCGATCGTCAGTCCACTCACCGGCCTGCCCTGCCTGTGGTATGAATACCGGGTGGAGCGGGTGCAGGGCCGAGAGCGCGAACTCCTGCGCTCCGGCGTCAGCGAACTGCCCTTCGTATTGAGCGACGGCAGCGGCCGGGTGCTGGTGGAAACCCTGGATGCCCGCGTCATCAGCCGGCATTCGCAGAAATGGCAACGGGGCGATGAATACGTCACCGAAACCGTACTGCTGAAACATGAAGCGCTGTATGTGCTCGGCGAGCATGTGCATCCCTCGGTCGAGGCCGGAGGTTCGGCTCTCGACAAAGAACGCAACGCCATTCTCAGCGAATGGAAAAACGACCAGCCCTCGCTGCTGGAACGCTTCGATAGCGACCGCAATGGCCGGATCGATTCCCGGGAATGGGAAGATGCCCGGCAGGCCGCACAGCAACAGGCGATGGCGGATACCGAAACATTAGCCCGGCGCGACGCCATCATCCGCAAACCGCCGCATGGCCGCCCGTATCTGATTTCCAATTATTCCGCCAAGGAACTGGCCGGGCGGTTCCGGCGCTGGTCCTGGCTGCATCTGGGGATTTTTTTCGCCGCCCTGGTTCTGGCGACCTGGTGAGTCACGGACGCTTGTATTTGTTCTCGACGTAGGCATCGATCAGTGCGGTGAACTCCTGGGCGATGTTGTCGCCGCGCAGGGTCAGTTTCTTTTCACCATCGATGAACACCGGCGCGGCCGGCGCTTCGCCGGTCCCCGGCAGCGAAATGCCGATGTCGGCATGCTTGGATTCGCCCGGTCCGTTGACCACGCAGCCCATGACCGCGAGGGTGAGATGCTCGGCACCCGGGTGGCTGATTTTCCACTCCGGCATTTTCGCGCGCACGTGTTCCTGCACCGATTTGGCCAACTCCTGGAAGAACTCCGAGGTGGTCCGACCGCAGCCCGGGCAGGCCGTCACCAAGGGCGTGAAAGCGCGCAAACCCATGGTCTGCAACAACTCCTGCGCCACAATCACTTCCTGTGTACGCGAGGCGCCCGGCTCCGGCGTCAGCGAAATGCGGATGGTGTCACCGATGCCTTCCTGCAGCAATACCGCGAGCGCGGCGGTGGACGCCACGATGCCCTTGCTGCCCATGCCGGCTTCGGTCAGGCCCAGATGCAAGGGATACGCGCAGCGTTTGGCCAGATCGCGGTATACCGCAATCAGCTCCTGCACGCCGGAGACCTTGGCCGACAGGATGATGCGGTCGTGCGGCATGCCGAGCTGTTCAGCCTGCGCCGCGGAATCCAGCGCTGAACGCACCAGGGCTTCCTGCAACACGCGGGCCGCGCTCCAGGGCTCGGCGCGCGAGGCATTTTCATCCATCATCTGCTGCGCCAGCGCCTGATCCAGCGAGCCCCAGTTGACGCCGATGCGCACCGGTTTGTCATAGCGGTTGGCCAGATCGATGATGGCGCCGAACTGGCTGTCGCGTTTTTTTCCGAAACCGACATTGCCCGGATTGATGCGGTACTTGGCCAGACGCTCGGCACAGGCCGGCTCGGCCGTGAGCAGCTGATGGCCGTTGTAATGGAAGTCGCCGACGATCGGCACCTCGATGCCCATCATCGCCAGTTTGTCGGCGATATGCGGCACGGCTTTGGCCGATTCCGGGTTGTTGACGGTGACCCGTACGACTTCGGATCCGGCACGCCAGAGCTGGGCGATCTGTTTGACGCTGCCGGCGATGTCGGCGGTATCGGTATTGGTCATCGACTGCACCACAATCGGGGCGCCGCCGCCGACGGTGACACGGCCGACACTCACGGAATGACAGGGACGGCGGGGGATCGGGGAATCACTCTGCATGGAAACGCCTGCTCAGTTCTGCTCGATGAGCAGGGTGTAATCGATGTTGACGGCCAGTGCGGTGGTTTCGGTCAGAACGGATTCCATCGCACGCGGCGACAGCACGCGGTAAGGTTCGTAGCCGTAAAGCACTTCCAGACGCGGGGTATGCTGTTCGAGACGGCCGGAGATCAGGAATGCACGCGGCAGCCCCTCCTCCAACGGTGGAATTTCAAGAGCGCGCAGCAACTGACCGGCGTGCCCACCCTGCACCGGACGCAAGGCCAATGCGGCACAGCGCCGGGTCAGCAACTCGACGCCAGCCATGACCGCACCTTCGGATTCGTAACGCAGCCAACGGATGATGCCGAGCATCCAATCCGGCTCACCGGCGCCCGGGGGCGCACCGTTGAGACCGACCACCTCGCCGATGCGGGCGCGCGGTGTCTGTCCGGCCTCCCATTTCAGACGGTAGCCGCCCAGGCTGTGATCGAGTACGGTGGCTTCCAGCATCTTGTGGTTCGGGGTTTCGCCGGAATCCAACCAATCGGCGGCGGTACTGATGCCCTGCCCGCTCAGCCGTGAAAGATTCTGGATGAAGGTTTCGAAATCAATCCGGCCGGCGGCGAAAAAGTGCACGCCGCTCAGACCGAGCACGGTGTCGATCGGATATTCCCCGTACACGCGTGTGGCACTGCGTGCCGACGCCTGACCCAAGGCACGCAGCATGCGCTTGACCAGCGCGGTGCGCACCGGCAGCGTCTTGCCGTCCGGAAGCAGGATCGGCGACATGCCGCCATTGGCCGACACGGCTTCGGTCAGCACATGGAAGAACGCATCGAATTCCAGATAGCCGGTTTCCAGACCCTCGGCGTCGGCCTCGTCGCGGGGCAACTGGGCGCTGTGCTCGGAGGCGGCACTGCTGCAGACCGCGCAACGGGCCGCCATGCCCGCGGCAATGGTTTTGATCTGCTCGAGTTCCGGCGGGGTGAAGGCCAAGGGATTGACCAGCGCCATCAGGGCCGTTTCCACGAACAGATCATGCGGGCGCATCGTGTGTTGGACCGGACCGTCTTCGACCGCGTGATTGTTGAGCTTGACCGATACCGCGTAGTGGTAACAGCCGCGCATGGCCGACCAGATGCCGGCCGGCGGCGTCCGGTAGAGATTCCAGCTGATCAACAGCACCTGCTGGTAATGCCAGAGGCAACGGGCGACGCATGCGGCGGCATTGCCTGAACGCATCATCGGGATGTCACCCTCGGGGTGGCAGAGCTCGATCAGCGCACGGCGGTAGGCCTCGGCCATGGTGTGATGCAGGAACAGGACGTGCTCGGCCTTGAGCAGACGGTCGCTGGTCAGCGGCAACGGACTGCCCAGGAACTGGCGGTCCAGCCCCTTGATGCAATCGACCACGGCTGGCCGCAGGGTTTCCATCAGAGTGAAGCGGGTCGCGCCGAGGTGCTTGCGTGACAGCGAGCGCGAGGCCGCACCGGAGAGCACTTCGGCGCTTTTCAACAGATCGGCACGGGGCAGGACCTCGACCCATTTACCGATGGAACGGACATCCGAGGGCAATTCCACGGTCGCGCCGTGCGCTCCGATGGTGAACCCCCGCAGCAGTTCCTGATAGGCCTCGGACATCAACTTCTCCTCAAGCCGATAGTTTAATGGAAATCGCGGAATTCCGTGCAGTCAGGTATCCTAGACCGGTGAGTTCTCCCCTTTCTCCCGCCGCCGAACGCCGCATCTTCAAGCCGGCGCAGCTCAATGCCCTGGCCCGCGATCTGCTGGAATCCAATTTCAGCCAGATCTGGCTGGAAGGCGAAATCAGCAATCTGTCCCGGCCGGCCTCCGGCCACCTGTATTTCAGCCTGAAAGACGCGACGGCGCAGGTACGCTGCGCCATGTTCCGCAACCGCGCCCTGCTGTTGTCGGGGCCGATCAAAGACGGCCAGCTGGTCCTGGTGCGGGCACGCGTCACCTTGTATGAAGCCCGGGGTGAATACCAGTTGTCGGTCGAATCCATCGAGCCGGCCGGCCAAGGTGCGCTGCAATTGGCTTACGAAAGGCTGAAGGCCACGTTGGCGGCCGAGGGTCTGTTCGCGGCCGAGCGTAAGCGCCCGCTGCCGCTGTGGCTGAAACGTCTGGGACTGATCACCTCGCCCCGCGGCGCGGCCATCCATGACGTCCTGTCCGTACTGGAGCGGCGTTTTCCACTTCTGCCGGTGGAGTTATGGCCGGTCCCGGTCCAAGGGGCCGAGGCCGCTGCCGAAATCCGTATCGCCCTGCAGGCCGCACTCGCCAGTGGCCGTTACGATGCCATTCTGATTACCCGGGGTGGCGGCTCGCTGGAAGACCTGTGGCCGTTCAACGATGAAGCCCTGGTGCGTCTGGCGGCCAGCGCATCAATCCCCGTGGTCTCGGCCATCGGCCACGAGGTGGATTTCAGCCTGCTGGATTTCGCCGCCGATCTGCGGGCACCGACACCGTCGGCCGCGGCGGAATTGCTGTCGCCGGATGCCGGGGAACTGCAGCGACGTCTGAATTTACTGGCACAAAAACTGCAGCACGCCATGCGCAACCGATTGCAGGCTGCAGCACAGCGCAACGACACCGCCCTGCTCCGCTTGCAAGCCAACCGGCCGGCGCAGCGTCTGCACAACGGCAGACAGCACCTGCAGGCCCTGAGCGTGCGTCTGCAACATGCCATGCAGCTGCGTCTGGGGGCGCCGGCACAGCGTCTGCGGCTGGCCGCGCACCGGCTTGACCGGACCGGACCGCAAACCCGGATCGCTCTGCAGCGTGCCGGCATCGCCGCACTGCAGCAGCAGCTGCACCGTCACCTGCAGCGCACCATGGACCGGCGTCTGTCCCGCCTGAAACAGGCCGGTATCGCTCTGAATGCGCTCAGTCCGCTGGCCACGCTGGCGCGCGGTTACAGCATCCTGCGTGACGCCGACGGCCGTGTCCTCGTCCGGCCGCAACAGGTCCAGACGGGGCAGCCCGTAAGCGCGCAGCTCAGTGAAGGCCGTATTCAGCTTCGGGTGGAATCCAATGAGTGACAAACCGGCGTCAACCGGCCGCCCGATCAATACGCTGAAAGGCCTGTTGCCGTTCCTGAAGCCGCACCGCCAGCTGTTGGTGTTCTGGTTGCTGGCATTATCGGTATCTTCAAGTGCGACTCTGTTTTTTCCGGTCGCCATAAAACATCTGGTCGATCAGGGCTTTTCCCGGAACGGCGACATCGACCGCTGGTTCCTGCTGCTGTTCGGCGTGGCGTCACTGTTGGCCCTGGCCACGGCCGCCCGCTTCTATTTCGTGTCCCTGCTGGGCGAGCGCGTCATCGCCGATCTGCGCAAGCAGCTGTACGCCCACCTGATCCGCCTCGACCAACGCTTCTTCCACGAAACCCGTTCCGGTAAACTGATTTCGCGACTCTCGGCC
>CAJAPA010000138.1 GCA_903942465.1 uncultured Gammaproteobacteria bacterium
CGGTGGCGCTCGGGCCGGCCACGGTGACTTCACCGATTTCGCCCTGTGGCACGCACCGTCCGTCATCCCAATCGGCAATCGGTTCATCGCTGATGCCAATCAGACGCACGGTATTTTCCGGGACAGGCGTGCCCACGCAGGTGCCGAAGCCCTGCTCGGTGCCGGCACGAGTCTGCGCCAGCTGCTCGCCGTCGATCACGGCCACCGGCAGACATTCGGTGGCGCCGTACGGGGTCCAGAAGCGCGCCTGCGGATCACACAGGCTGCGGATTTTTTCCACGGTGTCGGCCGGCACCGGGGCGCCGGCGGAAATCACACAACGCAGGCCGGGCAAGGCTTTACCGTGCTTGGCCAGCACCGCCATCAGCGCCGGTGAACCGAACAGCTGGGTGACGCCGAAAGTGGTGATGGCATGCCGCAGTTTTTCCGGATTGGCGCTGCCCGGCCGGCGCGGATCCATATCGGGAATGATGCTGGTCAGTCCCAATGCCGGATCGAACAGTGCGAACGGCGGAAAAGTCGGCAGACTGACGCCGCCGGGTTCAACCGCGAACGCCTGCTGCAACAAACGCACCTGCGCGGTGAAATGCCGATGCCGGTACAGCACGCCTTTGGGTACTCCGGTGGAACCCGAGGTGAACAGAATCGCGGCCGTATCCTCGCCGTCGACCTGCGGCAATTCTGCCCGGCTGGCACGACCCAAGGCTTCGATAGCACTCAGCGTATGGCCGCCGAACAGGGCAAAACGGCCGTCGGTGACTTTCAATCGCACGTCCGGCGCCCAACCCAGCACCAGCTTCGCGGCTTGCGCCAGAGCAATGCCGATAAACGCCTGCGGCGCGGCTTCACGCAGGCATTGTTTCAGCGCGGAACGCGCGATGCCCGGATCCACCAACACCGGCACGGCGCCGGCCTTGAACAGGGCGAACATCACCAGAAAAAATTCGATCGACGGTTTGAGCATCACCACCGCGCGTTGTCCGCGACCGATGCCGTAGGCTTGGAAACCCAAAGCCAAATGATGACTGCGCCGATCGAGATCGGCGTAGCTGATGAGATCATCGTAACGTGCGAAACCGTCCGGTCCTTTCGTGCCAGGACAACGGATGGCCGGCCGATCACCCAACTGTTCGGCACGCAGGGGCAGGATGTCCGCGATGTTGATCAGCTCGGGCATCGCGGTGCCTCCTCAGCTGATGGGGTGACGGTCCAGGAACTGGCGGATAGCCGGAACCAGATCCTCGTGCTTGTCTTCCAGCACATAGTGACCGGCATCGCTGTATATCTTCTGTGTGGCCGCGGGCAGATCCTTGACGAAATGTGCCAGGAAATCCTGATCGAACACGAAGTCCTGCAGCCCCCAGCCGATGAATGCCGGGCGATCGCGGTAACCCGGCAACTGTACTTCGGCCTGCTGCACCAGCGGCCAAGCGGCATCGTCGGGTTTCAACGGAATGTCCTGCACGAAACGGTGCACGGCGCGCCGATTCGTCCAGCTGTCATACGGCGCCAGCAGCGCTTTGCGGCTGGCCGGCGGCATCGGCCGCAGCACACCCAGATCGGCGGCGCCGCGCGCGAAGAAATTGAAGCCGCGGATCAGCACCGCACCCAGCAGCGGAATGCGGCCAAGCGCGATCTGCCATGGCAGTTTTTTGGTTTTCGGCAAGGGAAACGACGCGGTGTTGAGGATGACCAGACGCGCAATGCGTTCCGGATTGCGCAGCGCCCAGGCGAAACCGACCATGCCGCCCCAGTCGTGCACGGCCAAGGTGATTTTGCGGGTCAGGCCCAGCGAGTCGACCAGACGGTCGAGATCGTCCACGCGCGTTTGCAGCGTGTAGGTGTAGGCGCCGTCATCGGGCTTGTCGGAAAGGCCCATGCCGATGTGATCGGGCACGATGCAACGATAGCCATCGCGCAGGCCGGCCACCAGATGCCGCCAGTAGTAGCTCCAGGACGGATTGCCGTGCAGCATCAGCACCGGATCGGCCTCGGCCGGACCTTCGTCGAGATAACTCAGGCCGATGCCGTTGCCGCGGTCGAATCGTTTCGGGCTGAACGGGTAATCGGGATAGGACGCCAGCTCAGACACGGATTACCACACCACTTCCGCCATCGAGCAGTTCAGCCCGGAACCGATGCCGAGCAGCGCGATGCGTTGGCCTTTTTTCAGGCGCCCCATTTCCTTGAGCTTGCTCAGTACGATCGGCACCGACGCCGGACCGATGTTGCCGTGCTCGGCGAAGATGGTCATCACTTTCTTGGGATCGATGCCGAAGGCCTTGATCATGGCATCGGTGTGCACACGGCTGACCTGATGCACCACGAACTCGTCGATTTCCTCGACCGCCCAGCCCATGGCCAGACGCGCGGCAGCGAAGGTCTTGGCGGCCAGCTTCATGCCTTCGATCAGCAGCATGCGGGTGTCGGTGACCATGCGGTCGAGATTGCCGCGACACAGGGTGTTCCATTCGGTGGCCGAACGCGAGACGCCGCCGCGGTAGCGCGGGGCGTCCGGGGCCAGTTCGACGCGCGACAGCACCATGGCGGCGGCACCGCAACCCAGGGTCAGCGAGGCCAGCTCGTTGCGGAACTGCTCTTCGGTCAAATCGGGCGCTTTCATGCGCGCCAGGGTTTTTTCATAGACCATGTTGGCGGTTTCGCCGTCAACAATCAGCGCGTAGTCGATTTCGCCGCGCTCGAGCATACGGCTGGCCACGTCCATGCCGCTCAGGAAGGCCAGGCAAGCGTTGGCGATGTCGAAGTTCAGGCAGTTGTCACCCAAGCCGAGGTTGCCGGACACGATGCTGGCGGTGGATGGCTCCAGATAGTCGCGGCTGACCGAGGTATTGACCAGCAGGCCGACACGGCTACGGTCGACGCCGGCGTCCAGCAGGGCCTTTTCGGCAGCCATGGTCGCGACATCCGAGGCCTGCAGATCGCCGTCCCACATGCGCCGGGCCTTGATGCCCGCGATGTCCTGCAGCACATCGGTCTTGATACCGAGGCGGTCCATGGCCGGTTTCAGCTCCAGGTTGATCTGGTCGGAGGTCAGGGTGACCGGGGCGTCAATGTGCGCAAGGCCGGCAATGGCGACGTTTTTGAAGAGCATAGCGATTCCATGAAACGGCCGGCCAGTGACGGCGGAAGGCCCAAGTCGCTTATTTTGCCATATCCGGTGCGGGCGTGCCCCGTTTCAGGGGCATGTGCGGCGACCACGCCAGGACTGCAGGGCGCCGTCCAAAAGCAAAACTGCGAGCGCCACCGCAACCGCGGCCATCCAGAACAGGCCGTTTGCGGGTAATACCTGGCGGATGCCGGCAAAAGCGGCCTGCAGACTATCCACCGCGGCGGCCAGGCCCAGCGGGGCCAGCACCACCCCGAGCAGCAGCCCGAGCGTAAACACCGCGCCCGGCACCAGCCACAGCCAGGTCCCGGCGCTGGTGCGCGACTCCGGACGCCAGGCCGCCAGCAAGGCCGGTGGCACCGGTGGCATGGGCTGACTGCGGTAGGCCTGTTGCAGCAGACGGTCGAACGGATCAGGCACGGACATGGGCGGCCTCCAAATGGGCAAGTGCGGCTTTCAGGCGATTGCGGCCGCGGTTGAGGTGGGATTTGACGGTACCTTCAGGGCAATCCAACAGCGTGGCGATCTCGGCAACGGCCAGGCCATCGCGGTAATGCAAGCCGAGCACGGTACGTGGCAGGGGCGGCAGCTGGTCAATGGCCGCATGCAGTGCGGCGATTTGTTCATTTTCATCATGCGCCTCCTGCACATCTTCGCCGGAACCGATACGCTCGAAGGCGGCCTCCGGCTCGAAGTCGTTTGGAATATCCAGCCGCAGTTTGCGCTTCTGCGCCATACGCAGCGCCACGGAAAACGCCACGCGGCCGATCCAGGTGCCCAGGGCGCTTTCGCCGCGGAACTGGCCGAGGCTGCGGTGCACCCGCAGAAACACTTCCTGACTGCAGTCCTCGGCTTCCTGCCGGTGCTGCAGCATGCGCCA
>CAJAPA010000139.1 GCA_903942465.1 uncultured Gammaproteobacteria bacterium
GCGCCTGCAGCAATTGCCGAATCCGCCGCTCGTGGTGTTCTGCACGGCCTTTGATCAGCATGCCGTGGCGGCGTTCGAAGCCCAGGCCGTGGATTACCTGCTCAAACCGGTCCGCCGCGAACGCCTGCGCGAAAGCATCGAGCGCGTCATCCGCCTGAAGCGCACGCCGGCCGCCGATGACGGCAGGGATTTCGTGGCCGCCTCGTTCGGCGGCATCATCCGCCGCATCGCATTGGCCGACATCCATTACCTGCATGCCGATGATAAATACACCATCGTGCATCACCGTGGCGGCGAGCATGTGCTCGACCAGTCGCTCAAGGATCTGGAACAGCAGCATCCGATGCGCTTGCTGCGCATCCACCGAAACTGCCTGGTCAACCGCGCGCAGCTGGCCGAACTGCGCCGTGACGGCGACGGCCGGATCTGGGCGCATCTGAAGGACAGCCCGACGCCGCTCGAAGTAAGCCGGCGCTGTGCCGGCGAACTGAAGGACTGGTTCAAGGGAAATTGATGCGTGGCTGCGCCGGCAATGCGATAATGGCCCGATGAAAACGCTCCGATTGGCTACCCGTGAAAGTACGCTCGCGCTCTGGCAGACCAACCATGTCGCCGACCTGCTACGCGCCGCCCACCCCGGGTTGCAGGTTGGACTGGTGCCGATGACCACCCGCGGTGACCAGATTCTCGATGTGTCATTGTCCAAAATCGGTGGCAAGGGCCTGTTCCTGAAAGAGCTGGAAGTGGCCATGCTGGAAGGCCGCGCCGATGCCGCCGTGCATTCCCTGAAGGATGTGCCGATGCAGCTCGAGCCGGAATTTTCCTTGGCCGCGGTGCTTGCGCGCGATAATCCCTTCGATGCCTTCATTTCGGAACATTACGCGGCCGTTGCCGAGTTGCCGATCGGTGCCATGGTCGGAACCTCTTCGCAGCGCCGGCAGGTGCAGCTGAAACAGCTGCGCCCGGATCTTCAGGTGCGTGATCTGCGCGGCAACATCAATACCCGCCTGGCCAAATGCGCGGCCGGCGAGTACGACGCCATCATCCTGGCCTGCGCCGGACTCGAGCGTCTCGGTCTGCATTCCCGGATCCGCACGCAGCTGGTACCGCCGCAATGGTGGCCGGCGGTAGCGCAGGGCGCGATCGCCGTGGAGTGCCGCAGCGATGATCCGGAAACCGCCGCCCTGTTCGCCGCACTCAACCATCGCCCGACCGAGTTGCGCGTACGCGCCGAGCGTGCGATGAATCTGGCGCTGCATGGGTCCTGCCACGTGCCGGTGGCCGGCTATGCCGAATTGCAGGGCGAACGCCTGCAGCTCAGTGGTTGGGTCGGCGATGCCGAAAACATCCGGTCCATCCGCGCTTCGGCCGAAGGCGATGCCACGGATCCGGAAGCGCTCGGCCGTGCGGTGGCGGAAAAACTGTTCGCACAGGGTGCGGCGGAACTGCTTCGGCTCTGACCGACGCGGCCCCGACAATGGCCAGCATTGCGCTTAACCTGATCATGAAAGATGAAGCTGCCGTATTGCCGCGGCTTCTGGAAAGCGTTTATCCGCTGTTGGACCGATATGCCGTGGTGGACACCGGCAGCAGCGATGACAGCATCCGCATCGTGCGCGAGTTCTTCGCCGCCCGTGGCATCCCCGGTGAGATCCGGGAACATCCGTTCCGTGATTTCGCCGATGCCCGCAACGCCGCGCTGGACCTGCTCGCCGGGCAGGCGGATTACGGGTTCTGGATCGACTGCGACGAGCAGCTGCTGCTGCCGCCGGCATTCGACGCCGTCGCCTTCCGTGCCGGCCTTGGCGATTGCGATCTGTACAGGCTGACGGTCATGGCCGAGCAGGTCGCCTATCCGCGCGCCTGCATTTTCCGCTGTGCCAAACCGTTCCGCTGGCAGGGCGTCGTGCACGAGCGCCTGCTCTGTGGCGCGCCGGTCACCCTCGGCGAACGGGATGAACCGAAGGTGCGGGTCTATGCCGATGGCAACTCCTGGTCGGAAGGTGTCCGGACCAAATACCTCAGGCATGCGCAGTTGCTGGAAAACGCGTATGCACGCGAAGACGAACCGCGCGATCTGTTCTATCTGGCGCAGAGCTATCGCGATGCCGGCGAATACGGCAAAGCCCTGATTGCTTACCGCGAGCGTGCCGCGCGTACCGACGGCTATGACGAAGAGCGTTACTATGCGCAGTTCATGGCCGGCCTGATGTGCGAACGGCTGCAGCTGCCACTGGATGCCGTGATCGGCGAATACCTGAAGGCATCGGTGTTGGATCCGGACCGTGCCGAACACCTGTTGAATGTCCTGCTCCTGCTGCAAGGTGCTGGCCGCTGGCAGGCGGCGGAACGTTTCGGTACCGACCTGCTGCGGCGTTACCACCAGCGCAGTCCCTATCCGCGGCGTTCATTGTTCGTTGATGAAAGCACCTATGACTGGAAGCTGCAGCAGGCACACCAGGCCACCATGGCGTTCCTTGCCGGCGCTCAGTAATACAGACTCACCACATGTTTCGCCTCGGCGAAGAACAGCCAGCGCCCGATGAACACACCGAGCATGCCGGATATCGCGGCGATGCTATAGAGCCAGGGCAGATTCAGCGTCCAGGCGCCGAGGCAGGCGATCAGCGGCAGCGCGAAGCCGAACCCTCGGCAGCATTCGCGGAAAATCTCGCTGTGCTTGCGGGCCAGCACGTGCACCATTTCCCGGGTGATGTAATTGGCTTCGGTGTGCGGATGTTCGAACACACGCACGCTGCGTTCCTGCGGCAGGCCCAAGGCGCTGCTGCGCGACACTGCCAGCGGAAGGTCGTTGTTGCGCCAGTAGCGGGTCATCAGCCAGAGAATCAGCATCGCGAATATCGCCAGCACCGGCGCGAAGGTCCAGATGGCGTAGATGCTGGCCAGCCACAGGCCGCCGGTATAGATGCTGCTCATCAGATAAATTGGAACCACGGTCACATGCTGCCAAGCCGGCACCGTGTTCAGGCTCCGGTAAATCATCACGGTACAGACCACGGTGGCCATGCTCAATGCCATCAGCACGCCGGCCAGAGCTTTCTGCACCATGCCATGCTGCGGAAAAAACAGCAGCCCCGCCGCCGGCAGGAAGCACAGCACGGCCAGCACGCCTTCAAGCGAGAGCCAGGAACTGCGCCATTGCGAGAACGCACGCCAGGCCCGTTCGCGCCGGCCCAGATGCAGGGTCGAGCTGAGCAGCCCGGAAATCACAAACAAGCCGCCCATGCCGAGCGTGACGTAATCGCGGATGCCGAAATCGCGGTCGTGACCGAGCAGGGACGCGCCGAACCAGAACCACAGACCGTAACCGGCGCCGGACAGTGTGCTGAAGAAAATGACGGACAGGGCGGGATGCATCAGCGGCTCAGGATTTTATCGAGCCAGCGCAGGGCGCCGGGCAGTTGCGTGGAATCGAGGCGCTCGGTTTCCGACTCGGCGCAGACCGGCTGTTTGTTGCGCGCCGGCAGATAGCGGTTGACCGGCTGGTAGCCGAGCTCCGGCATCAAGGCCATGCCGCCGCGCTCGCGCGAACGGACCGAGACTTCGGAATCAGGGTCATTGAAGTCGCCGAAGCCGCGGGCCCGTGTCGGGCAGGCCTGCACGCAGGCCGGTTGCCGTTGTGCCTCGGGAATGCTGTCATTGTAGATGCGGTCCACGCACAGCGTGCATTTCTTCATGATGCCTTCGCTCGGCGAATATTCGCGGGCACCGTACGGACAGGCCCAGGAGCACAGCTTGCAGCCGATGCAGGTGTCCGGATTGATCAGCACGATGCCGTCTTCGGCGCGTTTGTAGCTGGCACCGGTCGGGCACACGCTGACGCAGGCCGGCGTTTCGCAATGCAGGCAGGAGCGCGGGAAATGCAGGGTGCTGGCGGGCTGGGCGTCAAGCGCCTCCAGCTCGTAACTGTGCACGCGGTTGAACCAGACGCCATCCGGCGCGGCGCCGTAGGCGTCCGTGTCCGGCAGCGGCGCCGAAATGCCTTGGTCGTTCCATTCCTTACAGGCGACCGCGCAGGCATGGCAGCCGACGCAGATGTCGAGATCGATCAACAGACCGAGCTTCTTGCCTGTGGTGGCAGGCAATGCGGTCATGCCGTCGCTCCCAGCGGCGTGAATTGCGGCGTACTGAAAGCCTGCGGCTCTACCTTGCGCAGCGCCACACGCAGATCGAACCAAGCCGCCTGACCGGTAATCGGATCGGCATTGGCGTAATCGGCATCGGGGGTCAGATCGGAAATCAGCGGGTTGAGCAGGAAGCCCTGGTTGCTTTCCGGTGCATCCGCAGAAAGTCCCCAACTGCGCTTGCGTTTGCCGAGCGCGTTCCAGGTCCACACGGTATCGGGCTGCACGTTGTTGGTCAGTTTCACCGGCACGGTGATGGCGCTCAGATGCGAGCGCAGTTCCGCCCAGTCGCCGTCGGCCAGGCCGTAACGCGCCGCGGTGTCGGGATGCAGATAAAGAAAATTGCGCGCCATGATCTGCCGCAGCCAGGCGTTCTGCGAACCCCAGGCGTGGTACATGAAGGGCGGACGTTGGGTCAGCGCGTGCAGCGGGAATTCGGTCGAATCGGTCTGTGCGTGCTCGAACGGCGCATACCAGAACGGCAGCGGATCGAAATAGCGGCGCACGCGCTCGCGTTCGGCATCGGGCGGCTGTGCGGCGCCGAAGCCCTCGGCGGCCAAGCGGAATTTCTGCAGGGTTTCCGAGTACAGCTGCAGCACTACCGGTTCGGCGCTGGCAATGAAGCCCATTGCTTTCGCCCATTCCAGATAATCGCGGTTGGCCATTTTGTAATAACGTCCGGCTTCCGGAACCGCGGCATGCCAGAAGCCGCCGTTGTCGATGTAGCGTTGCAGCTGCTCCGGATTCGGCGCGCCTTTGCCGTGGCTGTTGCCGTCGCTGCCGCGCCAGCCGGCCAGCAGGCCCACACCGGGTGCGCGTTCATGGCGGACGATGTAGTCGGCATAATCGCGGTACAGCGGCGCGCCATCGGCATGCACCAGGCCGGGCAGGCCCAGACGCGCTCCCAGTTCGATCAGTACCGATTGGAAGCCGCGCACATCGCGATCCGGCGGCAGTACCGGATGCCGGAGCGCGTCAGAAGCGCCGTCGGCATCGGAAATCGGGCGGTCGAGCATGCTGACCGCATCGAAGCGTTCCAGATAAGTGGTGTCCGGCAGGATCAGGTCGGCATACGCGCACATTTCGCTGGAATAGGCATCGGCATAGATGATGTAGGGAATCCGGTAATTGCCGTGTTCGTCCTTGTCGGTCAGCCAGTGCAGAGTGCCGTGCGTGTTCATGGCCGAGTTCCAGCTCATGTTGGCCATGAACATCATCAGCACATCGATTTTCCCATGCGCGCCGGAATGCGCATTGCGCAGCACGGTGTGCATCATGCCGTGCACCGCCAGCGGGTATTTCCAGGAATAGGCTTCATCCACGCGCAAGGGTGCACCGTTGGCATCCACCAACAGGTCTTCCGGACCGTGGATGAAACCCAGCGGCATCGCGTTCAGGCGGCCCTCTGCATCGCGCGTTCGGCCCGGTCGGTTGCCCGGCGGAATCGGCCGGGGGAACGGCGGCTGGTAACGGAACGAGCCCGGGGCATCGACCGCACCGAGCAGCAGCTGCAACAGATGCAGGGCGCGACAGGTCTGGAAGCCGTTGGCATGTGCGCTGATGCCGCGCATGGCATGCATCGCCACCGGACGCATCGGCATCTCGGTGTGCCGGCGGCCGTTGCTGTCGGTCCAGGCGATCGGCAGGCTGCGTTGGTGCTCGAATGCGGCGGTGGCCAGTTCGGCGGCCAGACGCCGGATGGTCGCTGCCGGCACGCCGCAGCTTTCGCTGGCCATTTCCGGCGAATAATCATCGCTGCCGTAGCGCGCCAGCACGTGTTCGAACACCGGCTTGACGACGCGGCCATCAGCCAGCAGATGGGTGCCGGTCACCACCGGTGAGATGCCAGTGGCATCGGCCGGTGCTTCGGCGTGGGTATCCCGGTTCCAGCACAGGATGCGGCCGTCGGCGTCGCGCGCGAACAGACCGTGATCAGCCGTGCCCGGCGCTTCCACCACCAGATGGTGGGCATTGCAATAGCGCACCAGATAATCCAGATCAATCCGGCCATTGCGGATCAGCTCATGGATCAATGCCATCGCCAGCAGGCCGTCGGTGCCGGGCCGGATGCCGATCCATTCATCGGCAATGGCACCGTAGCCGGTGCGCACCGGATTGATCGCGACCACTTTCGCGCCGCGCGATTTCAAACGGCCCAGACCGAGTTTGATTGGATTGGAGTCGTGATCTTCGGCCACACCCCAGAGCATCAGGTAGTCGGTGTGCTCCCAATCCGGTTCGCCGAATTCCCAGAAGCTGCCGCCGAGCGTGTACAGGCCGCCGGCCGCCATGTTGACCGAACAGAAGCCGCCGTGTGCGGCGTAATTGTAAGTGCCGAATTGCTGTGCCCACCAGCCGGTCAGCGCCTGCGATTGGTCGCGCCCGGTGAAGAAGGCCAGACGGTTCGGATCAAGGGCGCGCGCCGCCGCCAGTTTTTCCGTGGCCAGCTGCAGGGCTTCATCCCATTCGATTTCTTCGAAACGGTTTTCACCGCGCTCGCCGATGCGCTTCAGCGGCTTTTTCAGGCGCGCCGGGGAGTAATGCTGTTTGATGCCGGCCGAACCCTTGGCACAGATCACGCCGCGGTTGACCGGATGATCGGGGTTGCCTTCGATGTAACGGACCTTGCCGTCCTTGAGATGGACCTGGATGCCGCAGCGACAGGCACACATGTAGCAGGTGGTGCGTGCGATGCGGTCGCCGGGCGGATCGTTCAGGGCCAGTACGGGGTCGGTCATGCCTTATTGTGGCATAAAGGCCACTGCCGTCGCGGCTTCAGCCACCGAAGCTTTTCCAGAGCGTACGCCCGCTGACCACGATGATCAGCAGGCCGACCACGGCCATCATCGGACGGTGTGGAACGCGTTTGGCGATCAGGCCGGCCAGCGGTGCCGCGCAGACGCCGCCGAGGGCCAGCGCAAGGACGATTTCCCAGTGATCCAGACCGATGGTGGCAATGAATACCGCCGATGCGGTCAGGGTCACGAAAAACTCAACGGCATTGACCGTGCCGATGGTGTAACGCGTATGGTTTCCGCGTGCCAGCAGCGTCGAGGTTACGATCGGACCCCAGCCGCCGCCGCCGATGGCATCGATCAGTCCACCGAAAAAGCCCAGCGGGCCAACGCGTTTTTCAACATGGATCGGATTGATTTCCCGGAACGATTTCAGCAGGACATAGAGGCCCATCAGCACCAGATAGCCGGCAATCCAGGGCTTGAGCATCTCGCCGTCCAGTTCCGTCAATACATAAGCGCCGAGGCCGGCGCCGATCATGCCGGGAATGACCAGGCGCTTGAACAGCGGACTGTGCACGTTGCCGAAACTGTGATGCGAGACCGCCGAAGCCCCGGTGGTGAATGTTTCGGCCATGT
Source organism: uncultured Gammaproteobacteria bacterium (assembly GCA_903942465.1). GTDB lineage: Bacteria > Pseudomonadota > Gammaproteobacteria > Xanthomonadales > Xanthomonadaceae > Arenimonas. The sequence continues at coordinate 7,520 of CAJAPA010000139.1, forward strand.
GCACGGTGGCGCTGGCCGCCACCGGCGGCACACCCGCCGCCAGCAGGAAGGACGAGGCGGTCAGACCATAGGCCATGCCCAGCGCGCCATCGATCATCTGGGCACCGAAGCCAATCAGCACGAACAACAGGAAGGTTTGATCGATGAAATCGGGCATGTGGGAATCCGGACGGCAATCGGGACGCGCCCGTAGCCGTCAATTTACTCCGTTAACGTCTGCCTAGGCAAATAAGGGAATGCTATTATGTTATGCAATGGACCGTTATGACCGTATATTCGCCCTGCACAAGCGTCTGAAAGCCGCGCGCTATCCGGTTGCCGCCGATACGCTGGAAGAGGAGCTGGGCTGTTCGCGCGCCACCCTGTACCGGGATGTCGGGTTTCTGCGCGACGTGCTGCACGCCCCCTTGCTGAGTACCGATGCCGGATTCTTCTACGACCGGCTGCAGATCGACCAGTTCGAACTGCCCGGGCTGTGGTTCAGCTCGGATGAGCTGCATGCCCTGCTGGCCACGCATGAACTGCTCAACCGCAGCGGCGCCGATGTCCTCGGTGGCGCGTTGGCGCCGCTGAAAAAGCGCATCGATCTGCTGTTGGCCAACCAGAGCCAGGGTCGGCGCTGGCCGATCGAGCGCATCCGCGTGATCGGATCCTATACCCGCCAGCGTGATGAGGCTGCGTTCCGCCAGGTTGCCGGTGCGGTACTGTCACGCAAGCGGCTGCGCTTCGATTACACCGCGCGCTCGACCGACCAGTTGACCACGCGCACGGTATCGCCGCAGCGGCTGACCCATTACCGTGACAACTGGTATCTGGATGCGCTGGATCACGAGCGCGATGCGCTGCGCAGTTTTTCGGTCGACCGCATGAAACACGTGAAGGTGCTCGAAGACGATGCCGAAGATGTCAGCGAGCATGAACTCAATCTGCAGCTGACCGACGGCTACGGCATCTTCTCGGGCGCCGCCCGCAATACCGCCACCATCGTATTTTCCGCCGAAGCGGCGCGCTGGGTGTCCGAAGAGCACTGGCACTCGAAGCAGGAAGGCCGTTTTCTCGACGACGGCCGATACGAGCTGAAGGTGCCGTATTCCAATCCGCGCGAGCTGCTGATGGACGTGCTGCGCTACGGCGCCGATGCCGAGATCATCGCCCCGGTATCCCTGCGCGAGTCGGCCAAGTCCAGCCTGCAGCTGGCGCTGTCCAATTACGGCGTTTAATCTTCCGATGCGCAATCATGACGGCAAAGGCATCGCGCTGGTCCTCGGTGCCGGCGGCGCGCGCGGTCTGGCGCACATCGGCGTCATCGAAGAACTGCAGGCCCGCGGTTACCGCATCGAGGCGGTGGTCGGCTGTTCCATGGGGGCACTGGTCGGCGGCATTTTCTGCGCTGGAGGCCTGCCCGAATACCGGCAATGGGCCTGTTCACTGACGCGCCGGGAAGTTTTCCGTCTGGCCGATTTCGCATTCGGGCATCCCGGTTTCATCAAAGGCGACCGTGTCATCGGTGTGCTGCAGCAGCTGGTCGGCGAGCACCGCATCGAAGAACTGCCGATTGCATTCAAAGCCGTTGCCACCAGCCTCGATTCGCGCAGCAAGGTCTGGCTCGACAGCGGCCCGCTGTTCGATGCCATCCGTGCCTCGATTGCCATCCCGATGCTGCTCACGCCGCACCGTTATCACGGACAGGATCTGGTGGATGGCGGATTGCTGGCGCCATTACCGGTTTCGGGTGCGCGTGAATACATCGGACTACGTGTCATTGCAGTCGACATCAACGCCGCGCATCCGGTGCACGGACCGCCGGCAACGACGGCGTCGGCACCGGAGGCCACTGACACGGCCGAAGTCGGAAACCTGAGCGCAATCGAAACAGGCTGGACGCGCCTGCTGCAGAGCGTTGGCCGCGGCAATCCGGCGGCGCCGGGCGTGAAAGTCAACCGCAGCGTGATGGAGCTGATGTCGCGCTCGCTCAGCACCATGCACGGTTACATGACCGAAATGCAGCTTGTGCGCGACCCGCCCGATGTATTGATCGGCATCGCACACGATGCCTGTGCCATCTACGAATTCTGGCGCGCCGATGAAATGATCGAGCTCGGCCGACAGGCGGCGGCGCGGGTCCTGGATCAGTCCGAAGCCGGCAGCTGATCGGGCGTCTGCGGCACGCGTTTCAGCGCGGCCGGATCATAGCCGTAAGCCCGCAGTTTTTCCTGCAGTCCGGTCAGGGTGGCGTCGTCCATCACCGGGTCACGCGCGAACACCCAGGCCAGGGAGCGGTCCGGATTGCCGATCAAGGCCCAGCGGTAGTCGGGCGAGACTTCCAGAATCAGCAGCTGGGCCCGGATCAGTCCGCCCCAGAAGCGCACCTGCCAGTGGGTGTTGCGTGTGTCCGGATAAACCCGTGCCGTCGCCTGCATGCGCTTTTCCGGCTGGTCGAACGCCTTCCGGTAGGCGAAAACATTGTCGATGTTGCCATCCGGCTTGAGGGCATAGATGTCGGCGGTCGCCACTTTGCCGTTCTCGGCGAAATACGGAATGTGCGAAATCACCCACCAGCGCCCCATGTAGCGCTCGAGATCGACATCGGCACTGCTGGTCAGCGGCGCCGGCTTGCCGGATTTGGCATAGCTGTAGGCGGTCAGGCTCAGGCCGATGACCACGATTGCGATGAGGATTTTGCCCATGTGCCGTGCTCCTAAAACACTAGAATGCGCCGGCACTGCTGAAGGCGGTGTCAATTTCGGCCGCTCTCAGGATTTGAGAAGCCGCTTGCCGATACTGGCCTGAGACCCCTCCGGAGACCGCCATGAACGCACACATCTTCTACCGATACTGCTGGCAGCTGCCCCTCTTGGCAATGCTGGGACTGGCGATGGTTCCCGATCTGCCGTGGCGGCACGCCGCGGTCGGGTTCTGGCCGCTTTGGTTGCTGGCCATGCCGGTTCTGGCACTGGCACGCTCCCGGTGGGTGGCGCATCGGCATGCGCCGGCCGCCCGTGTTTCGCAAGTGCTTGTTTTTCCGGCGCCTCGCAAACAAACCGGGGGCGTATCCC
>CAJAPA010000140.1 GCA_903942465.1 uncultured Gammaproteobacteria bacterium
ATCAATCGCATCCGTCGCCAGCAACAGCCGGAGGCACCGGCACCGGTCGAACCCAGCGAGGAAGTCAAACTGCTGACTGAAATCCGCGATTCCCTTAAAAAGCAAGGAGCCTGACATGCGCCCATACCTGCCAGCAGCATTGTTCGCATTCGCCGCACTGGGCGCTTCCGCGGAATCCGGACTCGACGCCAAGTCCATCCGGACCGCCGAGGGCCTGCGCGAATCCGCGATGCGCGGCTCGCAGGCCTATGCCATCGTCGAATCCCTGACCACCGAAATCGGTCCACGCATGGGTGGCAGCGAAGCCTATGACCGTGCCACCGTCTGGGCGCAGGCGAAATTCAAGGCGCTCGGATACGACAAGATCTGGCTGCAGCCGGTGACGTTTCCCGTCTGGCAACGCCGCTCGGAATCGGCGCGCGTCATCAGCCCTTACCCGCAGCATCTGGTATTGACCGCACTTGGCGGCAGCGAAAGCACGCCCGGTGATCTGCGCGCGGAAGTGGTCGAATTCGCCGACCTCGACGCCCTGAAAGCCGTTCCTGATGGCACGCTGTCCGGAAAAATCGCCTTCGTGAATCTGAAAATGAAGCGTGCCAAGGATGGCAGCGGTTACGGCCCGGTCAGCAATGTCCGCCGTACCGGCGCCTCGGAAGCCGCTCGCAAGGGTGCCGTCGCCCTGCTGATCCGTTCGGTCGGCACCGACTCCGACCGCCTGCCGCATACCGGCATGATGAAATACGAGGACGGCGTGGCCCGGATTCCGGCAGCGGCACTTTCGGTTCCGGATGCCGACCTTCTGGCGAATATGCTCCGGCGCGGAAAACCGGTGACCGTGGAAATGAATATCCAAGCCGGGTTCAGCGGCAGCAAAACCGAATACAACGTCATCGGTGAAATCACCGGGCGCAGCAACCCGGACGAAGTGGTCATCATCGGCGGCCATCTGGACTCCTGGGACCTGGGCACGGGCGCCATCGATGACGGTGCCGGGGTCGCCATCACCATGGCCGCCGGCGCGCTCATCGGCGACCTCAAGCAGGCCCCGAAGCGAACCATCCGCGTGATTGCCTTTGCCAACGAGGAGCAAGGACTGCTCGGCGGCAAAGCCTACGCGGAAGCGATGAAAGGCGTAATGGATAAACACCAGCTTGGCGCGGAAAGCGATTTCGGCGCAGGCCGCATTTACGCCCTGCATGCCGGCGTCAGCGCGGAGTCACGGCCGCTGATTGCGGAAATCGCCAAGGTCCTGCAGCCCTTGGGAATCAGTCCGGCGGAAGGCGGCGGACCCGGGCCGGACATCAGCCCGAGTGTTCCATACGGTCTGCCCTGGGTGGAGCTGCAGCAGGACGGCAGTGATTATTTCGACTACCACCACACCGCCAACGACACGCTCGACAAGATCAATGCGCAGGATCTGGATCAGCAGGTCGCGGCCTACGCCGTTCTGGCGTATCTGGCTGCGGAAAGCAAGATGGACGTCCGCCCGGAGCCACCGAAAGCGGGAAACTGAGTCAGGTGGCGCCGTTCTGACGGCGCCATTCCGCCAGCAGCACCGCCGCCGCCGCCGACACATTCAGGCTTTCAACCTGACCCGTACCCGGCACTTCCACACGCAGGCGGCTTGCGGCGATCAGCTCGGAATCAACGCCGGTCTGCTCGGCACCCATCACCATGACGCAGCGCGCGGGCAACGCCGACCGGAACACATCGTTGCCGCCCCGTACTACGGTGCTGACCAGCGTGAATCCGGCCGAGGCCAGTTGGGCAATGGCGTTATCGGTCCGTCCGAGCCGGATCAGCGGGACATGCTCAGCACCGCCCTCGGCCACACGCGAGGCGGCACCGGAGTGGCTCAGTGCAGACGCTTTGGGCAATAGAATGGCCTGGACACCGAAATGCGCGGCCGAGCGCATGATGGCGCCGAGATTGTGCGGATTGCCGACACCGTCCAACCAAAGCAGCAGGCAACCACCGGCTGGCGCGTTCATCAGCCACTGGGAAAGATTCAATTCCTGCTGCGGCAGCAGTGCCAGACAGACCCCTTCGTGATGGGCGCTGCCGGTGAGTTTTTCGAGATCTTCGTTTTCCACGACGTTGTAACCGATGCGGTTCTTGACGCAGAACGCCAGGAGTTCCTGCAACTTGGGAATGCGTGACTCCAGCAACCATAGCTTGCGGACACTTTCCGGCCGCTTTTTGAAAGCAGCGACACAGGCATTCAACCCGTAAATGCGGAACTCCTTCGGTTTGGCCGGTCGCATCTCTTCCTGCCGGTCCGGCTCGTTACCGCGCGGTGCGGCGCGTTCGGCACGATTCGGCATGCGCGGACCTTGACGGTCATCGCGGCGCGGCGGGCGCGGGCCGCGGGCGTCATCGCGGGTCTGTCCGGGACCGCGGTAAAGCGGGTTTTTGTCTTTCGGGTCGGTCATGAATTACCCCTGTTCGCCATTAATCGCGATGGTTCAATGCAATGCGCCTTCGGCATCCGGCATTGCAGCTTCTTGCTGGCTTAAATCACGGGCACGTTGCTCCGGCGACTGCGTATAAGGCGCCAGCCAACGGTACATGACCGGCACGATGAACAGCGTCAGCACCGTGGCGCACAGGACGCCGAACACCACGACGATGCCGATGGCCTGGCGCGACCCGGATCCCGGGCCACTGCCGAGCATCAGCGGCAAGGCGCCGGCCGCCGTAGCGATCGAGGTCATCAGAATCGGGCGCAGACGTACCGAAGCCGCCTCGATGATGGCTGCATCGATACCCAAACCGGCATCGCGGCGCTGGTTGGCGAACTCGACGATCAGGATGCCGTTCTTGGCCGCGAGGCCGATGAGCATGATGATGCCGACCTGACTGAACAGATTGAGACTGCCGCCCATCACCCACAATCCGAGCAAGGCACCGAAAACCGCCATGGGTACCGTCAGAAGAATGACCAAGGGGTGGATCAGGCTTTCAAACTGCGCCGCCAGCACCAGGTAAACGACGAGCAAGGCCAGCGCGAAGGTGAACAGCACGGCCTGACCGGATTTGAGGTATTCGCGCGACTGTCCTTTGAAGTCGATCTGCACCGTACCGGGAAGTTCTTCTTTTGCCGTATTCTGCAGCCAATCCAGCGCTTCACCCAGATTCGCTTCGGGCTTCAGGCCGGCCGACACGGTAATGGCGCGCAGTCGGTTGAAACGATTGAAACTGCCGGGCTCGGCCAGTTCGCGGACATCAATGACCGAAGCCAAGGGCACCAGTTGTCCGCTGCCGGTACGCACATGCATGGCCAGAAGATCCGAAGGCGAGCGCCGCTGTTCGGCTTCGGCCTGGACGATCACATCGTATTCTTCGCCCCCCTCGACATAAGTACCGACACGGCGTGAACCGAGCATGCTTTCCAGCGTGCTGCCGATGGCCTGATTCGAAACCCCCAAGGCCGCCGCCCGCTCACGGTTGATCTCAAGCCGCAATTGGGGCCGCGTTTCCTTGTAGTCGGAATCCGGTCCGGTCAGATCCGGATTCTCCTCCATGCGTTTAAGCAGACGGTCGCGCCATTGCACCAACTCGTTATAGTCCGAACCCTGCAGAACCATCTGGACTGGCTGGCCGCCGCCACGGACCAATCCGGTCGGCTGCTGCGGCCGCGCCTGCACGCCGGGAATCTTCGACAGCAGCTTCCGGGATTCTTCGACTATGGCCGAAGTTTCCATATCCCGGTCTTTCCAGGGTTTGAGCAGCACGGTGGCACGCCCCGTATGCATTTCCTCACTGGCACCGAATCCACCGGGAACCACCGCATTGATACGGTCGATGGCCTCGGATTTCGACCGCAATGCCATCAGTTCGGCCTGCACCTGTTCCATCTGTTTGACCGTGTAATCGAAACCGGCGCCTTCGGGACCGTTCACCGCAACGAAAAAGACGCCGCGGTCCTCGGCCGGAGCCAATTCCTTCGGTACCAGCAGGTAGAGCACGGCACTGGCACCGAGAATGGCGAGCATGGTGATGCCGATGATGTTGCGTTTCGGCAAAAGCGCCTGCAGTCTGTCAGCATAGTTTTGGCTGACACGCTCGAGAAATCCGTTGATCCGCGCCTCGAAACCGGTAGCGCCGGCCTTGTGGGGTTTCAGGATCAATGAACACATCATCGGGGTCAGGGTCAAGGCGACGACGGCCGAAATGGCAATGGCACTGGCCATGGTCACCGCCAATTCGCGGAAAAGACGGCCGTTGTTTCCTTCGATGAACGCCATCGGCAGGAATACCGCCACCAGCACGGCGGTGGTGGCAATCACGGCAAACGCGACCTGACGGGTGCCGCGGAATGCGCCCAACATCGGCGGCTCGCCGGCATCGATGCGGCGCTGTGCGTTTTCAAGTACCACGATGGCATCATCGACCACCAGGCCGATGCACAATACCAATGCCAACAAGGTCAGCAGATTGATGGAATAGCCGAATAACCAAAGCGCGATGAAGGCCGCCATCAGGCAAACCGGAACCGTCACCGCCGGAATCAGAGCGGCACGCACGCTTCCGAGGAACAGCCAGATCACCAGCAGCACCAAGGCAATGGCTTCAAACAGGGTGCTATAGACCTTCTTGACCGCGGCATCGATGAACACGGTGGTATCGAAATTGATGCCCATGGTCATGCCTTCCGGAAGTCCCGGATTGATCCGGTCGATTTCGGCACGGACATCCCTCGAAACCTGCAAAGCATTGGCCGTGGATGTTTTGATGATGCCAAGCGCAAGCTGCGGCTCGCCATTTCCGCGGAACCATGCGCGGCGGTCGGCCGACTCGCGGGCAACGCGTGCGACATCGGACAGGACGATGCTCTGGCCGTCGGGCATGGTCTTCAGCACCAGCTTCTCGAAGGCGGCCGGTGAATCGAAACTGCGGTTGACACGCAGCAGGAAATCGCGGTCCTGCGACTCCAGCCGACCGGCCGGCAATTCGAGATTTTCACGGCGCAATGCGTTTTCGACATCCGATACGGTGAGGCCGCGGGCCGCCAAGGCGTCATCGTTCAGCCAGACCCGCATCGCATAACGCTGGCCACCGGAAAGCCGGACCTGGGCCACGCCGGGAATGCTGGAAAAACGGTCCGCCAGATAGCGGTCGGCATAGTCGGTCAATGCCAGCGCATCGGCTCCCTTTTGCACGACACGGATCCAGATGATGACATCGGCATCGGCTTCCACCTTGGCGATTTCCGGAGCATTCGCTTCCTCGGGAAGACGATCGGCCACGCGGCTCACGGCATCGCGCACATCGTTGGCGGCCGACTCGATATCGCGTTCAAGCGTGAATTCGAGATTGACCGAAGCGCGGCCGTTGCGGGACGAACTGGTGACCAGATCGACGCCTTCGATGCCGGCCACGGCATCTTCAAGCACCTGGGTGACCCGCGTTTCAACCACGCCGGCAGCGGCACCCGGGTAAGCGACATCAATGGAAACCACCGGCGGATCGATATTCGGCAATTCGCGCAGGGGCAGACGGGTGAATGCGATGAGGCCGACGGTCACCAGCATCAGGCTGATGACGGCGGCGAATACCGGGCGTTTGATCGAAATATCGGAAAGGATCATGGCGCAGCCGGAACCACTTTCAGCTTCTGGCCATCACGCAGTTTCGAGGTGCCCTCGAGCACCACTTTGTCGCCGGACTTCAGACCCTCAAGCACTTCGGCCTTGCCGTCATGACGGCTGCCGATGCGGATATCACGGCTTTCGGCAGTGCCATCGGCGCCTGCCACGTATACGAAGGTGCGGTTGCCGATCTGCTGCACGGCCAACTCGGGAATCACCAAGGCCTGCACGGCCTCCTGCTGCAGGGTAACCCGCATGAGCATGCCCGGGCGGACCAGACCGGCGGCATTGTCGATGGCGCCGCGGACCATGATGGCGCGGGTCGCGACATCCACGCGGGAGTCGATGCCCGCGACACGTGCAGGCAGCATCCGTCCGGGGGCGGCATCGGCCTGCAGTTCCAGGACCATTCCGGTTTTCAACTGCGGCAGCAGGCTTTCCGGGACCGGGAAATCCACCCACAGGTGATCGAGGTCATCCAGATTGACCATCACCGCGCCGGCGGCGACATATTGGCCCTGACTGACTTGGCGCAGGCCCAGAACACCGCTGAACGGCGCACGGATGATGCGGTCATTCAGGCGCTCCTGTGCCGCCTGTGCCCGCGCCTTTGCCGCGTTGCGGGAAGCCATCACGGTATCGAGCTGGCTCTTGGCGACCAGTTGCCGACTCTGCAGATTCTGAAGACGCGCGACCTGTGCGTTGAGATCGTTCAGATTGGCCTGCGCTTCGGCCAGTTCGGCTTTGACCGTACCGGCATCCAGTTCGACCAGCACCTGTCCTTTGGAGACCCGCTGGCCGCTTTCAAAACGGACGGCCGCGATGCGCTCGGACTGTTTGGCGGCGATGACCACCGAATCACGGGCCTTGGCCGTGCCGATGGCCTGGATGCGGTCGCTCCAGGATTCCGGAACGACAGTGACCACGGTCACCGTGGCCGGCGGGCCGCCTTCTTTTCCCGGGCCGTTTTCACCGCTGCTGCAGGCCGTCGCCAGCAGTACCACTGCCATCAGAGAAACACGCATGGGGAATTCCTTCAGGATCTTGCCTGAGATTATAAACGGCTTGGCCGCCGCCACCGTTAATGGCATGTAAAGAAAACGCCGGCGAGCCGGCGTTTTCGGGGGAATCACACGTTGTGCCTTACTTCCACTCGCCCATGGCCGCCAGACCGTTGTCGCGGGCGCGGGCATGCACGGTTTCCTGGGCCTTGGCGACATTGTTGACGATGTCCTGACCCCAGATCTTCAGGGCGGCCGACTGCATGGCGCGGCCGTAGCTGAAGCTCAGCGGCCAAGGCAGGTTTTCCTGTTTATTCATTTCGTTCAGATGCGCGGTGGCATCTTCGTCGGATTGACCGCCGGAAAGGAACACGATGCCCGGCAATGCCGCAGGCACCGCGGACTTCAGACATTGCACGGTGTAGTCGGCAACGTCTTCGGCCGAAGCCTGATCCGGACAATCCTTGCCCGGGATGACCATGCTGGCTTTCAGAATGGTGCCTTCCAGCATCACATTGTGCTGGTACAGGGCATTGAACAGGGAACGCAGTACTTTTTCGGTGACCACGAAGCAGTCGTCGATGTCATGCTCGCCGTCCATGATCACTTCCGGCTCGACCATCGGCACGATACCGGCTTCCTGGCACAGGGCGGCGTAGCGGGCCAGCGCGTGGGCATTGGCCTCGATGCAGGTATCGGACGGCATGCCGTCTTCGATGTTGATGTTGATGACCGCGCGCCATTTGGCGAATTTGGCGCCGAGACCGGCGTATTCATTCAGGCGCTCGCGCAGACCGTCGAGACCGTCGGTGACCACCTCACCGGGGAAGCCGGCCAGCGGCGTGGTGCCTTTGTCGACCTTGATGCCCGGCAGGATGCCGTTATCCATCATGACCTGGGTGAACGGCACGCCGTCCTTGGTTTTCTGACGCAGGGTTTCATCGTACAGAATCGCGCCGGAAATATGCTCGCCCAGCCCCGGGGTGGTCAACAGCATTTCGCGGTAGGCGCGGCGGTTTTCTTCGGTGTTTTCCACACCCACGGTATCGAAACGCTTCTTGATGGTGGCGTTGGATTCGTCGATGGCGATGATGCCTTTGCCGCGGGCAACCATGGCTTGGGCGATTTCGGGGAGTTGGTCGATGCTCATGAGGGCGATCCGAGGGTGGTTGGGGTGGCGATATTATACCCCATGGCCATGGACCGCCGGGATTACAGGTCGCCCAGGCCCTCGGTTCTGCCGCCCTCGCCCACCGCCAGCAGACGCAGGGTGTTAGTGGCACCGTGCTGTTCCATGTGGTCGCCGCTGGTGATCAGCACGCGGTCGCCGACCGCCAGGTAACCCTGGTCGAACAGCTGCTTGATGGCTTTGCGGGCAGCGACCCGCATGGACTGGCCCTCGGAATCGAAGTTGACCGGCGCGACATCGCGCATCAAGGCCATGCGCCGGCGGGCGTAGCCGAAACGCGACAGCCCGAACAGCGGCACATTGGCGCGGAAACGCGACAGATAGCGCGCAGTGCCGCCGGATTCGGTCAGGGCGATGATGCCGCGCAGCTGGATATGCTCGGCAATGAACATGGCCGACATCGCGATGGCCTGATCGACGCGCTCGAGATCGCGCGGCGCCGCTTCGAAGTCGGTGTCGTGCTTGAACTGGCGCTCGGCGCCGAGGCAGATGCGGTTCATCGCCTCCACGGCCTTGACCGGGTAGGCACCGGATGCGGTTTCGGCGGACAGCATGACGGCATCGGTGCCGTCGATGACCGAATTGGCCACATCCAGCACCTCGGCACGGGTCGGGATCGGGTTGTCGACCATCGACTGCAGCATCTGGGTCGCGGTGATCACCACCTTGTTGCATTCCAGCGCAGTCTTGATGATCAGCTTCTGCAGGCCGGGCAGCTCGGCATCGCCGATCTCCACGCCCAGATCGCCGCGGGCGACCATCACCACATCGCTGGCCTGGGTGATTTCCACCAAGCGCTCGATGGCTTCGGCACGTTCGATTTTGGCCACGATGTGGGCATAGGATCCGTGACTCAGCGCAATCGAGCGGGCCAATTCGATATCGGCCGCGCTGCGGCAGAACGACACCGCGAGAAAATCAACATCGAGCTTGGCGGCAATGGCGATGTGCTCCTTGTCCTGTTCGGACAAGGCATCGAGCGAAAGCCCGCCGCCCAGACGGTTCAAGCCTTTGCGGTTGGACAGCGCGCCGCCGGCCAACACTTCGGTGACGATGGTGTCGCCGTCGAGGGTCTTTACCATCAGCGCGACCAGTCCGTCGTCCAGCAACAGGGTGTCACCGAGCGCGACATCCTTGACCAGACCGAGATAACTGACACCGACCTGGGTTTCGTCGCCCAGCGGGGCATCCGCGCGGCAGACCAGGCGGAATTCGCTGCCGTTGACCAGGTAGACTTTGTCGTTGGCGAATTTTTCAATACGGATCTTGGGACCCTGCAGATCGGCCAGAATGCCGACTTCACGCCCGAGACTGGCGGCAATCTCGCGCACGCGGGTCACCCGCTCGGCATGCTGCTCGGCGGTACCGTGCGAGAAGTTCATGCGCACCACGTTGACGCCGGCTTCGATGATCTGAGCCAGAACGCCGGGCTGATCAGTCGCCGGGCCGAGCGTGGCGAGGATTTTGGTGCGGCGGAAATTGGTGGCGGTCATCGGGTTTGGTTCTCGTTTCGGGGTGGCGATGCGGATTCAGTGGCGGCGCAGTGGCAGGGCTTGAGGAAAGCCGTTCAAGCTTGACACAGTTTGACCTGGCACGCTTCGGGAAAGCATCTGCATACGTTTGCGCCGCGCGAGGGGACGAGCGCTCATGCGCCGCGTTCGAGCAATGCCGTGACTGCCGGAAGCGGTTTGCCTTCGCAGAACTCCAGAAAGGCGCCACCACCGGTCGAGATGTAACCGACATCGGCCTCGATGCCGAACTTATCGACGGCTGCCAGCGTATCACCGCCGCCGGCGATCGAGAAAGCCTTGGAGCGTGCGATGGCCAGCGCCAGGGTTTCGGTGCCTTTGGCGAAGGCGTCGAATTCAAACACGCCGACCGGGCCATTCCAGATGACCGTACCGGCCTGCTCGATCAGGGCCGCATAACGTGCCGCCGTGTCCGGTCCGATGTCCAGAATCAAATCATCCGCCGCCACATCGGCAACGGCTTTCACTGCAGCATCGGCATCGGCCGCGAAGGTTCTGGCCACGACCACATCGGAGGGAATCGGGATATCGGCACCACGGGCCTTGGCATCGGCCAGAATGGCCTTGGCCGTGTCGAGCAGATCCGGTTCGTACAGGGATTTGCCGACCGGCAGAGCGACCGCGGCCATGAAGGTATTGGCGATGCCGCCACCGACGATGAGTTGATCGACCTTGCCGACCAGATTGGCCAGCAGGGCCAACTTGGTCGAGACCTTGGAGCCGGCGACGATGGCCAGCAAGGGCCGCTGCGGCGCCTGCAGGGCTTTGGCCAGCGCATCCAGCTCCGCCATCAGCAGAGGACCTCCGCAGGCGATTTTCGCGGCACGGATGGCGCCATGCGTACTGGCCTGTGCGCGGTGCGCGGTTCCGAACGCATCCATGACATACACATCGCACAGATCGGCCATTTTCTGGGACAAGACCGCATCATCGGCGCCTTCACCGACATTCATCCGGCAGTTTTCCAACAGCACCAGCTGTCCCGGCTGGACAGCCACGCCATCCAGCCAGTCGCGCTTGAGGGGCACCGGCAGGCCGAGCAGTTCGGACAGACGTGCCGCCACTGGCGCCAATGAATCGGCTTCCGACCAGACACCCTCGGTCGGACGGCCCAGATGCGAAGTCACCATGACCGCCGCGCCTTTCTCCAGGGCCAAGCGCAGGGTCGGCAATGCGGCCTTGATCCGCTGCTCGGAAGTGATCCGACCCTCTTTCACCGGAACGTTGAGGTCTTCACGGATCAGCACGCGTTTGCCGCGCAAATCGAGGTCGGTCATCCGGAGCACGGACATGGCTTGGCTTCCTGTTGAAAATAAAGGCTATTGTCGCATTTTTCAGGACATTTCCCAATCCTTTGACTTGAATCAAAGCCAACTCCGGCGGAGGCGTTTAGGATTTCGGACATGAGCCAAGCCACCCTTTTCGACCCGGACCTGATCCGCCGCTATGACGGTGTCGGACCGCGTTACACCTCGTACCCGACCGCCCCGCAGTTCAATGCGCAATTCGGCGGCACGGAGCTGTTGAAGGCCATCGCCGAAAGCAACGAAGATCCGATTCCGCGCGCGCTGTCGCTGTATGCCCACATCCCGTTCTGTTTCAGCCCCTGTTTCTACTGTGGCTGCAACCGGATCATCACCCGTGATGCCGACAAGAAGCAGGCGTATCTGGATAACCTGCTGAAGGAAATCCGGATGCTGGCACCGCTTTTCGACCGTGACCGGGAGGTGGTACAGCTGCATCTGGGCGGCGGCACCCCGAACGCACTGAATATCGGACAGCTCGCCGAATTGATGAAGGAGTTCGCGCGTAATTTCCATTTCGTTCCCGAGCGCGAACGCGATTTCTCGATCGAAATCGATCCGCGCACGGTCGATGTCGCCGACATCGGCGCCCTGCGTGCCATCGGCTTCAACCGCGTCAGTCTGGGCATCCAGGATTTCGATCCACAGGTCCAGCAGGCCATCAATCGGCTGCAGGATACCGACCGCATCCGTGACATCTTCAACGCCTGCAAGGCCAACGGCTTCGGCTCGGTGAATTTCGACCTGATCTACGGGCTGCCGATGCAGAACACCGAAACCTTCGCGGCCACCCTGGCCACGGTGGCCCGCATCCGCCCGGACCGCATCGCGCTCTACAGCTATGCGCACATGCCGGAACTGTTCAAAGCCCAGAATAAAATCAACGTCCTCACCCTGCCCGACCCGGAGCGCAAACTGGCGCTGTTCCAGCTGGCGGTGGAAACCCTGATGGCCGAAGGCTATGTCTATATCGGCATGGACCATTTCGCCCTGCCCGGGGATGAACTCACCCGGGCCCAAGCCAGCGGCGATCTGCACCGGAACTTCATGGGTTACACCACCCGCAAGCAGACCGATCTGGTCGGATTCGGCGTCAGCGCCATCAGCCAGATCGGAGACTGCTATGCGCAGAACGCCAAGGATCTTCCGGCATGGACGACGTGCGTGCAATCCGGAAAACCGGCGACGGTCCGTGGTCTGCGTACGCACAACGACGACCGTATCCGTGCCGATGTCATCCAGTCCATCATGTGCCAGGGTCTCCTGCAGTTCGATGAGGTCGCACGGCGTTTCGGCATCGTGTTCGCGGATTACTTCCGCGAAGAACTGGAGCAGCTTCCGGCCTTGGCCGAAGACGGTTTGATTGCGCTGGACTCCGCCTCGCTGACCGTACTGCCGCGCGGGCGTCTGCTGCTCAGGGTCATCGCTTCGCGCTTCGATGCCTACCTGCCGAAGAAAACGATACCGAGCGAATTGCTGCGGCAGGCGCGCTGAACCCCTAAAGCCCGTAGCGTATGCGAAAATAGCCTGAATTCAGGGCGATCCGCATGCCAGAAAAGCCGACAACACCAACGATTGCCGAAGCCGTCGCCATCCTCCGGGGCGGCGGTCTGCTGGCGATTCCGACCGAAACCGTTTACGGGCTGGCGGCAGATGCACGCAATGCCGAAGCCGTTGCGCGGATATTCGCTCTGAAAGGCCGACCCTCCGACCATCCCTTGATCGTGCATATTGCCGGCATCGATGCCATCGAGGCTTGGGCGAGCACGATTCCGGAATCGGCTAAACAGTTGGCGACACACTTTTGGCCCGGCCCCCTGACCTTGATTCTGAAAAAGCGTTCGGATGTGCCTGACGCGGTGACCGGCGGCCAGGATACCGTCGGTCTCCGGTCTCCGGACCATGCGCTGACGCTTTCATTGCTTCGGGCCTTCGGCGGCGGTCTGGCCGCGCCCTCGGCCAACCGTTTCGGCCGCATATCGCCGACCAGCGCCGGTCATGTGCGTGACGAGTTTGGCGAAAACGCGCCGCCGATTCTGGATGGCGGCCCCTGCACGGTCGGCATCGAAAGCACCATCGTCGATCTCAGCCAAAACCCGCCCCGAATTCTGCGTGAAGGGCACATCCGTCGCGAACAGCTTCTCCCTTTTCTACCCGACCTGCAAAGTGGTCTGGTCAGCGCCAGCCCGCGAGTTTCGGGAAGTCTGGACGCCCACTATGCGCCGCGCACGCCGATGCGCATGCTGGAACGCAGGCGGCTGATTGAAGCTGCTGCGGACGAACCGCACTGCGTGCTGCTGGCACTCGATGCCCTGCCTGCGAAAACGCAGGGGCTCAGTCTGCCGGCACAAGCCGAAGCTTACGCCCATGGCCTGTATGCCGCCCTGCGCGAACTCGATTCCCGCGATGCCGCATACATCCTGATCGAACAGCCCCCGTCCGGAACGGACTGGCTGGCGGTGAACGACCGTATCAAACGCGCCCTGGTCGGCGCAGGTGCTTGAGGCGGCTATGCTGATATCCGAAAGCAAATCTTTCCTGTTCGTGCATGTGCAGAAAACGGCAGGGACCAGTCTTGCCGACATTCTGAAACCGCATGCGCTGAATCCGGCAAGTGGCCGCATGAATAAACTGGCCTCTGATCTGGGTCTGGTGCGTGACTGGCGGAAATTCCATTTCCGCAAGCATGCCAATCTGCGCAAGGCACAGTCCGTGATTCCCGCGCCGGTGTATGACGGCCTGTTCAAGTTCGCCTTCGTGCGCAATCCCTGGGAACGTCTGGTGTCCTGGTATCAGTACGTGCAGAAAACACCCTCGCACGAGGATTGCCGGCCCGGCGAAACCTTTGCCGACTTCGCCGCTCGTTTTCTGGAAAAACCGAGGCGCGCGCAATGGTGGATGATCGAAGACCGCAACGGTGGCATGGGGCTGGATTTCGTCGGCCGTTTCGAGAACCTCAACGACGACATCGCGCACCTCTGCCAGCGGATCGGAATCGCGGCGCAGACGCTTCCGCACCGGAATAAAATGGCCGACAAGGATTACCGCACGTTCTATGACGACAGACTGGCATTGGCCGTTAAGAACACCTGGGTACATGAAATCGACGCCTTCGGATATACCTTCGAGCCCTAAAGAAAAAGCCCGCAATCGCGGGCTTTTTCTTGCTTCGTCTGATTGTGCTTACTTGGCATTCATCAAGGCGACCGTCATATCGAGCATGCGGTTGGAGAAGCCCCACTCGTTGTCGTACCAGGAGCAGACCTTGACCAGCGTACCGCCCATGACCTGGGTCAAGGTGCTGTCATAGACCGAGCTGTTCGGATTGTGGTTGAAGTCGATCGACACCAGCGGCTTGCTGTTGTAACCGAGGATATTCTTGAGCGGACCCTCGGAAGCGGCCTTCAGCACCGCATCGATTTCTTCCTTGGTGGTTTCGCGGGCGGCGACGAATGACAGATCGACCACCGACACATTGATGGTCGGAACACGCATCGAGAAACCGGTCAGCTTGCCATTGAGTTCCGGCAGCACCAGGCCGACTGCGGCAGCGGCACCGGTCTTGGTCGGAATCTGACTCATGGTGGCGCTACGGGCGCGGCGCAGGTCGCTGTGGAACACGTCGGTCAACACCTGGTCATTGGTGTAGGCATGGATGGTGGTCATCAGGCCGTGCACGATGCCGATTTTCTCATGCAGCGCCATGGCCAGCGGCGCCAGGCAGTTGGTGGTGCAGGACGCGTTGGAGATGACGGTATGCTCGGCCTTCAACAGGTGGTGGTTGACGCCGTAAACGAAAGTGCCATCGACGTCTTTGTCGCCCGGGGCGGAAATGATGACCTTCTTGGCGCCGCCGGCAAGATGCGCCGAGGCTTTGGCTTTGGAAGTGAACAGACCGGTGCATTCCAGGACCACGTCGACGTCGTGCGCGCCCCACGGGATTTCGGCCGGGTTGCGCACGGCATAGACCTTGATGCGGTCGCCGTTGACGATGAGATCGCCGCCTTCGGCGGTGACCGTACCCGGGAACTTGCCGTGCGCGGTATCGTACTGGGTCAGATGGGCGTTGGTTTCGGCATCGCCCAGATCGTTGATGGCGACCACTTGGATTTCATTCGTGCGGCCGGATTCATAGAGGGCGCGCATTACATTGCGGCCGATGCGGCCATAGCCGTTGATGGCAACTTTGATGGTCATTAGAGACTCCCGGTGGGCGGTGAAAGCGCTATTTTAGCAAAGTTTGCAGGGCCACTGGGCTGGGCAAACGGGGGATGCCGTATCATGTGGATTGACTGCATCTGCTTCGGTACACCATGGATTTAGATATCCTCGCCTTGGCCGGCCTGTTCTTTCTGGTGGCCGCGCTCTATTCCTCCGTGGGTCATGCCGGTGCCAGCGGCTATCTGGCCGCAATGGCCCTGCTCGGTTTCGCCCCGGAGCAGATGCGCCCGACCGCGCTGGCACTGAATATTTTAGTCGGCGGTATCGGTCTTTGGCGTTTCTACCGGGCCGGTCTGGTGCCCTGGCGCAAAGTGCTGCCCTTCGTGCTGGCCTCGATTCCGATGGCTTTTCTGGCGGCGCAATGGGAAATCCCCAAGGAAACCTACAGCTTTCTGCTGGGCGCACTGCTCCTCACCGCCGCTGCCGGTGCCTGGCGCAGCGGTCATCTCATGACGCAAAGCGGCGAAACCCTGTACTCGAAGCCGGTGCCATGGCCTGCCGCACTGGCCGCCGGCGCTGCCATCGGCTGTCTGTCAGGCATTACCGGCACCGGCGGCGCGATCTTCCTGACCCCGCTGATCCTGGCCATGGGGTGGGCGCACACGCGCGAGGCCTCGGGACTGTCGGTGGCCTTCGTCTGGCTGAACTCGCTGGCGGCCATTCTCGGGCTCTTACGCAGCAATCAGAGCTTTCCGGAAGCATTGCCGTTGTGGTTGATGGCAGTTGCATTGGGCGCGGTGCTCGGCACACAGCTGGGCATCCAACGTTGGCCCGTGCACCGGCTTCGCAAAAGTCTGGCGGTCGTGTTAGCGATTGCGGCCGGGAAACTGCTGCTCAGCTAGTTGCAGACGAACGCAATCCGCGCATCACTTCAGATTTTCAACAGCCGAAACTACCGCATCCACGGTAATGCCGAAGTGCACATACAGCTGGTCTGCCGGCGCCGAAGCACCGAAGGAGTCCATGCCGATGACGGCACCGTCCAGACCCACGTATTTGTACCAGAAGTCGCGGGTACCGGCTTCCACGGCCACACGCCGTCGGCAGGCGGCAGGAAGCACCGATTCGCGGTAAGCGGCGTCCTGGCGCTCGAACACGGTCGTGCTCGGCATCGACACCACACGCACGGCCACGCCCTGCTCCGCCAAACGCTTTGCGGCCTGCACGGCCAGTTCCACTTCCGAACCGGTGCCGATCAGGATCAGCTCGCAGGCGCCGGGTTGGCTTTCGAACAGGACATAGCCGCCGCGGGCGATATCTGCGACCTGCTGTGCACTACGTGGCTGGTGCGCCAGATTCTGCCGGCTGAATACCAGACAGCTCGGCCCGCCGCGGCGTTTGATCGCTTCCGACCAGGCGGTTGCCGACTCGACCGCATCGCATGGACGCCAGACATCGTTGTTGGGAATGTATCGCAGCGAAGCCATGTGCTCGACCGGCTGATGGGTCGGGCCATCTTCACCGAGACCGATGGAATCGTGGGTGAACACATGGATGACATTGGCCGGAATCAGCGCCGACATGCGCAGCGCATTGCGCGAATAGTCGGAGAATACCAGGAAGGTGGCGTCGTAGGGCAGGAATCCGCCATGCAATGCCAACCCGTTGGCGATGGCGCTCATGCCGAATTCGCGCACGCCGTAGTACACGTAGTTGGCATCGGCATCGGAGCCCGCCACCGACTTCGAGCCCTTCCACAGCGTCAGGTTCGAGTGCGCCAGATCGGCGGAGCCGCCGATCAGTTCCGGCAGCAAGGGCGCGAAGGTTTCGATCGCCATCTGCGAAGCCTTGCGTGAAGCCACCACCGGACCTTCAGCCTGCAGTTTCGCGATGTATGCGGCGGACTGCTCAGCGAAGCCCTCCGGCAGCGCGCCGGACAAACGGCGCTGCAGCTCGGCGGCCGCCTCCGGGTGCGCGGCGGCATAGGCACTGAACAGATCGTTCCATGCGGCATCGCGCTTGGTGCCGGCATCCCGCGCACGCCAACCGTCGTAAACCGCGTCAGGAATCTCGAACGGCGCGTGCGGCCATTTCAGCGCGGCTCGGGTCAATGCGATTTCATCCTTGCCCAGCGGCGCACCGTGCGCGCTTTCCTTGCCCTGCTTGTTCGGCGATCCGAAACCGATCGCGGTCCGGCAGCAGATCAGGGTCGGCTTTCCTGTTTCGGCCTGCGCGGTACGGATGGCCTGGTCGATTTCGACCGGATCGTGACCATTGACGTGGCGGATGACCTGCCAGCCGTAGGCTTCGAAACGGGCGGCGGTATCATCGGTGAACCAACCATCGGTGTTGCCGTCAATCGAGATGCGGTTGTCGTCCCAGAAGCAGATCAGCTTGCCCATGCCCCAGGTGCCGGCCAAAGAAGCGGCTTCGTGCGACACGCCTTCCATCAGACAGCCGTCCCCGAGGAACACCCAGGTGGTGTGGTCGATGATGTCGAATCCAGGGCGGTTGAAACGTTGCGCCAGCACTTTCTCGGCCAAGGCGAAACCGACGGCATTGGCCAGTCCCTGCCCCAGCGGGCCGGTGGTGGTTTCCACGCCGGGCGTTTCGGCAGCTTCCGGATGGCCGGCGGTACGCGAATGCAGCTGGCGGAAGCGCTTCAACTCGTCAATCGGCAAATCGTATCCGGACAAGTGCAGCAGCGCGTAATGCAGCATCGAGCCGTGGCCGTTGGACAGTACGAAGCGGTCGCGGTTGGGCCACTTCGGATTCACCGGATTATGCCGGTAGTAGCCGTTCCAGAGCACCTCGGCGATATCGGCCATGCCCATCGGCATGCCCGGATGCCCGGACTTGGCCGCTTCCACGGCGTCGATGGCGAGAAAACGGACGGCATTGGCCAATTCGGTACGGGATGCGCTCATGGGGCGACTCGTGTGCGGGGATGCGCTATTTTACCCGAAAGCCGATTTATCCGGTCGGTACAACGGGAAATGGCCGCTTGCGCGGCCATTTCCGAGGTGCTGCGTTGGCGTAGAATCAATTCGGACGTGGCGCCGGCTTCAGGATGCGCGGGGTCACGAAAATAAGCAGCTCGGCCTTTTCCATGTCCTTGCTGGATTTCTTGAACAATGCACCCAGGAACGGAATGTCGCCGAGGAAAGGAACCTTGCTGACGTCATCGCGGTTCTTGAACTCGTAGACGCCGCCGATGACCACGGTCTGGCCGTCATCAACAAGAACCGCCGTGCTGACTTCACGCTTCTGGATCTGCGGCACGTCGCCGGTCGGGGTCGACAGGAAGTCCTTGATTTCATCTTTCTTGACGCCGAGGTCGAGGAACACGCGGCCATCCTGGGTGATGGTCGGCGTCACTTTCAGCTCCAACAGCACTTCCTTGAATTCCACGGTTGCCTGCGGCACGGTGGTGGTGCCGGAAGCCTGGGTGGTCACGTATCCGACCTCATCGCCCTGGCGGATGACCGCGGCTTTCTGGTTGGAGGTAATCACGCGCGGATTCGAAATGACTTCGCCCCGGCCTTTGGTTTCCAGGGCCTGCAGTTCCATATCCAGGGAGGTATTGGCGCCGAGGATGCTGAAGTTCAGGATACCGGCCGGATTGCTCAGCGGCAGGTTCACCTGGAAACCGGAATCGCGGGTCACCCCCGGATCAGTGGCATCGATGCCGTAGCGGTCGCTGATGCCGAACTTGGCGCCGAGTTCGCGCGCGAAGGAATCCTGCGCGACCACGATGCGGGCCTCGATCATGACCTGATCGACGGCACGGTCGAGGGTCAACAGCAACTGCCTCACCTCAGCGACCTTCTTCGGAATGTCGATCAGCAGCAGCGTATTGGTACGCGGATCGAAGCTCACGCTACCGCGCGGCGACAGGAAGCCACGCTGTTGGGCGCCGCCGGCACTCGCACCACCACTACCGGACTTGCTGTTTTCGGTCAGCAGCTTGGCAATCGCTTCGGCATTGCCGTAGTTGATCTGAATGTATTCGCTGATGGTTTCTTCACGGGTTTCGATCGCGATGCGGGCGTCTTCCTTGGCCTGCTCGTAGGACGCGAGTTCCTGCTGCGGACCGATCCAGATGACATTGCCGTCCTTGCGCTTATCAAGACCCTTGGCGCGCAGCACGATTTCCAGCGCCTGATCCCAGGGCACATTGACCAGACGCAGCGTCACATTGCCGCCGACCGAATCGGCCGCGACGATATTGAGGTTGGACTCGTCGGCAATCAATTGCAGCACGGTGCGCACCGGCACATCCTGGAAGTTGAAGGTCACCGGACGGCCGGCATAGCCGGCGGTTTTCTTGCCGCTGGAAATGGCACCGGTACGGGCCAGATCGGTTTTGGCGGCAACGGCAGTGGCTTTGGGCGTCACTTCAACGACATACTCGTTGCCGGTCTGATAGGCCATCATGTCGGCCTTGCCCTTGGTATTCAGCACCAGGCGGGTTTTGCCGCCCATGTCGCGTGCATCGATGTTCATCACCGGGGTGGCATAGCCCGCCACATCCATCTGGCGGCGCAGATCAGCCGGCAACTTGGCATTGGCGATATCCACAACCAGCTCGGTACCCTGTTCTTTCATGACCGGCGCGGCATTGGTGCCGTCGAATCGGACAATCATGCGTCCGGAACCGTTATCGCCGCGTTTGAAATCGATGGCGGAAACCGCAACGGCGCTTCCTGCGGCGGATTTCGGATCAAGGGTCAGCACCAGGGTGTTGCCCACGGCCTGTGTGCGGTATTGAGCGTTCTTGGCCAAATCGACCACGACACGGGTACGGCCGCCGGATTCCACGGTGTTCACCGATTTGGCGGCACCGGTGGTCAGCTGCAACCTGCGCTGGGCGAAGGCATTGCTGGTCTCCGGAAGGTCGATGGCGATCCGCGGCGGGTTGTCGGTACTGAAGGCCTGGATGTCGCCGACCGGCTCGGCGAACTGCAGCGTGATGGCGGTTTTGCCATCCGCCTGCGTTGCCGCCCTGACATCCTTGAGGACATTGTCGGCCCAGGCGCTCTGCGCGAACAGAAGACAGAGAGCGGCGCTGAGCACGCCGGACTTGAAGCCCGCAGCCCGCGATTTGCTGTTGAAAATATTCGTCATTTCTTTTCCCCACTATTTGATTCGTTCAACGCAATAACCGCCTGCCTTTCGAGCCAACCGCCATTGCCGTCAGGCACCAGTTCAACCAATTCAATGCGGTTGGCCGATACTGCGACCACGCGGCCATCGCTTTGGCCGAGATAAATCCCTGGACGGACCCGGTAGGTCACTTTATCGGGTGCCAACACCAGCGCCGAAAGCCCAGGACCGGTACCGATGCTGCCGACCATGCTGAGCGTGTCGAGCGTATAAGCCTCAAGCGGCTGGCGGCGGCGGTTAAGATCGGGACTCGGACCGCCGGTATTCGACATACGGTTGAGCGGTGGCTTGCCGAACGGATCACGCAGACCTTCCGGCGAATACACCACGACCGGCGGATCCTGGACCAGCGGCAGCGGATCCAACGGCGGTGCCGGCTTGTTCTTGACCACATTAATCCACTCACGCAGATCGGAATCGCCTTTGGTGCAGGCGGTGGCCATCAGCACGGCAGATGCAAGCAAAAGCCAACGGGTGTTGCGCAGCGAAATCATCATGGCGCACCCCCTTCTACCGGAGCTGCGGCCTGTTCATCGGGATCCAGATAGCGGTAGGTTTTGATGGTGCCGGCCATTTCCAGAAGCTCGTTGTTGGCACCGCGGGGCTTCAATGAAATGTCATGCATGGTCATAATGACCACGCGTGGCAGAGATGCCACGCCGCTCATGAAGGCACCGAACTGGTGGTAGTTGCCGACCATGCGGATTGAAATCGGTTTTTCGGCGTAGAACTCGCGCGGCGTTTCCGGACCCGGCTGGAACAGCTCGTTGGTGATGCCGCTCTGCAGGGCCTGCTGCGACACGTCGACGATCAGATCCGGCATTTCATTCTTGCTCGGCAACTGGCGCAGCATCTGCTGGAGGATGAGCTCCATCTGCACCAACTGCTGCTTGAGCGGCTCCAGATTGGATGCACGCGCCTGCTTGTTCTCGAAATCGGCACGCAGTGCGGTTTCATCCGACTCCAGACGCAGCATTTCATCGCGCTTGTCCTTGATCATGAAGAACCAAGCACCCAACAGGATGAGTAAAATCAGGAAAATGCAGACGCCGTATTTCAGTTCCTTCGGCCAGGATCCCGAGGCCTTGAAATCGATGTCGTTGAGATTGATGTTCTTCATTGCGCACCCCCCTGTTCCGGTGCGGCCCCGGTGTCCTGACCCGCTTCTGCGGCAGGCGCCTTCACCTTGGCATTGAGAATGAATTCATACGGCAACGCACGATCGCCGCCGCGCGCCTCGATCACGGTCAGATCCGGGTCGGAAACGACCGGCGAAGCCATGATATTGCGCATATAACTACTGACGCGTGCGTTGGACTGGGCACGGCCTTGGATGACCAGATCCGGACCGCTCTGGCGGATGGTCGAAATCTGGGCGCCATCGGCGATGGTCTTGGCCAGTTCGGTGAACAGGCTGACCATTTCATAACGCTTGCCCTGCAGTTCCTCGATGACACGCTTGCGGGCCAACAGGCTTTCCTTGCGTTTGTCGAGTTCTTCGATTTCCTTGATTTTGACCTCGACCGCCGCGATTTCCTGACGCAGCAGTTCATTACGCTGGTTCTGTCCGGTGACCTGTCCCGAGTAATAGAGGTAGACCAGGGCGCTCAGCACCAAGCCGGCCACGGCAGCCAGACCCAGCATGCCGTTGAACTGGCGCTGCTGCGATTTGCGGCGCTCTTCGCGCCATGGCAATAGGTTGATTTTGGCCATTAGTCGAAACTCCTCAGGGCAAGTCCGCACGCAATCAGCAGGGCCGGCGCGTCGGCGGCCAGGGCATGTGCCTGGACCCGCGGACTGACCGTCATGCTGGCGATCGGATTCGCCGTCATGGTGCTGACGCCGAGGTGCTGCTCAACGACCTGATCAAGGCCGGCAATGGACGCGGTGCCGCCGGCCAGAACGATCTGGTCGACGCGGGAGTAATCGCTGCCGGAATAGAAGAACTGAAGCAGACGCGAAATCTGCTGAGCGACCCCTTCCTTGAAGGGTTCGAGCACTTCGGATTCGTAGCTTTCCGGCAGGCCGCCGAGTTTTTTGGCGGCACCGGCCTCACTGAAGCTCAGACCGTAGCGGCGCATGATTTCCTCGGACAGCTGCTTGCCGCCGAACACTTGTTCGCGGGAATAAATGCTGCGGCCTTCCTTGATCACGTTCAGCGTGGTCAGGTTGGCGCCGATATCGACCACCGCGGTCAGGCCGCCGGCGGGAATATCGAGCTGGTTGAAAATGAGTTTGAAGGCGTTTTCGAGCGCGAACACCTCGACATCCACGACTTTGGCTTCAAGTCCGGCGATCTCGAGTTCGGCCTGGCGGGCTTCGACGTTTTCAGTGCGGGCCGCGGCGATCATCACCTGCACGGATTCGGTATTGGGAATCGGTCCGAGCACTTCGAAATCCAGACTGACTTCTTCCATCTGGTAAGGGATGTGGTTGGAGGCTTCGTCGAAGACCTGCTCTTCCATGGCCTGATCATCGACGCCACCGGTCACGGTGATGACCTTGGTGATGACCGATGACCCGGAAATGGCCACGGCGGCATGCTTGGATTTACTGCCGGACTTGGCGACGGCACGCTTGATGGCGGCACCGATGACTTCGGTCTGCACCGCGGATTTGTCACCGGTCGGATTGGCCGGAAGCGGTTCGACGGCGTAATGCTCGACACGGTAGCGACCCGCGCTTTTGCTCAGCTGCAGCACCTTGACGGCTGCGGAACTGATGTCAATCCCGATCAACGGCGCTGATTGTTCACCGAATAATTGCACTGTTTCCCCCAGTTAGGCACTTGAACGCCATTATTATGCCGTTACGGTACATTCTTATGTGGTTACATTAAATAACGATTTTCGGGAATTTAGCAAGTTTTTTACTAAAATCGTCCAAAACCCCGGAGACGTCAGAGCCGTCCGGCACGGCTTCAGCCGGACAGGCTACAATGAAGCCCCAATCGCGGTATTTCTGTGGCAAATGGCATGTTAAAAATCATCAAGTGGTTGATTGTATTGGCCGTTTTAGGCGCTTCCGGTCTGGCACTGGGCCTGACCATCGCCTATTTCAGCATCATGCCAAATTTGCCCGACGTCACAGAATTGAAGCGGGTCGACTGGCAGATGCCGCTGACGGTGTACAGCAGCGACGGCAAATTCATTGCCGAATTCGGCGAAAACCGGCGCTACCCGACCCGCATCGAGGACATTCCTGCGCAGACCAAGAACGCCGTCATCGCTATTGAAGATGCCCATTTCTACAAACACATCGGTCTGGACTGGCGTGGCATAGCGCGTGCGGTTTGGCTGACTGCGACCACCAACGACGAACGCGTTCCCGGCGGCAGCACCATCACCCAGCAGGTGGCCCGGAATTTCTTCCTCAGCAATGAATACAGCTATTTCCGGAAATTCAAGGAAATGCTGCTGGCCCTGAAGATGGAGCGCGAGCTGAGCAAGGACGAAATCCTCGGCCTGTATCTCAATAAGATCTTCTTCGGAAACCGCGCCTACGGCATCGCGGCGGCGGCCGACTTCTACTACGGAAAGAAACTCGACGAGCTGACGCTTGCCGAATCGGCGACGCTGGCCGGCATTCCGAAATTCCCCTCCAGCGGCAATCCGATCAGCAATCCGGAACGCTCGATGATCCGGCGCAATTACATCCTGCAGCGCATGGCCGAAGAAGGCTTCATCACTGAAGACGAGATGCGCTCTGCGCAGGCCGAACCCAACACCGCCAAAGCGCATGAACAGGTCACCGAAATGCACGCGCCCTATCTTGCGGAAATGGTGCGCATTGAAATGGTGCGCCGCTATGGTGACAAGGCCACTGAAAGCGGCTTTAAAGTCGTCACTACCGTCAGCAGCAAAGACCAGCTCGCGGCGCAGAGTGCGGTTCGCAACGGGCTGATGCAGTATGACCGCCGGCATGGCTGGCGCGGGCCCGAAGCGAGCATCGATCTGGCTGGAAAATCAGAAACCGAGCTGCTGAAAGCCCTTCGCCAACGTCCACGCATCGGTGGTCTTCCGGCAACGCTGATGCTTTCAGTCAGCGGCAATTCGGCGAGAGCGCTGCTGGATGACGGACGCACCCTCACCCTCGGTCCATCAGCGGCTGACGGGACCGGCAAAAGCCTTTCAGGGGCGGTCAAAGCCGGTGACGTGGTCCGGCTTCAGGAAATCAACCAGGCAATGCGCTTGGCGCAGATACCCCGTGCCCAGGCGGCACTGGTGTCGCTGGATCCGGAAGACGGCGCCCTGCGCGCGGTGGTCGGCGGTTTCGCCTATTCAGCCTCCAACTTCAACCGCGCCACCACCGCCAAACGGCAACCGGGTTCGAGCTTCAAGCCTTTCGTGTACACCGCTTCCTTCGAGCGCGGCTATTCGCCCTCGAGCATCGTGTTGGACGCACCGGTGGTGTTCAAGGACCGCAAAGGCAATGTCTGGCGGCCGAAGAACGACCGTGGCGGCTTCATGGGCCCGATCCGTCTGCGCGAGGCTCTGGTGCAGTCGCGTAATCTGGTGTCGGTCCGCCTGCTGGATGGCATCGGGGTGAATTATGCCCGGGATTACATCACCCGTTTTGGCTTCAGCAAAGACAGCCTCCCGGCCAACCTGTCGATGGCACTGGGCACTGCCTCGCTGACGCCGATGTCGGTGGCGCGCGGCTACACCGTGTTCGCCAACGGCGGCTATCTGGTCGATCCCTATTTCATCCGCAGCATCACCGATACCGACGGCACCGTGGTCGCTTATACGCACCCGAAACGCGCCTGCGCGCTGTGCCCGGAACGTCTGGCCGGCGATGTCAGCAAAGCCGTGGTGGTCGACGGTTTCGACCTCAGCGCGGACGGTCTGGGCAGGAACGATACCGCCCAGAATACCGGCATGTTCGATCCGGCCTTCGTCGGCCCGCCGGTGACGGCACTGGCACCGCAGACCATCGACCCGCGCAACGCTTTCCTGATCAGCGACATGATGCTGGACGTGGTCCGGCGCGGCACCGCGGTAGAAGCCAAAGTACTCAACCGACCGGACATCGGCGGCAAGACCGGCTCCACCAACGATCACCGCGATGCCTGGTTTTCGGGCTTCGGCGGCAATCTGGTGACCACGGTCTGGGTCGGCCGCGACGATTACAAACCGCTGGGATACGGCGAGTACGGCGGTCGCGCCGCATTGCCGATCTGGATCGACTACATGCGCGTCGCATTGGAAGGCGTGCCGCCGAAGAACATGGAGCCGCCGGCCGGCATCATCAAGTCGGCGAACGGCGACTATTTCAAGGAAGAACAGTACGACCTGGAAATGATGCAGGTCCCATCCGATGAATCCTTCCAGCAGCAAACCGAGCAGGCTTACGATATCTTCTGAACCCGCTTTCAGCGACCCATGAAAAACGCCCCTTGCGGGGCGTTTTTCGTAATCACGATTGTATCACCGCTTGGCCAGCGGGGTGTAGTCGCGGTTGACCGCGCCGGTGTAGATCTGGCGCGGACGGCCGATCTTGTTTTCCGGATCGTTCTGCTGCTCGAGCCAATGCGAGACCCAGCCGGCGGTACGCGCGATGGCGAACATCACGGTGAACATCTCGGTCGGGATGTTGAGCGCCTTGTAGATGATACCCGAGTAGAAATCGACGTTCGGGTAAAGCTTGCGCTGGATGAAGTAATCGTCTTTCAATGCCGCTTCTTCCAGACGCATCGCGACTTCCAGCAGCGGATCGTTGACGCCGAGTTCGTTCAGTACTTCATGGCACATTTCGCGGATGATCTTGGCACGCGGGTCGAAGTTCTTGTAGACGCGGTGACCGAAGCCCATCAGACGGAAGCCGGACTCCTTGTCCTTAGCTTTGGCAATGGCGCTGCCGACATCTTCCGGACGGCCGATTTGGTTGAGCATGGTCAGCACGGCTTCATTGGCGCCGCCGTGCGCAGGACCCCACAGCGCGGCGACGCCGGCGGCGACGCAGGCATAGGGATTGGCGCCGGTCGAACCGACGAGACGCACGGTCGAGGTCGAAGCGTTCTGTTCGTGGTCGGCGTGCAGGATGAAAAGCAGGTCGAGCGCCTTGGCCGCGATCGGTTTGAGCGCCAGCGGTTCGCTCGGCACCTCGAACATCATGTGCAGGAAGCGGTCGACGTATTCGAGATTGTTCTTCGGGTAGCGGATCGGCCAGCCGATGGAATAGCGGTAGCAGGCGGCGGCGATGGTCGGTACCTTGGCCAGCAGACGGATGGCGGCCAGACGGCGCTCTTCCGGGTCATCCAGGTTCAGGTCACTGTGATAAAAGGCCGCCAAGGATCCCAGCATACCGGTCAGCATCGCCATCGGGTGGGCGTCGTGACGGAAGCCGTAAAGGAAAGTGCGGAAGGCCTCGTGCATCATGGTGTGATGCGTGACTTCGTGCTCGAACTTGGCCAGCTGGCCGGCATCCGGCAGCTCACCGTTCATCAGCAGATAGCTGACCTCGGTGAAATTGGAGTGTTTGGCCAACTGTTCGATCGGATAGCCGCGGTACTGCAGGACTCCGGCATCGCCGTCGATGTAGGTGATCGCGCTGCGGCAGCTAGCGGTCGACATGAAGCCCGGATCATAAGTGAAGCTGCCGGTTTCCTTGTAAAGCTTGCCGATATCGACGCAGTCCGCACCGGTGCTGCCGGAAAGTACCGGAAGTTCGACGGTCTTATCGCCGGCCTGCAGAGTGAAGGATTTGTTGGACACGGCTCGCTCCTGTGACATTGGCCCGACGGGCGCACGTTGGCTTAGGTGCATTATTATCGCACAGCTGTGATTGCCGCGTCATCGTTCGCACAGGCGAAAAAAAACCACCCGAAGGTGGTTTTTCCGGAATTACTTGGCGTAGCGTTTGCGGAACTTGTCGACGCGGCCGCTGGTATCGACCAGCTTCTGCTTGCCGGTGTAGAACGGATGCGAGGCCGACGAAATTTCAACTTTCAGCAGCGGGTATTCCTGGCCGTCTTCCCATTTGATGGTTTCCTTGCTCGACAGGGTCGAACGGGTCAGGAAGGCGAAATTGGAGGTCACGTCCTGGAACACGACGTCTTTGTATTGCGGATGGATATCGGCTTTCATGGGGAACCCACTGGATGTGCGTGAATAAAGACGGAAATTATAGCCCAAACCGGACCTTGCCGGCAAGTTGCATTGGCGTTTTGTTCAGCCGTGGACCCCTAAGGCATCCCGGATCCGTTCCTCGAACCGGACCTGATCCACCTGCAACACGATCTCAGCCTGAGCCGGCCGGCCGGAGCGCCCCAGCCAATCGACCACGGTCGCCCCGCGGGACTGGCTACCTGTGGTTTCCACATACAGAAAATGTCTTTGTTTTTCAATGATATATTCTGGATACAGGGCAGCCATCATGGCCAGAGCATCGGCGCTATGCCAGTGATCGCCACGCTTGCCCTCAGCCCAGAGCCGGGTTTTCCGGGAAATCCGGTCGTAAAAATCAGCCCTCGGGTTACCGGCTGCGAGCCAATCCTCGAACGTACTGTGGCGGAAGCCATGCCGGAGCACCGCCTCCCAGTCGACCAGAACGATATCGGGAAAACTCTCGAATACGATGGCAGCCGCCTCGGGATCGAACGCGATATTGAATTCGGCGGCGATGCTGGTATTGCCCTTGCCGGTGACGGCGCCACCCATGACCACAAGGCGGTCAATTCGAGATGGCAGGCTCGGGTCGAGTCGGAGCGCCAGAGCGAGATTGGTCAGCGGCCCCAACGTGACCAACAACAGCTTGCCGGCATGTGCGTGCGATTCCCGCAGGATGGCCAGCGCCGCATGTTCCGTTTCGGGCTGGAGATGTGCCAGCTCATAGCCGATATCGCCGAAACCGTCCCGGCCATGCACGTACGAGGCATCCTCAGCGGCAAACACCAGCGGCCGGTCGCAACCCGCATACACCGGCACGGTCACGCCGGCGACTTCGCACAATTTCAGGGCATTGGCAGTCGTGTAATCCAGCCCGACATTACCGGCCGTGATGCACAGACCGAGCAGCCGATGACGGGGACTGTTGAAGGCCATCAGCAACGCAAGCGCGTCATCGACGCCGGGATCGGTATCAATCAGCAGTGGAATGGAATCGTTCATTGGTATTCTCAGGCGTGGGCGAAGCGGGCGGCGCCGCCGATCCAGCGCGCGACCAGCAGATCGGATTGCTCAGGATACCCGTGCATCAGACGCTCCGCCAGACGCAGCATCTCCGGCAGCAGGCCGGCATCGCGCGACAGGTCGGCGATTCGGTAACCGGTATCGCCGGTCTGCCGGGTGCCCAGCAACTCGCCCGGGCCGCGCAGCTCCAGATCCTTCTCGGCGATGAGGAAGCCGTTGTCGGTCTGCCGCATCACGTCGATGCGCTCGCGGGCCATGGCCGACAGCGGTGACTGGTACATCAACAGGCAGTGCGAGGCGGTACTGCCGCGCCCGACCCTGCCACGCAGCTGGTGCAGCTGGGCAAGCCCGAGACGTTCGGCGTTCTCGATCACCATCACACTGGCATTGGGCACATCCACACCGACTTCGATGACGGTGGTCGCCACCAGCACCTGGATGCGGTTGTCCTTGAACTCGCGCATGATGCGGCTTTTCTCGGCAGAGGGAACCTTGCTGTGCAGCAGCGCGACTTCGATGCCCGGAAGGGATGCTGCAATCAGTTCGAAGGCGGCCTGCGCCGACTGGGCCTGGATGTCTTCGGATTCATCGATGAGCGTACACACCCAATAGATTTGGTTGCCCTGTCCGCAATAATCGCGGATGCGGGCGATCACTTCGTCGCGGCGGCTGTTGGCCAAGGCCACGGTCTGCACCGGCGTACGGCCGGGCGGCAGTTCATCGATGACTGACACATCCAGATCGGCATAGGCCGACATCGCCAAGGTGCGCGGTATCGGGGTGGCCGTGAGGATCAGCTGATGCGGCGAATGCGCCTCGGACTCGCCCTTGTCACGCAGACTCAGGCGCTGGTCGACACCGAACCGGTGCTGTTCGTCGACCATGACCAGATCCAACTGGCGGTACTGTACATGATCCTGCATCAGCGCATGGGTACCGATGACCATGCCGGCGCCGTCTGCAATGCGCTGCAGGTTCTGCCGGCGGACCGCAGCCGTCTGCTTGCCGGC
>CAJAPA010000141.1 GCA_903942465.1 uncultured Gammaproteobacteria bacterium
AGTGCCGCCGAGCTGTTGACGGCCGGGGTGGCGGTGTTTGCGCTCAACTTCCGCGATCACGGCCAGACCCATGGGCTCAACGAAGGCCTGTTCCATTCCTGCCGGCTGCAGGAAGTAATCGATGCCACGCGTGCTGTGCACCGCCACTACCGGCCGGGCCGCTTCGCGGTCGCCGGTTATTCGCTGGGCGGCAACTTCGCGTTGCGTCTGGCCTTGGCGGCCGAGGCCGAAAGCCTGCCGATCGATGCCGCGTTCGCGGTCTGTCCGCCGGTCGATCCCTCGGCGGTGCTGCGCGAACTGGAAACCGGACCGCCGTTCTACCATTGGTATTTCATGCGCAAGTGGCGCGCTTCGCTGCGCCGCAAGCGCGCGCTGTTTCCGCACGCGCACGCCTTCGGCGACGACATCCTGCACCGCGACATGCGCGGCCTGACCCAGTGGCTGGTCGGCCAACACACCGACTGGCCGGATGAAGAAGCCTACTTCGGCGGCTATTCGGTGGCCGGTGCGCGTCTGGCCGGTCTGCGGGTACCGACCCGCATTCTGGCCGCGGCCGACGATCCGGTGATTCCGATTGCCAGCCTGCGCGGCCTGCAGCTGTCGGATGCGGCCACCCTGGAAATCAGCGATCACGGCGGCCACTGCGGCTTCATCCGCGATTGGCAGCTGCACGGATTTGCCGAACAGTGGCTGAAAACCGGCCTGATTGCGGCGCTGGACGGGGTACAATAGCGTTTTGCACGCGAAACCAGGGTTTTTATGTCCGATCACATCCTCGTCGCCCTGCGCAGCGGTCAAGCCGCCGAAGCGCTGAGCCTGGCCGAAGCCCAGCTTGCCGAACAGCCGGAGTTGGCCGAAAACCATTACTGGCAGGCCTTGGCCTTGCAGAGTCTCGGCCGCAAGGACGAGGCTTTGGCGGCCATCGATGCCGCCATCGCGCGGGCACCGGAGCGCAGCGACTTCACCATGACCCGTTCAGTGATGCTGCTCGGTGGCCGTGATCTGACCCAGGCGCAGTCCGGCCTGATGGATGCGCTGGCACTGAACCCGAACGCCCTGGAAGCTTACATCGGCCTGATTCATATCGCACTCGGCCAGAGCAATGTGTCCGAAGCCAAGCGTCTGCTG
The DNA here is from genome assembly GCA_903942465.1 of uncultured Gammaproteobacteria bacterium. Taxonomy (GTDB): domain Bacteria; phylum Pseudomonadota; class Gammaproteobacteria; order Xanthomonadales; family Xanthomonadaceae; genus Arenimonas. The sequence continues at coordinate 1,129 of CAJAPA010000141.1, forward strand.
CGTCTGGCGGAACGCGTTGATGATGCTGATCCGGACGTGCTGCTGGCAAAGGGTGCAGTGCTGCAGGCCGAGGGTGATCTGGATGCAGCTCTGGCGCTGTTCACGCGCGTTTGCGAACAGCGTCCGGACAGCGTGTTGGCGTTGAGCTGCCTCGGCAATGCGTATCTGCAAAAGGGCATGCCGGCCTTCGCCGTGCAGGCTTTGAGCCGGGCCAGCAGTCTGTCGCCGGCGCAACCCGGTCTGCTGCGCGCACTGATTCAGGCCTTGCTGTCCGAAAACGATCTCGAAGCTCTGTCGCAGGCGCTCGATCGTCTGCTGGTCTTGCTGCCGGACGACTGCGACGCCTTGAAGCTGCGTCTGCAATTGCGCCAACACCATGGCGATGCTCACGGCGTCTTGGCTGATGCCGAAGTGTTGCTGGCGGCGGCGCCGGGGGATGTCGTTGCCCTTAATCATCTGAGCCAGGCGCATCTGAGTCTGGGCGATGTGGATGCCGCCCGAGCGGTGCTGGATGCGGCCGTGTCGGCCGCGCCTGATCAGGATGCCTTCTGGCAATTACGCTGCGCGCTTGAAGACGGCATCAGTGGTGACAACAAAGCTTTGATCGACCGTTGGTTGGCGGCACGCCCGCAAAGCGGCGCGGCACTTGAAGCGTTGGCGGTGCATGCCGAGATCCGTGGCGATCTGACCGCCGCCACCACCGCCGCCGAGGCAGCCTTGGCGGTGTCGGAAGCGCATCCCATGGCGCAGTTCGTGAAACTCCGCCAGGAGGTCCGTGACAATCCGGAAGCAGCACTCGATCGTCTGGCTTTGCTGGCACAGCGCGCGCGCAGCCCGGAAGCACAACGCATGGTGCTGGCCTGGATCGGCTTGGCCAGCGACCGTCTCGGCCGTTACGCCGATGCCGCCGATGCCTTTACCCGCATGTCCCAGATTGTGTTGCCCCTGAAAGCGCTTCCGACACCATATCCGGCCCGCGATGTGCCCGAAACCGGTGCCGATGGCCGCCTGCTGTGGGCGCCGGTCGGTGCCCGCATCGAGCCGGTGCTGAATGCGCTGGTCCCGGTACTCGGCGCGCGCCTATTGGCCGACCGCAACCAGCCCAGCCCGGCCCGCGACGACGGCTTCGGCGCCTTCCGTGCCGAACCCGGGACTGAATACGCCGGGTCGGCGTTCAGCTGGCGCACCGGCGTGCAGGCGCTCGGTCTGCAGCCGGCCGAAGTGGTGGATTGGCTACCGCAATGGGATGGTTACACGGCGGCGGCTTTGGCCGGCACTGAACTGACGGCGCTGATCATCGATCCGCGCGATGCCCTGATCAACTGGCTGGTATTCGGGAGCGCACAATCCTTCGTGTTCCACCCCAAAATCAAGCAGTCGGCGAAGTGGCTGGCGGCAGTATTCCAGGCCGTGGCCGATACCATCGCGCAAGGTCCGCAGGCCGTGCATGTCATCCGCATCGACGCGCCGGGAACCGATGCCCCTGCCATTGCCGCGCAGCTGCAATCGGCCTTGGCGATGGATGCCGCGCCGGATGCTACGGTGCTGGCTACGCCGGTGCTGGCACTCGGCGGCATGCCCAACCAATTTCCGGCCGGCCATTGGCGGAATTACCGGAGCAGCTTTGCCGAAGCGTTTGATCTGTTGACGCCGGCCGCGGTGCGTCTGGGTTACCCGCAGGATTAAGTGCCCGACGGCACCAGCGCCAGCAGCGCGATGCCCAGAGCGATGCGGTACCAGGCGAAGCCGGTGAAGCGGTGGGTCTGGATGTACTTCAGCAGCCAGGTCACCGCGATGAAGGCGGTGACGGTGGCGGCGATGAAGCCGACCGCGAACGCGCTCCAGTTTTCCTGCACGCCGGAATCGAACTGTTTCAGGAACGCATAGGCGCTGGCGGCGTACATGGTCGGAATGCCGACCAGAAACGCGAACTCGGTGGCCGCGCCGCGGTTGCGGGTTCCGAACAGCATGGCCGCGAAGATGGTCGCGGCCGAGCGCGAGGTGCCGGGAAATACCGCCGCCACCACCTGCGCCAGACCGACCGCAATGGCGACTTTCCAGGTAATCGCGGTTTCCGGTGCATCCAGTTCGGTTTTGTGTTCCGCCCAGAACATCACCAGCGCGCCCAACACCAGGGCCCAGGCCACCGGCTGCACGCTGTCGGGCAGGCTCAGGCCCAGTTTGCTGGCCATCAAACCGAGCACGGCGGTGATGGTAAACGCGGTGGCCAGCTTCAGGCCGTAATCGCGGTTGGCCGGTTCACGGAAGCCGGTCAGTAATTGCCAAAGGCGTTTGCGGTAGATCAGGGTCACCGCCAGAATCGCGCCGGCCTGGATGCCGACATTGAACAGTTCCGATTGCGTACCCAGCCAGTGTTGGGCAATCAACAGATGCCCGGTGCTGGAAATCGGCAGGAATTCGGTGATGCCTTCGATGATACCCAGAATGAGGGCGTTGATCAGATCGTGCATGGTCGGTCGCAGAGTCGTTTCGACCATTATACGGGCAGGCACGAGGACACTGTCATGCGCCGGTCATGGGCGCGGGAGACACTAAGAAAAATTCTCATAGTCAGGCGACGGAATTCCGACCTACACTGCGAGCACGTCATGGCGGTCTTCGGGCCGGGGCTATGGACAGCCACCATGACGTACTCTTTCCACCGCCCGATTCCCACAGGCAGGCTGGCATGCTCCCACACCGTAAACTTCCGTTTGGCAACCGCTTGCTGGTGCTGTTCTTGGCCCTCGTCGCGGCCCTGCTCGTCGTGGTGGTCCGGGCCCGCAGCGGCTCACGGCCGCTTTAAGCACCAAAAAAGCGCATTTTTCCAATTCGCACCAATATGGTGCATGACTGCGCACCGGGGCCTGCCCTCGAACAGTGGCGGATCAAGCACTTACCCCGCTTTGAAAAGTTGGCACGCTTCTTGCAAGAGTCTAGGTACCTTCCCTAACTTTTGAGTTGAAGCCATGTCCTACGAAAACGTTCTGAAACTGGTCAAAGACAACGCCATCGAATTCATCGATCTGCGTTTCGCCGATATGCGCGGCGTGCAGCATCACGTCACCTTCCCAGCCTCCATCCTCGAGCCGGCGCTGTTCGAAGACGGCAAGATGTTCGACGGTTCCTCCATCTCCGGCTGGAAAGGCATCAACGAATCCGACATGATTCTGCTGCCCGATGCCTCCACCGCCGTGCTCGATCCGTTCACCGCCGATCCGACCCTGATCCTGGTCTGCGACATTCTCGATCCGGCCACCATGCAGGCGTATTCGCGTGATCCGCGCGGCGTTGCCAAACGCGCCGAAGCCTATCTGAAAGCCAGTGGCATCGCCGACCAGGCCTTCTTCGGCCCGGAACCGGAATTCTTCATCTTCGATTCCGTACGTTGGGCCAATGAAATGGGCAACACCTTCTTCGAAGTCGACTCCGAGGAAGCGCACTGGAACAGCAAGAAGAAATACGAAGGCGGCAACACCGGTTACCGTCCGGGCCTGAAGGGCGGCTACTTCCCGGTCGCGCCGACCGATTCGCTGCACGACATCCGCGCCGAGATGTGCAAGGAACTGATGGCCGCCGGCCAGGAAGTGGAAGTGCACCATCACGAAGTGGCCAACGCCGGCCAGTGCGAAATCGGCACCAAGTTCAATTCGCTGGTGGCCAAGGCCGACGAACTGCTGATGATGAAATACATCATCAAGAACGTCGCGCACCGCAACGGCAAGACCGCCACCTTTATGCCGAAGCCGCTGGTCGGTGACAACGGCTCGGGCATGCACGTGCATCAGTCGCTGTCCAAGGGCGGCGTCAACCTGTTCTCCGGCGATGGCTACGGCGGCCTGAGCCAGCTGGCGCTGTGGTACATCGGCGGCATCTTCAAGCACGCGCGCGCCATCAACGCCTTCGCCAACTCCACCACCAACAGCTACAAGCGTCTGGTGCCGGGTTATGAAGCGCCGGTGATGCTGGCCTATTCGGCCCGCAACCGTTCCGCCTCCTGCCGCATTCCGTACGTCGCCAACCCGAAAGCCCGCCGCATCGAAATCCGTTTCCCGGATCCGATGAACTCCGGTTACCTGATCTTCGCCGCGCTGATGATGGCCGGTCTGGACGGCATCAAGAACCAGATCGATCCGGGCGAGCCGAGCGACAAGGACCTGTACGATCTGCCGCCGGAAGAGGAAAAGAACATCCCGACCGTGTGCCACAGCCTGGACCAGGCTTTGGACGCACTGGACGGCGACCGCGACTTCCTGAAAGCCGGCGGCGTGTTCACCGACGACTTCATCGACGGTTACATCGCC
>CAJAPA010000142.1 GCA_903942465.1 uncultured Gammaproteobacteria bacterium
ACCGGCACATAGGCCACCGGATAGGCGCTGCGGAAAAAGGCCATGGTGCTGGTGGTGGGGTAGGAAAAGCCATTCGGCAGCAGATGCAGGAATTCACGGAATTTGTCGGCCCGCACGGCACGGAAGCCGGAGGTCAAATCGAGGATGCGGTGCCCGGTCATCCAGCTGGCCAGCCGGTTGTAAAAGGCATTGGCCAGACCGCGGCCTAAATTGGCCTGGCCGCCCTTGACCCGGGCGCCGACCACCATGTCGTGCCCCTTTTCCAGTTCCGCCAACAGGGCCGCGACATCCCCGGGCTGGTGCTGGCCATCGGCGTCCATGAACACGATGACCTCCCCCTGCGCTGCGCGGGCGCCACGCTTGATGCTGGCGCCATTGCCCAGTGAATAGGGATTAGACAGTACCGTGGCCCCGGCTGCACGCGCGACCTCGGCCGTGGCATCGCTGGAACCGTCATCGACCACCAGGATTTCCGCTAAGGGATGGGCCGCCCGCAGGGCCGGCAGAAACCGGCGCAGGCCCTCGGCTTCGTTTTTGGCGGGAAGAACGATGGAAAGCTGCATGAAACACCTGATTTCGGACTGGTTCTAGAGTACAACAATCCTCACCGGCATAGGCATCGCGGATCCGGGCATCACCTTGGGCTTCCGAACCGGTCCCGGGGCGTACCTGCGGGTACCGTATTTTCTTCAAAATGTGGGCTAAATCCCTTTTACCATAGGGTTTTTTGCGGTAAGCTTCGGATGGGGAATCATAAAAACCAAACTTCAAATATGAATGCAGCTGCTGCCAATTTGGTCGGAATTACCGGAATCACCCGGCGCTTGGTGCAGGACGGCGCCCTGAGCGAGGCCGATGCCCGCACGGCACAGGCCGAAGCCGCCAAGGACAAACGCCCGATCCAGAAATATCTGGCCGAAAAGAAGCTGGTCAACAGCATCCAGTTGGCCAGTGCGTTTTCACTGGAGTTCGGCCTGCCCCTGTTCGACCTGTCGGCGATGGACCTGAGCCAGTCCCTGGTCTCCCTGATTCCCGAAGAACTCGCCAATAAACAACAGGTGCTGCCCCTGCAGCGGCATGGCGGCAAGCTGTTCGTAGCCATTGCCGACCCGACCAACAGCGACGCCCTGGATGCGGTGAAATTCGCCAGCAACTCCATCGTGGAGCCGGTGGTGGTCGCCGAAGACGCGCTGCGCAAGGCGCTCGAACTGGCCTACAACAATCCGGCCGACACCCTCGATGACAGCGGCGATGACGAGTTGGTCAACCTCGAGGCCATCGGCGGCGATGACGATCTCGGCGACGACAAAGCCGACAACCGCGCCGACGATACCCCGGTGGTCAAATTCGTCAACAAGCAGCTGACCGATGCCATCCGCCGCGGCGCGTCCGACATCCACTTCGAACCCTATGAAACCGAGTCCCGGGTCCGTTTCCGGACCGACGGCATCCTGCGTGTGGTCGCCAAAGCTCCGATTGGCCTGCATCCGCGCATTGCCGCACGCCTGAAAGTGATGGCGGCTTTGGACATCGCCGAACGGCGGGTGCCGCAGGACGGCCGGATCAAGCTCAATCTGTCCAAAACCAAGCAGATGGACTTCCGCGTCAGCACCCTGCCGACCCTGTTCGGCGAGAAAATCGTGCTGCGTCTGCTCGACAACTCCGCCGCCAAGCTCGGTATCGAAAAGCTCGGCTACGAGCCCGACCAGATGCAGACCTATCTGGAGGCACTGGCCAAGCCCTACGGCATGATTCTGGTCACCGGCCCGACCGGCTCGGGTAAGACGGTGTCGCTGTATACCGGCCTGAACATCCTGAACACCCCCGAGGTCAACATCTCCACCGCCGAGGATCCGGTCGAAATCCGCGTTCCCGGCATCAACCAGGTGCAGGTCAGCAACAAAAAAGGCATGACCTTCGCGGCCGCCCTGCGCTCGTTCCTGCGCCAGGACCCGAACATCATCATGGTCGGCGAAATCCGCGACCTGGAAACCGCGGAAATCGCCATCAAGGCGGCGCAGACCGGCCACTTGGTGCTGTCGACCCTGCACACCAATGACGCCCCGCAGACCATCACCCGCCTGATGAATATGGGCATCGCGCCTTACAACATCACCTCCTCGGTCACGCTGGTCATCGCCCAGCGTCTGGCCCGGCGTCTGCACGACTGCAAACGTCCGATGAAAACGCCATTGCCGCCCGCGGCCCTGCTCAAGGAAGGTTTCACGCAGGAAGAAATCGACGAAGGCATCACCCTCTACGAACCAGTCGGCTGCGATGAATGCACCGAAGGCTATAAAGGCAGGACCGGCATCTACCAGGTCATGCCGATGACCGAAAAAATCCAGGAAATCATCCTGGCCGGCGGCAATGCGCTTGAAATCGCGCGGGCCGCGCAGGAATCCGGGGTGCGCGATCTGCGCCGCTCCGCCCTCATCAAAGCCAAGGCCGGACTCACCAGCCTGGCCGAAATCAACCGAGTGAGCAAGGACTAAGCCATGGCCGCCTCCCGTTCCGCCGCCGCGAAAAGCGCGAAAACTAACGCCCGTAACGATGACATCCTGAAGCAGTTCACCTGGTCCGGCGTCGACAAGCGTGGCGTCAAGATGAAAGGCGAAGAATCGGCGAAGTCCGAAACCGCACTCAAGCTGGATCTGCGCAAGCGCGGCATCGCCAATCCGGAGGTCAAGGCCAAGGCCAAGCCGCTGTTCGGCGCTGCCGGCAAAACCATCAGTCCGCAGGACATCGCGGTGTTCTCGCGCCAGCTCGCCACCATGATGCAGTCGGGCATTCCCATGGTGCAGGCCTTCGGTATCGTCTCCGGCGGCCAGAAGAACATCCGCATGCAGAATCTGCTGGAGAACATCGGCTCCGACATCGCCAGCGGCACCGCGCTCTCGGAGGCGCTGTCCAAGCATCCGCTGTATTTCGACAAGCTTTACCAGAACCTGGTGTTCGCCGGTGAGAATGCCGGCGTGCTCGATACCGTGCTCGACACCATCGCCAATTACAAGGAAAGCATCGAGACCCTGAAGGGCAAGATCAAGAAGGCCCTGTTCTATCCGGCCGTGGTCATCGCGGTGGCCATCCTGGTTTCGGCGATTCTGCTGATTTTCGTGGTGCCGACCTTCCAGAACCTGTTCAAGAGCTTCGGCGCCGATCTGCCGGCCTTTACCCAGCTAATCATCAAGGCCTCCGACTTTCTGATTGCCTATTGGTGGGTAATTTTGGGTTTGATCATCGGCGGCGTATTCCTGACCATCAGCAGCCTGAAACGCTCGCGCGCCTTCGCCGAGTTCGTCGACCGGCTTCTGCTCAAGATTCCGGTCATCGGCCAGATCATGCACAATTCGGCCATCGCCCGCTTCTCGCGCACCTTGGCGGTGACCTTCAAAGCCGGCGTGCCGCTGGTCGATGCGCTGGCCACCGTCGCCGGCGCCACCGGCAACATC
>CAJAPA010000143.1 GCA_903942465.1 uncultured Gammaproteobacteria bacterium
TCCATGACGGGCAGAAAATCAGGCAATTCAGTATTCTCAGGACATCGAATGTAGAAGCTGCCGTCGTTGCCTGCAGAAAAAATGAAGCCATAGTCGGCAAATGCCGGTTGAAGCGCCGAAACCGCGGCCATTACATCGTCCGGGCTCAGTGCGAAGTCACTACAGGCCATCACACGTGCACCGCGCATCTCCGCCTGCAGATAAATCGGATCGGCCCTTAACCAGCAGTAGGTGCCGGCATCGCCCGAATCATGCTGTCTGCACAGGGCCGCCACGGGCCAGCTGGAGCCGGATTGACAACGGAAATGGCGCTGCAGCTGCCGGCTTTCACCGGGCTCGCAGGTCTCGAAGCCGAAACGGCGTGCGTAACGGGTGAACCCATCCGAGAGCTGCTGACCGGAAAAAAACCGTTTTTCCGGCAGCAGGATGACGCACGTGCCGTAATCCGCCATGCTCAATCGATGTAGCGGACAGCGGTGATTTCATATTCGCGGTTGCCGCCCGGTGCCAGTATCGTGATGGCATCGCCTTCATGCTTGCCGATCAGGGCGCGCGCTATCGGTGATGAAATCGAAATGCGCTGCTGTTTCAGGTCGGCTTCAAGGTCGCCGACGATCATGTAGATGACGGTGGCATCGGTTTCGACATCGACCAGCTCGACCGTGGCGCCGAACACCACTTTCGAACCTGCTTTGAGCTTGCCGACCTCGATGATCTGGCAGTGCGAAAGGGTGTACTCCAGTTCCTGGATACGGCCTTCGATAAAGCTCTGCTGGTCTCGTGCCGCATGGTACTCCGCGTTCTCCTTGAGATCGCCGTGGGCGCGTGCTTCGGCAATGGCTTCGATGACCTGCGGCCGCTTGACCGACTTCAGGTTTTCCAGCTCGGCGCGCAGCCGGATGGCCCCGGCATGGGTCAATGGAACGATGGTGCTCATCCGTTCAATTCCCCATGCAGTTCCTGCAGGGACCAGACCCGCGGATTGTCACGGGTTTCGATGGACTGGATCAACGCCTTGGCGCCGGGGATGGTGGTCGAATAGACCAACCGGTGCTGCAGGGCTTCGCGCCGGATCGAGAACGAGTCCGCGATGGCCTGCTTGCCTTCGGTGGTATTGACGATGTAGTTGATTTCGCCGTTCTTGATCAGATCGACGATATGCGGACGACCTTCGGCGACCTTATTGATGGCATCACAAGGCAGCCCCTGCCCGCGAAGATAGGCGGCGGTACCGTGCGTAGCGACCAGACTGAATCCCTTTTTCAGCAGCGATTGCGCGATTTCCACCAGACGCGGTTTATCGACCTCACGCACCGATACGAAGGCCTTCCCGACCTGCGGTACGCGGATTCCGGCGGCCTCTTCGGCCCGGCCGAAAGCTTCGCTGAAGGTCCGACCGACACCCATGACTTCACCGGTGGAACGCATTTCCGGCCCGAGAATCGGATCGACGTTCTGGAACTTGGCGAACGGGAAAATCGCTTCCTTGATCGAGTAATAAGGTGGAATGATTTCACGTACGGCATTCTGGGATGCCAGACTGCGGCCGGCCATGCAGCGCGCGGCGATCTTGGCCAGCGGCACGCCGATGGCTTTCGAAACGAAAGGCACCGTACGCGATGCACGTGGATTGACTTCCAGCACGAAGATGGTGTCACCCTGGATGGCGAACTGGGTATTCATCAGACCGACGACCTTCAGGGCTTTCGCCATTCGGCTGACCTGCTCACGCAAACGGTCCTGTATATCGGCACTGAGGGTGTATGGTGGCAACGAGCAGGACGAATCCCCGGAATGCACGCCGGCTTCCTCGATATGCTCCATGATGCCGCCAATCAGGACATTGCCTTCCATGTCGGCGATGATATCGACATCCACTTCAACGGCATGATCGAGGAATCGATCAAGCAGCACCGGCGAATCATTGGAAACCTGGACAGCCTCGCGGATATAACGCGACAGGTCTTCGTCGGAATACACCACTTCCATGGCACGTCCGCCAAGCACATAGCTCGGGCGCACCACCAGCGGATACCCGATTTCATTGGCCATCGCGATGGCCTGTTCGGCATTGCGTGCCGTGCGGTTCGGCGGCTGCAGCAGGCCGAGTTCCTCGACCAGGCTCTGGAAGCGTTCACGGTCTTCCGCCCAATCGATTGAATCCGGCGAGGTGCCGATAATCGGCGCACCGGCGGCTTCGAGTGCTCGCGCCAGCTTCAGCGGAGTCTGGCCGCCGTACTGGACGATGACGCCGACCGGCTTTTCCAATTCGACGATCTCCATCACGTCTTCGAAGGTCAGCGGTTCGAAATACAGGCGGTCGGAGGTATCGAAATCGGTGGACACCGTTTCCGGGTTGCAGTTGATCATGATGGTTTCGAAACCGTCCTCGCGTAACGCCAGGGAGGCATGCACGCAGCAGTAATCGAACTCGATGCCCTGCCCGATCCGGTTCGGGCCGCCGCCGAGTACGATGATTTTCTTGCGGTCGGTCGGTGCCGCTTCGCACTCCTCCTCGTAGGTGGAATACAGGTAAGCGGTATCGGTGGCGAATTCTGCGGCGCAGGAATCGACGCGTTTATAGGTCGGGCGCACTTTCAGCGCATGGCGTAGCGCACGCACGGCGGATTCGTCGGTGCCGACCAGCTGGGCGATGCGGGCATCGGAAAAGCCTTTGCGCTTGAGGTGACGCATACGTACGGCGTCCAATGCCGGCAGACCGCTGTTGGTGATTTCCGCCTCGATGGCGACCAGTTCCTCGATCTGGTCGAGGAACCAGGGATCTATGAAGCTGAGCTGGAAAACCTCATCGACACTCAGGCCGGCACGGAAGGCCTCGGCGACCTGGAACAGCCGTTCCGGCCCCGGTTCTTTCAGTTCGCGTTTGATGCGCAGCAGCCCGTCTTCGCCCTGAGCGGCGGCGCCGGTCGGGTCGAAGCCGACCTTGCCGATTTCCAGACCGCGCAATGCTTTCTGTACCGACTCCTGGAAGGTCCGACCCATGGCCATGACTTCACCGACCGACTTCATCTGCGTGGTCAGACGGGCATCGGCGGCCGGAAATTTCTCGAACGCGAAGCGCGGAATTTTGGTGACGACGTAGTCGATCGTCGGTTCGAACGAGGCCGGCGTGGCGCCGCCGGTGATCTCATTGCGGAGTTCGTCCAGCGTGTAACCCACGGCCAGCTTGGCGGCGACTTTCGCGATCGGAAAACCGGTGGCTTTCGAGGCCAGCGCCGACGAGCGCGACACGCGCGGGTTCATCTCGATGACCACTACGCGGCCGTTTTCGGCATTGATGCCGAACTGCACGTTTGATCCGCCGGTATCGACGCCGATTTTGCGCAGCACGGCAATCGAGGCGTCACGTAGACGCTGGTATTCCTTGTCGGTCAGGGTCTGCGCCGGCGCCACGGTAATCGAGTCGCCGGTGTGCACGCCCATCGGGTCGAGATTTTCGATCGAACAGACGATGATGCAGTTGTCGGCGGTGTCGCGCACCACTTCCATTTCGTATTCCTTCCAACCCAGCACCGATTCCTCGATCAGCACTTCGGTGGTCGGCGACAGATCAAGGCCGCGCTTGGTGATTTCCAGGAATTCTTCGCGGTTGTAGGCGATTCCGCCGCCGCTGCCGCCAAGCGTGAAGCTCGGCCGGATGATGGTGGGGTAACCGACACGGGTCTGGATATCGAGCGCCTGCTCGAGACTGCGGGCGATTTCCGCTTTCGGGCAATCCAGGCCGATTTCGGCCATGGCCACACGGAACAGCTCGCGGTCTTCGGCCATGCGGATGGCATCGGGTGACGCGCCGATCAGCTGCACGCCATACTTTGCGAGCGTGCCTTCATCGGCCATGGCCAGCGCGCAGTTCAGCGCTGTCTGGCCACCCATGGTCGGCAACAGCGCATCCGGTTTTTCCTTGGCGATGATGCGTTCGACCGTAGCCGGATTGATCGGTTCGATGTAAACCGCATCGGCCATGTCCGGGTCGGTCATGATGGTGGCCGGATTCGAATTGACCAGTACCACGCGGTAACCTTCTTCGCGCAGGGCCTTGCAGGCCTGTGCGCCGGAGTAGTCGAACTCGCAGGCCTGACCGATGACGATCGGACCGGCGCCGATGATGAGGATGGTCTGTATGTCAGTACGCTTGGGCATCAGCGTTTCTCCATGAGCGTAATGAACTTGTCGAACAGGTAGGCCACATCGTGCGGGCCGGGACTGGCTTCCGGATGCCCTTGGAAGCTGAAAGCCGGTGCATCCGTAAGTGCAATACCTTGATTGGATTGATCGAATAGCGACCGGTGGGTGACCCGGACATTGGCCGGCAGGCTGCTTTCATCGATGGCGAATCCGTGGTTCTGCGAGGTGATCATCACCCGCTTCGAATCGAGATCCTGTACCGGATGGTTGGCGCCGTGATGGCCGAACTTCATTTTCAAGGTTGCGGCGCCGCTGGCCAGACCCAGCAGCTGATGGCCGAGGCAGATGCCGAAGGTCGGAATTTGACGGGCGATGAAGGTTTTGATGGCGGCAATCGCATAATCACAGGGCGCCGGATCGCCGGGGCCGTTGGACAGGAAGATGCCGTCCGGGTTCAAGGCCAGGGCCTGCTCGGCAGTCATCTGCGCCGGTACGACGGTTATGCGGCAGCCGCGTTCGGCCAGCATGCGCAGGATATTGTGCTTGACCCCGAAATCATAGGCGACCACATGGAATCGCTCCGGCGCCTGTACGTATGTCTGGCTGTTGAGATCGAGCTGGCCATCGGTCCAAGCATAAGGGGCGGTGCAGGACACCACCTTGGCCAGATCCATGCCTTTCAGTCCGGCGAACTTGCGGGCCGCCTCGATGGCGTGGTCGATGTCGATCACACCGGCCATCAGGGTGCCACTTTGGGCACCGCTGTTGCGCAGAATGCGGGTCAGCTTGCGGGTGTCGATGTCGGAGATGGCGACGATGCCGTTCTGTTTCAGCCATTCCGGCAGATTGATCTGGTTGCGCCAACTGCTGGCGCGGCGCGGCACATCGCGCACGATCAACCCGGCGGCATAGACCTGATTGGATTCATTATCCTGAACGGTGATTCCGGTGTTGCCGATGTGCGGATAGGTCAAGGTGACCAGTTGCCGACTGTAGGAAGGGTCGGTCAGGATTTCCTGGTAACCGGTCATGGCGGTATTGAACACCACCTCACCGACTGAAATGCCGGTTGCGCCTACGGAAAGACCCTCGAATACGGTACCGTCTTCGAGAGCGAGAATGGCTGATTGGGTCACAAAGCTCGCCTTTTCAAAAAGTTAAGGTTCTTCCCACGGCAAGGCTTTGCATTGCGCAAAGGCCGTAAAAAGGCGGTTTAGGCGAGTGAGAATTTTAGCGGAATCAGCCGCTATTGTCCAGCAATGCCGGAAATACGTCAGTGTCCGAACTCCAGCTTGTCATGAACACGCCGACGGCCGCCCACGAAAGCAAAACGGAGAGGATAATCCTCTCCGTTTTGGGCACCTCATGAACAGGCTGTTCAGCGGTAATCGTCCGGTGTCGGGCAGATGCAGATCAGATTGCGGTCGCCATAGACGTTGTCGACGCGGCCGACCGGACTCCAGTATTTGTCCTGACGCGCACTGCCGGCCGGGAATACCCCCTCCTCACGCGAGTACGGACGGTTCCATTCCGCCTCGGCGAGATCGAATACGGTATGCGGCGCATGGCGCAGCGGGCTGTGTTCGATGGTAAACCGCCCGTTCTGGACCTCGGCAATCTCGTTGCGTATGGCAATCATCGCATCACAAAAGCGGTCCAGCTCCACCTTGGCCTCCGATTCGGTCGGCTCGATCATCAGTGTTCCCGGCACCGGGAAGCTCATGGTCGGGGCGTGGAAGCCGAAATCGATCAGGCGTTTGGCGATGTCATCCACACTCACGCCGCAGAGGTCTTTCAGCGGACGCGGATCGACGATGCATTCATGCGCGACACGGCCGTTGTGGTTGCGGAACAGCACCGGAAAATGCGGATGCAGGCGGGCCGCCATGTAGTTGGCGCTGAGGATGGCGACTTCGGTTGCCAATTTCAGGCCCTCGCCACCCATCATCAGGATGTAGGCATAGCTGATCGGCAGAATCGATGAGGAACCGAACGGTGCCGCCGAAACCGGGCCGACCGGCGCAGTGCCGCCGTCCAGCACCGGATGGCCTGGCAGATACGGGGCCAGATGGGCTTTGACGCCGATTGGGCCCATGCCCGGGCCGCCGCCGCCGTGCGGAATACAGAAGGTCTTGTGCAGATTCAGGTGGGAAACGTCGGCCCCGAAATCGCCCGGGCGGGACAGACCGACCTGGGCATTCATGTTGGCGCCGTCCATGTAAACCTGGCCGCCGTGCTGGTGCACGATGTCGCAGATTTCTCGGATACGTTCTTCGAACACGCCGTGGGTGGACGGATAAGTCACCATAAGCGCGGCCAGATTGGCGCTGTTTTTTTCCGCTTTGGCACGCAGATCATCGACATCGACATTGCCGTCGGCATCGCAGTTGACCACAACCACGTCCATCCCGACCATCTGGGCCGATGCCGGGTTGGTCCCGTGTGCCGAAGACGGAATCAGGCAGACGGTGCGGTTGATATCACCACGGGCATGGTGGTAGCCGCGGATGGCCAAAAGGCCGGCATATTCGCCCTGGGCGCCCGAGTTGGGCTGCAGCGACACCGCATCATAGCCGGTAATCTCGACCAGCCATTTTTTCAGATCATCAAACAGTTCGTAATACCCCAAGGCCTGCTCAACCGGCGCGAACGGGTGCAAAGCCCCGAATTCCGGCCAGGTGACCGGAATCATTTCGGCTGTGGCATTGAGTTTCATGGTGCAGGAACCGAGCGGAATCATGGCGCGGTCCAGCGCCAAGTCGCGGTCGGAGAGCTTGCGCAGATAGCGCAGCAACTCGGTTTCGGAACGGTAACGGCTGAAGATCGGATGCTTGAGGCAGGCTTCAGTGCGGGTCAGGCCGGCCGGCACGGCATCGCTGGACGCCGCGGTATCCGCGTAGTTGAGTTTACCGCCGAAGGCGCGCCAGACCGCTTCCACGGTTTCCGGCGTGGTGGCTTCATCCAAGGCGATGCCCAACGTGTTGGCGTCCACAATCCGGAAATTGATCATCTCCGCCGCTGCGCGGGCCACAATGGCGTCCCGCTGGGATCCCACATCCACCGTAATGGTGTCGAAGTAATGACGGTTGCGGACGCCGAAACCGAGTTTGGCAAGACCGGCGGCCAGTACCTTGGTGCGGGCGTGAATATCGCCGGCGATGGCAGACAGACCTTCCGGACCGTGATAAACCGCGTACATCGAGGCGATGACCGCCAACAGCACCTGAGCGGTGCAGATGTTCGAGGTCGCTTTCTCGCGGCGGATGTGCTGTTCGCGGGTCTGCAGGGTCAAGCGGTAAGCCGGCTGGCCGCGGGAATCGATGGAAACGCCAATGAGGCGACCGGGTATAGAGCGTTTATAGGCGTCGCGTACCGCCATGTAGGCGGCATGCGGGCCACCGTAGCCCATCGGCACGCCGAAACGCTGGGTCGAGCCGATGGCCATGTCGGCACCGAGTTCGCCGGGGGAGGTCAGCAATGCCAGCGCCAGCGGATCGGCGGCCATGATGCTGAGCGCTCCGGCAGCTTTCAAACGGGCGATGACCGGACGGAAATCACGGACTTCACCATCGGTTCCCGGGTATTGGAAAATGGCGCCGAACACATCGGACGCCTCCAGATCGGTGTCCGGATTGCCGATGACCACCTGCCAGCCGAGCGGCTCGGCACGGGTGCGCAGCACCGCGATGGTTTGCGGATGGCAGTGTTCATCAACGAAGAATTTACGGGTTTTCGCTTTCGAAACACGCTCGGCGACCGCCATGGCTTCGGCAGCCGCGGTGCCTTCGTCCAGCAACGAGGCGTTGGCCACATCCAGGCCGGTCAGTTCGCAGACCATGGTCTGGAAGTTCAGCAGCGCCTCGAGACGTCCCTGCGAAATTTCCGGTTGATAAGGCGTGTAGGCCGTGTACCAGGCCGGGTTTTCGAGAATATTGCGCAGAATCACCAGCGGCGTCAGCGTGCCGGAGTAGCCCTGCCCGATCAGCGAAGTGAATACCGTGTTCTTGGAAGCCAATTCACGCAAACGGGCCAAGGCTTCGACTTCAGACAGCGCACGCCCCATGCTGCTCAGCGGCTTCAGAATGCGGATGGATTCCGGCAGGGTTTCCGCAATCAGGGTTTCCATGCTGCCTGCACCGACGGCATCGAGCATCTGCTGGATTTCCTGCGGAGACGGACCGATATGACGGGCGGCGAAATCACGGGCAACGTGCGGAAGCGGCAAAGCGTTAGGATCGGTCATGACAGCTCTCTGAGTAGGCGCGCATCGGAAACCGGACATCAGCCTGTCCGGCATCGGCGCCCCCTCTGTCTGTTTGCCTGAGAGTGTTATCCCGTCGGCAGGCGCCGGCATTGGCCGCACCGTTTTTCAGAGTGTCTTCACCGGCGGTTCTTTTGCCTGAGAGTTTCCGGGGCGGTTGCTCCTTCGGCGCTGGGAATCCAATCTCTCCCGCACGGCAAGCAATTATAGCAAGTTACATGACGGATCAGCGGCTTTTTTCGCTTACAGCAGATCATCAAACCGGTAGTGTCCGTTCAGTTTACCGTGGATTTTTTCGGCCGCGAACAAGGCACCTTGGGCAAAGATGTCCCGGTTGGTGGCGCGGTGCACCAGCTCGATGCGTTCGCCCTGCCCGGTGAATTGCACCGTGTGCTCGCCGACGACGTCGCCGCAGCGCAGCGAGTGGTAGACCGGTTCGGTTCCGGTCGCGGCTTGGGCGGTTTCGCCCAGGCTCAAGGCCGTGCCCGAGGGAGCGTCTTTCTTATGGATATGGTGGCTTTCCAGAATGTCGAGTTGCCA
>CAJAPA010000144.1 GCA_903942465.1 uncultured Gammaproteobacteria bacterium
GACCGCACTGACCGACATGGCACGCGCTCAGGCGTTGTGGGCCAAAGCCGGGCTTCCAGCCAAACCGAAGCTGCTGTTCGTGTCCGTTGACCCAGAGCGCGATACGCCTGAGAAAATCGCCGAATATGCGGCTTTTTTCCATAAGGACACCCTGACCGCCACCGCGGCAGAACCGCAATTGGCGGAATTCACCCGCGCACTCGGCCTGGTATACATGAAAGTTCCGCAAGGCGACTCCTACACCATGGATCATTCCGCCACTCTCGTCTTGCTCAATCCCGAGGCTGAGTTCGCCGGCATCATCCGGCCGCCGCTCAGGCCGGAGGTCATCGGCGCGGACCTGATTGCACTGGCAAAGGCCCGTCCATGAAAATCGCCTCCCTCGCGCAATACCTTCTGCCGCACCGCCTGCTTTCGAATCTGGCGCATCGGCTGGCCTACTCGAAAACACCTTGGATCAAGCAAAATTTCATCCATACGATTCTGGCCAACTTCGATGTCAATCTGGCAGAAGCCGACAATTCCGACCCGGACAGCTACGAAAGCTTCAATGCGTTCTTTACCCGCGCCCTGAAGCCCGGCGCCCGCAGTCCGGATGCCGATCCACGGACCCTGATTCTGCCGGCCGATGGCAAAGTCAGCCAATGCGGAAACATCGAAATCGGACGCATCTTCCAGGCCAAAGGTCAGGACTACACCGCTGCCGAACTGTTGGGTGATCCTGAAATGGCGAAGGCCTACGCGAACGGTGTGTTCATGAACATTTACCTGTCGCCGCGCGATTACCACCGCGTGCACATGCCCTGGACCGGCACGCTGACCGAAACCCTGCATGTTCCGGGACGTCTGTTCAGTGTGTCACCGGGCACGGTGGCCGATGTACCCCGCCTGTTCGCCCGTAACGAACGTCTGGTCTGCCACTTCGACACCGACTTCGGGCCGATGTGTTCGGTGATGGTCGGGGCGATGTTGGTTTCCGGCGTGGAAACGGTCTGGAACGGCGTCAATATCCCGGAATACGCCGATGCGCCGAAACGGCTTGATTACCGCGGCAAAAATATCCGCCTGGAACGCTTTGCGGAAATGGCACGCTTCAACTACGGATCGACCGTGATTTTGTTATTCCCCGAAGGGGCTGTGCAGTTGGATGAATTTGAACATCAAGCGCCGACCGTGCTCGGACGGCGCATGGGACTGCGGTTGGTCTGAGTTATGGCTTGCCGGCAACAGCTGGCGGACAGGTCAGCGGCGCCTTGTTGACCAGACGGTAATGCCTTCCGGCGATGACGACGTCCTCCATTTTCGTCGGCGCTGTGGAAATTCGACCCAAACTCAGCGCATCATTGACTGAAGCGCAGTTTCCCGGCAAATCAACCGTGCCGGCAAGGATCCAGGTGTCTTTTGCGAGATGAAAAACCTGCAACGAGCCGCCCTGTTCGCGCAGCAGGACCTCGACTGTCCCGTCAGTATCCATATCCAAAATCAGGGCCTCGCAGGTTTTACCGCTGTTGTGCAGGCATTCCGGATACTGCCAGGCCTTGTCCTTGATGGCTTCTTTCCAGTTCTGCGCCAAGAAACTTTCCGGTAATGCGGCATCCGGAGTACGCACGGCGATGTTCACTGCGAGCAGTTTGGCATCCACTTTCTGCGGCTCGGCATTCCAGAGTGCATTCTGCTGCAGTGCCGCCTGTGCTTTCAGGGCAATCACCGCGGAATCTTTTCCGGATTTGGCGGATGCCATCGCCCGGAGTGCTTCATTGCCGAAGCGCTTGCCCTCGAATCGCAGGTATTCATAGTCGAATTTCGATGCCTCGATTTTTCCTGCATTGAGCTGTGCCAGCTGGCTGTTGACGGAAATCCGGGCGGGGTCGAGTACCGGCGAGAAAATAGCCAGAAGCAACAGCAGCAGAATGAAAGCGGTCAGCACATTGACCGGCGCTATGCGTGACAGCCACTGCGGGCTGCGCAACGCCGCCCAGAAATACCCCGCGCCGCAGCACAAGGCCACCACCAGACAGAACGCGGCTACCAGACGGTCGACGGTCCAGCCGTACTGCCCGACACGCAGGCTCAGGGCATAGGCGGCAATCAGCGCCAGCGGCAGAATCAGGAATGCAGCAATGCGTGCGCCCGCCCAAATCGGCAGGGCGACTTCTTCGGTGACACTGCCATCCTGAAAGGCGGCATTGATCAATACCACCAACACCGCGGCGGCGGCCAGCAGCAACGCCGTGGCGGCCTTGGTGGCCCACAGCGGCTCCAGGCCGGTAAACGGCAGCGCCAGCAAAAAGCCACCGATCAGCAGCACGGCCACCGGCAGAATCCAGGACAGCAGCACCAAGACGAGGCTGCGCACCCCGTGCACGATGGCCGGCCGGACATCGGTGATGTGCAGGGCGTAGGCAAAGGCGAAGGTCGTCACAGGAATGGCGAACCAGGACTCATCCAGCACGTCCTTGAGGAAAGAGAGCTTGATCATGTCGAACATCGCGGCGCCAAGCAGCAGCACCAGCCAGACGATACCGGTGAATACTCCGGCAAACGCGACCTGAATCAGAAGTTTGGAGGCGCTTTCAAAGATGTTTCGGTACGAGGCGATATACCGTCCTTCCAGCACCGATGCCGATACCAGGGCGTGCGCAATGAAAAATCCGGCAACGGCATGCACCCATAACTCCGGCGACGGAAACCGGGCGCCGTCATCGATCTTCCCGTAATCACCCCAATAGGGTGCACCGATGCTTCGCCAGATATCGTAGAAGCCGAGCAACGCCAAGACCGTTGCCGCTGGAAGCAGCCAGCGCCAGAGGGTTCTGTATGGAAAATACCCCAATGCCGAGACCAGCAGCACTGGCACGATGGTGCATGCCAGTAGCAGTGCGGCAAACAAGCCGGAATTGCCCGTGGTCCAGAGCTTATTCTCCGCCGCTTGGTAAATCAGGAACAGGGCCAACCCCTGCAGCAAGCCCACCAGAAGCCGTGATCCGGCGATGGCCCGGCTGACCGAAGACCTGGGAATGTTGCTGTCGACAGTATTCATGACGCCCCCTGATTGAACGATTGAACGGCCATCAGCCGTATTTGAGTTTCATGGCCAGCACCGATCCGGCGAGAAGGATGGTGATGCTGTTGGCGATGATGATCGGCAGCGAGCCGAGCAGAATGCCGTAGATCAACCACGCCAGGACGCCGGCAGTGAATATCGCATACATGCCCAGAGAGATGTCCTGGGTCTGCTTACTGCGCCAGACCTGGATGACCTGAGGAATGAAAGAAATGGTGGTCAGGGTCGCGGCGAGGAAGCCGAACAGTTCGGTGGTGTTCATGGCAGTATCGATGGGGTCATGCTGCGATTATACCCACAGCGTATGGCACAATGTTCGAAACCCCATTTACGGACGCAGCATGCGTTTCATCGCCCTTTTCACCCTGTCCACATGTCTCGCCTCCATAGATGCGGTAGCGGCCACGGAGACTATTCGGGTAGCTAGCTTTAATGCCTCCCTGTATTCCGACCAAACCGGCGGACTGATCAAACGGCTGGAAGATGGTGATGCGCCGGCCCGTAAAATCGCAGCCGTCATCCAACATCAACGCCCTGACCTGCTGCTGCTCAATGAGTTCGATTACGATGCCGAAGGCCGTGCCGCCGACGTGTTCCAGAAACGCTATCTGGGCAAAGCGCAGTTCGGCCAGAAGCCCATCACCTACAAATACCGTTATTTCGCACCGGTCAACACCGGCGTACCCAGCGGTTTCGATCTGAATGGCGATGGAAAAACCGAAGGCGGCAATGACGCCTTCGGTTTCGGTAACCATCCCGGTCAATACGGCATGCTGGTGCTGTCGAAATTCCCCATCGATAAACGAGCCGTCCGGACATTCCAGAAATTCCTCTGGAAGGACATGCCGCGGGCACGGATTCCGCTGCGTGCCGATGGTTCGCCGTGGTATTCGAAAGCGGTCTGGAATGCCTTCCGCCTGTCTTCGAAATCGCATTGGGATGTTCCGGTCGTCACGCCGATGGGTACCCTGCATTTCCTGGTCTCGCACCCGACGCCGCCGGTGTTCGACGGCCCGGAAGACCGCAACGGCAACCGTTATGCCGATGAAATCCGGTTCTGGGGAGAGTATGTCTGGAATCGCGGCAATGATTGGATCGTCGATGATCTCGGCCTGCGCGGCGGTCTGAAAGACGACGCCCGTTTCGCCATTGCCGGCGATTTGAACGCCGATCCCGCCGACGGTGACGGTATTCCCGGCGCCATCACCGAACTGCTTGAAAACCCGCGCGTGCTGAGAATGCTGACGCCGCGTTCCGAAGGGGCTGCGCAGGCGGCAGAAGCCACCGGAGACACCAATCTCAAGCACCGCGGTTCTCCGCGCCATGACACCGGCGATTTCGGGCCGAGAGTCGGCAATCTACGTCTGGATTATGTGCTGCCCTCGGTCGGCTGGCAGGTCATCGGCAGCGGCGTTTTTTGGCCGAAGGTCGGTGAACCGGGCCACGACTGGCTGGATGCCACCGACCATCGCATGGTCTGGGTGGATCTGCGCGGCGATTAAACCAGATCAACCTTGAGTGCGGCTGCGACGCGACGGGCCTTCTCACGCGCGGCTTCCAGAGATACGTCACGCGCCAGTGCCACGGCCACACGCCGGGATCCCTCGACATATGGCTTACCGAACAGACGTAGCGCCGTTCCGGTTTCAGCCAGCGCTTCGGCCACGCGGCTGAACTCGGGAACGCCGGTGCCCTTGGCCAGAATCGCGACCGAGGCCGACGGACCGTAGTCGCGGATTTCGGGAATCGGCAGGCCCAGTATGGCGCGGGCATGCAGGGCGAATTCGGACAGTTCCTGCGATATCAGGGTCACCAAGCCGGTATCATGCGGACGTGGCGAGACTTCGCTGAACCAGACGGCATCGCCTTTGACGAACAGCTCGACACCGAACAGGCCAAAGCCGCCCAGGTTATCGGTGATGGTTCGCGCGATGTCCTGCGCCTTGGTCCACGCCGTTTCGCTCATCGGCTGGGGCATCCAGCTTTCGCGATAGTCACCGTCAATCTGCAAATGACCGACCGGGGCACAGAACGAAGTCCCTTGCCGGTGTCGGACAGTAAGCAAGGTGATTTCATAATCGAAATCGATGAAGCCTTCGACAATGCAACGCCCCATGCCGGCCCTTCCGCCAGTCTGGGCTTTGTGCCAAGCGGCGTCGATGTCGGCTTCGCTTCTTACCGTGCTTTGGCCTTTCCCTGAAGAGGACATCAGCGGTTTGATGACGCAGGGAATGCCGACCGCCGGCAAGGCTTCACGGTAACCGGCTTCATCATCGACAAATCGATAAGGCGAGGTCGGCAACCCGAGGGTTTCCGCGGCGAGGCGCCGGATACCTTCACGGTCCATGGTCAATCGGGCTGCACGCGCCGTTGGGATCACCTGCAGACCGTGATTTTCTTCCAGATCGACCAAGGTCTGGGTGTGGATGGCCTCGATTTCGGGAACCACCAGATGCGGCCGCACCCGTGCGATGAGATCACGTAAAGCCGCGGGATCGAGCATGTTCAATGTGTGGCATTCGTGCGCGACCTGCATGGCCGGCGCATTGTCGTAGCGGTCTGCGGCAATCACCTGAACCCCGAAGCGCTGCAGTTCGATGGCGACTTCCTTGCCAAGCTCGCCGGAACCCAGAAGCAGGACACGGTAGGCGTTTTTCGCCTCAGGAGTACCGAAAACGGGCGGGGATGCGTGCATGGCAATTGTCTGCTGGTGTCGGTTTATGCCATTATACGCCTGATGAAAAGCATCGTTCTTTTGAATCCCCGCAGCGCATTCCTCGGACTCTTTTCGGTCGGTTATCTGTTTCTGTCGGCCTGCCAGGCCACTTCTGAAGCTACGGTTCCGCGCTGGTCCGACCCGGTGTTTGCCGGCATACCGGATGCCGGCAAACTGTCCGAACTGTCAGGACTGACCCGTTCCAACCGTGCCGACGGTGTCTATTGGGCCATCAATGACGGTGACAACCCGGCCGAAATCATCGCCATAGACGGCAATGCGCGGACGCTGGGAACCTTCACCGCACCGGACATCCGCAACATCGACTGGGAAGACATCACCAATTATTCACTGGCCGGAAAACACTATCTCGCCATCGCCGATACCGGCGACAACGGCGGCGTTCGCGACGTGCTGTTTATCCATATCTTCGAGGAACCGTCCGACGCAAAACGCAGCGGACAGCTCGCTCCGGTCAAAAGCATCCGCTTTCTCTGGCCCGACGGAGCCCGGGATGCCGAGTCGCTTTTCGCATCTGCAAAAAATAGAAGCTTTTACCTCATTTCCAAAAAACGCGTTCCCGCCGAACTGTTCGCCCTGCCCTTTGATGCCCCCGATGGCAGCGAGCCCGTTCTGGTCGCCACGCTCGAAGGCATCGCCCAACCTGATGCTGAAACCATGAACAAAAAAGGCGATTACGGCCGCTATCGGGCACAAATCACCGCCGCCGACCTCAGCCCGGACAACCGCACCATCGCGGTGCTGAATTACCAGCAGGTCACATTCTTTCCGATGCCGAAGAAATCCAAGATACGGTTGAAACCCCTTTCCACCCTCACCCTGCCTTGGTTGCCCCAGGCTGAAGGCATTACCTATTCGCGGGATGGAAAACAGCTTTTTGTCGGCAGCGAACAGGCTCCCACGCCGGTCATACGGTATGACCGCCAGCAACCCTAAGCACCAGCACGAGCTACAAAATCCAAGAGCGGCACAGCCGCTTTTTTTATATCTTGATGATTTATATCATTTTTTATTTTTTTGACAAATTAATTTAATTTGATATCATTTATATATCAACCAAGGGGCCTCAAATGAAAGAAAATAATCTGAAATCACTTAACGGCATCACATTCCTGATCGTCAGCCTGTTGGCCAGCGCGCTCAGTGCCTATGGATTTTTCATCGGCGCCCAGGCGCATGACCCCGTCATTGCCTTCGGGTCCTTAATGAGCCTGATCGTATTCACTTTCCTGCTGGT
The DNA here is from genome assembly GCA_903942465.1 of uncultured Gammaproteobacteria bacterium. GTDB lineage: Bacteria > Pseudomonadota > Gammaproteobacteria > Xanthomonadales > Xanthomonadaceae > Arenimonas. The sequence continues at coordinate 7,039 of CAJAPA010000144.1, forward strand.
AGGCCTGTACATGGTCGAACCGAACCAGGCTGCGGTACTCAGTCTGTTCGGCAAGTACGTGGGGACCGTGAAGGAGCAGGGCCTGCGCTGGAACAATCCCTTTTACAGCAAGAAGAAGATCTCGCTGCGCACGCGCAACTTCGAATCCGGCAAGCTGAAAGTCAACGACCTGGAAGGCAGTCCGATTGAAATCGCGGCCGTCGTGGTCTGGAGTGTCGTCGATTCGGCGGAAGCCGTATTCAATGTCGATGATTACGAAAGCTTCGTGCACATCCAATCCGAAGCCGCCCTGCGCGCCATGGCCACCTCTTATCCGTATGACCAGCATGAAGAGGGCAAGATTTCCCTGCGCAGCCATGCCGGCGAAATCGCCAAACACCTGACCGAGGAAATCCAGGAGCGTCTGGCTGAGGCCGGCGTGCGTGTCATCGAAGCGCGCATCAGCCACCTGGCCTATGCCCCGGAAATCGCCCAGGCCATGCTGCAGCGCCAGCAGGCCAGCGCCATCATCGCGGCCCGTACGCGCATCGTCGAAGGCGCGGTCAGCATGGTCGAAATGGCCCTGAGCGAACTGTCCAAGCGCAACGTGGTCGATCTCGATCCGGAACGACGCGCGGCCATGGTCAGCAATCTTCTGGTGGTGCTGTGCGGCGAACGTGGCACACAGCCCATCGTCAATACCGGTTCGATTTACTGATACCGTTGCGATGACCGCGAAAAAATCCTTTCCGTTGCGCATCAATGCCCGGGTGCTGGAAGCCGTCCAGCACTGGGCCGATGACGATCTGCGCTCGCTGAATGCGCAGATCGAATATGTGCTGCGGGAAGCGTTGCGTAAGACCAACCGTCTACCGGCGGCGAGAACGGACGAGGACCCCGATCATGAACAATCGTAAAGATTTCGCACTTTCACCGGTGGGTGCCAACGCAAAACTTTTCTTTGCCGGCCTAATTCTATTGCCAGTCATCTTGATTGCCGTCATCTGGTGGAACGATCCCTCGGAATTCAGTGATATCCCGCTCTGGGCATTGGGCTTGATGTTCGGCATCGGCCCTGCCGTACTTGTCGCCGCCGCCATGGGGGTCAGGAATCCGCAAGCAGGGCTCGGCATGGACGGATTGTCGCTGAAGGTCAGCTTCATCGATAAACGATGGGCACTGAATGATATCGATCGCGTCAATGCAGCACTGGTCAATCTGGAATCCCGGCAGGAGCTGCGGCCGAAATGGAAGCTGTGGGGGGCAGCCATGCCCGGCCTGAGTTCGGGTCTGTTCAAACTCTATGATGGCCGTAAAGCACATGTTTACATTACCGACCGCAGCAAAGTCGTGTATCTGCCTACCCAAAGCGGTCCGGTTTTATTAAGCTTGGAGCGACCGAGGGAATTCCTCGACGCCCTGCAGGCCCTGTAATGCTGATTCCCGCGGAATACCGTCTCATCAATGGCAACAGGCTGGATGCGGTGCCGGCCTGCCTGTACCGCGCCCGCGCCAATTCCCACGCCCGTCAACTTGCCCGGGCCGACTGGCTGATCCGTGAGCGCGACAGCGGAAACTTCATCGCGACCATGCAAGGCTCACGGGTACATTTCATGAACCGCAGCCCTGCCCCGCAGCAGTGGTTGGATGCCGTCTCCGAATTGCTGGCGTCTGCAGACAGCGGCTTTGCTTATCTGCCCCTCTCCGGACTGAACCCCCTACTTGATGAACTCGGAATCGATGCCGAAATTTATGGCCGACAGACCGGTCTGCCCGCCGTGGCCGAACCGGTCCAGTTGGAATACGCAGGCCGTGATTGTTTTCGGCGTCCTTTATGGCTGGCGTACGATGCCGCCAAGGCCTGGGGCCGGATGCAGACTGCTGCCGCGGCCGATGACGTCCGGCTGCAGGCCATTTCCGGCTACCGGAGCGTGCATTACCAGATGGGGATTTTCCGTCGCAAAAGCGCCCGCGGCATTCCCTTGCATGACATTCTTGCCGTGAATGCGGCCCCGGGGTTCAGTGAACATCACAGCGGGCGCGCCATCGATATCGGTACGCCGGGAGAACCGGCCGCCATGGAAAGCTTCGAGGACACGGTGGCATTCGCTTGGTTGCAACGGCATGCAGCCACCTACGGTTTCCGGATGAGCTATCCGCGCGGCAATGCGCACGGCATCAGCTATGAACCTTGGCATTGGTTCTGGATCGGCGGCGATCAATCCTGAGAGCGTTTGACGGCTTCTTTGCGGAAATCGGCAATCCGCCACAGGTAAAAGCTGGCCAAGGTCCGGTACGGCGCCCAGACCTCACCACGATGCGCCAGCATTTTGGGTGACGGCATTTCCGATAAGCCATCCAAGAGCATGGCGCCCTGACGCACTCCCAGATCATCGACAGGCAGTACATCCGGCCGGCCAAGCCGGAACATCAACATCATCTCGACCGTCCAACGGCCGATGCCACGGGTCGGCACCAGCGCCGCGATGATGGCTTCGTTGTCGAGATACTGCAGACTACGCGAATCCGGAATTTCTCCCGCCTTGTCACGGCGCGCAAGATCGCGCAGTGCCAGGGTCTTGTTTCCCGAAACGCCGCATGCGCGCAGTTGTGCATCACTCAGCCGTGCAAGGGTTTGGTGGTGGAAGCGTGGCTCGGGCATGGCTTGCTCCACCCGTCCGACGATAGTGGCCGCCGCCTTGCCGCTGAGCTGCTGGTAGAGGATTGCGCGCGCGAGGGCATCGGCGATATCGAATGGTTTGCCCCAGCCCGATGAGTAATCGATGGGACCTATTTTTTGCACCCAGGGTCTGAACGCGGAATCCGCCCTGAGCAGCGCGCGACGGGCGGCAGCCGCATCGAATCCGCGTTTATAGCGAGGCATGTCCACCGACCCGAGCATAGTCCTTGAACATCCTTCTGCGGATTCCGATGATGCCGGCAATGATCAGAAGCAGTAATGGCAGACCGAAAATATTCAGCAGTTTGATGCGCTGCCCCAGATGTTCGACATCTTCATTCAATTCGCGCTGGATGCGACGGAGCTGCTTGCGGAGGCTGATTTTCCTGGCATCGAGCGCTGTACGGCGCGGATCTGCCGTCAAGGATCCGGCTTTGGCTTCCGTCTGCAGGGAATTGATTTCTCCCTGGACCTTTTCCAACTCGGCCAACAGCCCGATCTGACTGTCACGGTAACGCTGCTCGGCGTTGCGACGGAGCTGATCGACTTTTTCGAAGGGCCTGGCGACCATGCCGCGGCTTCGGATCGAGATGAGATCGTCGGATCCGGAGAGCTGGTCGATGACATTGAAGAAAAAATCCCCGTTGCTGGCCTGTGCACTGTATACCGGCTCGCCGAACAGGTTGCTTTCCAGAACCCAAAGCCGGTCACTCAGGAAATCGGTATCGCTGATGACGATGAAATTGATACGGCCGCCGCCGGACTTGGAATCCTCGGATTTACCCGTGAAACGCGCCGCGAGTACGAATGGCTCCTGACTCGACACGAACTTATTCAGCAGCTTTTCGGGGTCATCGGCTGCGCTCCGGTAGGCCACTGCATCAAGCAGTCGCGAGGCATCGGAACTCTGCAACAGGGGTTCGATTTGCAGAATGCTGCTGTCGCGTATGGTCAAGGCACCCGCACTGGACAGGACGATGCGGTCGAGATCCGTGGTCACCACGTCGCTCTGGTTCATTGCCGCGCCGGGAAGGCTGATCAGACCCGGATTCCGCTTCGGAAACTGGTTCTCGTTGAGCTGCATGAGCCAGGCATACTTGCTGTCGAGCACGACCTGGCCCGGATCGAACACGATGCCCCAGGGCTGGAAAAACGCAGCGGCATCGGAGCCAAGCGAAAGGTCGCCGGCATTGCCGAATACCGGAACCGATTCGGCATTCGGATCGAGCAGGATGACGGCATGCCGACCCGCGTTGATGAAATCCTGGATCTGCCTGTAGCTGTCGGCAGGCCAGCCGCGCGGATGCATGACCCAGAGCACATCGATATCGTCGGGGATTTTAAGAGCTCTCGGCGACAAGGTCACCATGTCGTAGCGCTCCGAAAGCTGTCGGAAAGCCACCCATGCCGGCGTGACCGGTCCGAAAGCAGGATTGGCGTTGCCGGTAACCGGCAATTCGGTGACCAGGGCAACTTTCGGTTTTTCAATGCGCTGTACCGAGCGGATGAGCTTGGAAAGCTCGTATTCCAGATGCTCTTCGGCTTCGGGTTTGACGAATCCGATGGTATTCTTCCGGCCATCGGAAAGCGCCGTCAAACCGAAATAAAGCGGTCCCGACCCATCCTCGAGCGGAATGGCCGAAATGCCATCGGCAATGGCCGCATCCTCCATCACGGAATACGGCTCCGGATCGAGTATGCGGAGTTTGATCCTGCCATCGGACTGCGCCGCATACTCCTCGACTTTCTCGACCACGCGCGTGGCATATTGACGGAATTGAGGGTATGGACGCGCCTCTTTTTCGGAATAATAGAGCGTCAGCGTTACCGGAGAGCGGATATCACGCAGGATGTGGATACTGCCCTCCGACAGCGTGAACAGCCTTTTTTCAGTCAGATCAAGACGAGCCGGCGGCATGAGAACCAGCACCACCTGGCATAGCGCGAAATAGATGCAGGACAGGACAAGAATCGATAGCGGCAGACGCGCGGATGCAGGCAGCTTCATGCGCCGCCCTTTCTTGCGCGCAGAACCAGCAGATTGACCGCAAGCCAGAACAGCACGGTCACAGCAAAGAAAAGCACGTCGCGCAGATCCAGTACGCCACGGGTAATCGCATTCAGATGGGTCAGGAAGCTCATGGACCCGATCAGATCGACGACATACTGGGGGAATATCTCACGCACGGGATTGAGCGCAAGCGGGTAGCCCGCCAGCAGGTAGAGCAGCAGAATCATCGCCGTCAGCAGATAGACCACGAGCTGGTTTTCGCTGAACGAGGAAACACAGAGCCCTATGGCCAGCATTGCTGCAAGCATCAGGCAGATGCCGATGTAGCCGAGCATGATGGTGCCATGGTCCGGATCGCCCAGCCAGGCCAAACTGAGCCAAAGCGGAAAGGAGAGCAGCAGGGCGCTGACCGCGACACACCAGAGCGCCACGAACTTGGCCAGAACCTGCTGCCAGGGCGGCAGCGGCAGGGCATCCAGCAGCTCGATGGTACCGGAACGGAATTCCTCCGACCAGCTGCGCATCGACATTGCCGGTACCAGCAGCAGGCAGACCCAGGGCAGCAAGCGGAAATAGGCCTGCATGCTGGCCTGCCCGGTTTCATACAGATCCCCTAAATAGAACACAAAGCTGTTCGACAGCATGAGGAAAATGACGGTGAAGACCAAGGCCAGCGGTGTGCGGAAATAAGCCGCAAGCTCACGCCTGAACAATGCCAGGAAGGCGCTCATGGTCTGGCCTCAGCTACGGTCTTGGCGAATACCTCATCGAGTCGTCCGACTTCCAGACGCAGATCGAGATACGGCACGCTCTTCTGGGCCAAACGCTCGGCAATGATCTGGTTCTGCGGTTTGCTGCCCTGCACGAACACATACAGGCGGCCGTCGGCAGCATTCTGCTCGAAGCCGCTGACACCGGACAGCCCTTCCAGGGCGGCACGCGCCGCGATGCTTTCACGGGCGACGAACGACACTGCATTGTGGTACTTCGACTGATGCAAGAGCTCTTCCGTGCTCTTGTCGAGCAGTTTCCTGCCGCCGCCCATGATCATGGTGCGCGGGCACAGCGCCAGGACATCGTCGATCTGATGGGTACTCATCAGGATGGCACTGGTTTTCCCGAGATCCTGGATCAAGCGCCGGACCTGCTGCTTCTGGATGGGATCCAGACCGTCGGTCGGCTCGTCGAGCAGAAGCACCGGCGGACGATGCATGATCGCCGCCGCCAGGGCAACACGGCGCATCGAGCCTTTGGACAGTGTCGACACGGTCTGATGCGCGATCGGATTCAAAGTGAGGCGCTCGCAGATGTCATCCACGGTGTCGTAGGCCCTCTTGCCCAGCCCGCGTGCAGAGGCAATGAAGCGCAGGTAGGCGATGACGCTGGACTCGCGGTAGACCGGCGCATGCTCGGGCAAGTAGCCCAGACTCCGGCGAAGGGCGAGCGGCTCCTCCCAGGGGTTGTAGCCGCCGAGCCGGACGCTTCCGCGGTCCGGCCTGAGGAACCCGGACAGCATGCGCATGCAGGTGGTCTTGCCTGCGCCGTTCGGACCGAGCAAAGCCACGATTTCACCGCGCTCGACCTGGAAGCCGAGATCCTCAACGGCGGCAATCGCACCGAAACGCTTGCTGATTCGTTCTGCCTGGATCATCCCGCCCTACCCAACCGGTTTGTTCAAGTGTATAGAAAAGCGCGGGATACTGACAACGCGCGCCCAAAGAAAAAGCGGGCCGAAGCCCGCTTTTCCGGTATTGCTTACTTTACCGGCCAATAGACCTTGAACTTGGCGTCTTCGGTCATCATCAACTGCGGCGGCACCAGATACTCCTCATAGGCGCGATCGCGGGTCGATGCCCCGTTGACCATGGCCCAGGCACGCACGGACTGACGTTCGCTTTCAAGACCGGTCGCATAGCCTGTGTAATCGGTGGTCGCGGCACGGCCGCCAGGAATCTGTTCGAAGCTGACCTCGGCTTCGGTCTTGACGACCCATTCGCCGGTGCTTACACCGTCTTTGCTGACCGGCTGGACGACATCGAAACTGTAGCTGTCGGAGGTGAATTCATTGGTCACGATGCGCATCGGGCCGTTCGCCTGCAAGCCGTTGGCGGCGATGATTTTGTTGATCCACGCCATCTTGTTGACGATACCGGTGGCGATTTCATTGTTGTCGCGCTTGGAAATCACCGTAGCCACCAACGCATTGGTTGCCGGAACTTCGGTGAACGTGATCGGGTTCACGCGATCGGCATAGGAAAGCTTCGGAATCGTCGCCAGAAAGGTGGTCAGGCGTTTGGCACCGGCTTTGATCTTGTCGCCGACGTTGCGTTCGACATACATGCCCGCAAAACGGCCGAACAGGTTCCAGCCGTAATCGACTTCATAGACCTGACGGATTTCGACGTTCTTGTTCAGCGGACCGGTGCGGTCGAGGGTGATGGTCAGGAATTTATCGCTGCCCTGCGAGCTGTCGTCAATGGCAAACTTGATTTTTTCCTGGGGAACGCTTTCAATCAGTTTCCAGGTGCCGCTGCCGGTGGACCGGTTCAAAGAGCTGTAGCTCATGGTCGCGCCGACGCCGCTGGCCGGATCGCTGACTTGGGACTTCAGCATGCTGTCCGAGCGCAGGATGTTCCACTCGTCAAAACGGTTGAAGCCATTGAGGACATCGTATACGGTGCTGATCGGACGGTTGCTTTCGATTTTGTATTCGACAGTGCGCTTCGACGGCAGGAACAGGGCGACCACCGCGAAAAGCGCGATGACCACAGCCAACGAAATCAGGAATTCGTAAATTCGGTTCATTTAAAGACTCTCTCCAGGGGCAAACTGCCCTTTCGGGCAATCAGTCTCAAAGGATACCATTTAATGTCCGGATTGGGTTGGCCCGGCCGGCCCTTTTCACCGGCCGGAGGGGTACCGTTTAGACGATTTTGAGTTCGAAAGCCTTCAGCACGGCCCGGGTCCGGTCGCGCACCCCGAGCTTGGACAGAATGTTGGAAACGTGGTTCTTGATGGTGCCTTCGGCCACGTGCAGGGAGTTGGCGATTTCCTTGTTGGAAAAGCCTCCGGCCATCAGCCGCAGAATCTCGGTTTCACGCTCGGTCAACGGATCCGGGCGCTCGAGGCTGACGAAATGATTGTTCATCCCCTCCAGTCCGGACAGCAGCCGCTGCGACATCGCCGGCTGCACCAGCGACCCGCCTTTTGAGACCACCTGGATGGCCTCGACCAGCTGCTCCAGACTGACGTCTTTCAGCATATAGCCCTTGGCTCCGGCGCGGATCCCGGCCAGAACCAGGTCATCGTCATCAAAGGTGGTCAGGATGATGGTCGGCGGCAGGCGCCCCGCGGCCGAAAGCTCCTGAACCGCCTCCAGACCGGATTTGACCGGCATGCGCATGTCCATCAACACCACATCCGGCTTGATTTCAGGAATCAGATCTATGGCCTGCTGGCCATCACTGGCCTCGGCAATCACCTCGATGTCAGCCGCCAGGGACAGCAGGGATTTGACCCCCTGACGGACCAGGGTCTGGTCATCCACCAAAAAAACTCGAATCATGCGTTATTCTCCCAAGGGCAAAGTGATGCTGACGCTGAATCCATGACCGGGCGCGGATTGAATCAACAGTTGCCCGTTGAGGGCCATGACCCGTTCTTTCATGCCCTGCAATCCATTCCCGAGCCGGGCTAAGGCAACCCCGACGCCGTCGTCTTCTGATTTCAAAATCAATAAATTATCCAGCTTTTGTAAGGATAATTCGAGCTTTCCGGCACGGGCATGCTTGATGGTGTTGGTAATCAACTCCTGAACACAGCGCAGTATGACCTGAGCCACGCTGGAGTCCTCCAGCGTCAGACCCGGATCGGCATGAAGACGGATGTCCAGATTCGGCATCGGCTGAACCAGCGGCTCGATCGCCGCCAGAATATCGATGGCGCAGCCCTCGCGCATCTCCGAAACCGCCTCACGCACATCGGAGAGCAATAACTTGGCCAAGGCATGGCTCTGACGGACATGCTCCTGGGCCTTGCCCTCGCTCAGATGCCCGGCAACTTCCAGGTTCAAACTCAAGGCCGTCAGGTGATGACCCAGGAGATCATGCAACTCCCGGGAAATCCGCAAACGCTCACCGACCCGGGAGTTTTCGGCCAAAAGCGTGCGCGCGGCGCGCAGCTCGGCAATCAGGCGACGCTGTTCTTCGCGAGCCGCGGCCTGCTGTTTGGCGACATGACCGGTGACGAACACGAAGGTCGAGAATCCGGCATAGAGCAGGCTTTGCAGGAAGGCTTCCCACCAGGTCAGCCCGTCGGAGCTGAAAATGAATACCGGAATGACCAGCAGATGACTGATGACCAGCCACAGGGAACCGACCCGGACCGGCAGCAGCCAAGGCAGGATGCCGGCAATGACGGCCAACAGCATGCTGCCTAAACCTGTTTCAGAATAATAACTTACCGCAATGGCAAACAGGGTGAGCAGGAACAGGCTGACGCTATCGCGCCAGCCGCGGCGGTAGATGTTGAGATGGCCGGTGACCAGCAGATACAGGACACCGAAAGCAAGGTAACTGAAAATCCAGCCGGAAACGGAGCCTGAGCTCAATCCACTTTGGTCAAAGCCCTGCCAGCCGGCATACAGCAGCGGAATACCGACCATGCCCCAGGTGAACAGTCCCGCGAAGCGCAGCAGTTGCTGGTGATTGATGCGTGCATTCATCGGGGAATGATACCCCCTAATCAAGCACTTGCAAGCCGCCAGAAGTCATGCATCGGCCAATTCGTGCAAAAACTCTAACGCAGCTCCGGCACTCCATGCGATAATTCCGCATCAAGCCGAAGACGGGCTGGTTGGATTCTGGAGTAGTCTCGATGTCGATTTCGATCCGCGACGTGCAAGCGCACGAACTGGATGCCATTCTGGCCATGAACAATGCCGCAGGCAGCGGCATTCTGCCGATGAACCAAGGGCAGATCCACTACTTCTGGCAGCACGCCGACTACTTCCGCGTCGCCGAGTCCGATGACTGTCTGGTCGGCTTCCTGATCGCCATGACCCGTGACGCCGATTACGAAAGCAGCAATTTCCGCTGGTTCAAGGACCACTACGAAGCCTTCGTTTACGTCGACCGCATCGTCATCGCCAAGGGCCAACGCAGCGCCGGCATCGGCCGTCTGTTCTATGCCGATGTGCAGAGTTTCGCGGAAGTGCGGGCGCCGGCCCTGGTCGCCGAGGTGTTCATCGAAGACAGCACCCACCCCGCTCTGCTGTTTCATGGCAGCTTCGGTTTCCATGAAGTCGGCCAGCATCAGCTGCCGGACTCGCCGCTGCGGGCCGCCATGCTCTACAAGGATCTCTGCAGTTATCCCTTCGTAAACACCACTTATGGCGAACAGCTGCCGCCTGTGGTCTGGCTTCAGGCCAGAGTCAAACCGCAAACCGGCGGCCATCTGGCGACGGGAACTTGAGATGGGCGGCGCGACGGTCAGCTACGAACAATGCGGGGAATTGAAATTCGGCCAAGTGGGCATCGCCAATCTGCGCATCCGCACACTGGATATCGCCGCCCTGAAAAACGAAATGCAGGAGCGCGTTGAGCGCGCGCCGAAACTGTTCCGGCACGCGGCGGTGATTCTTGATTTCAGTGCCCTGCCCGCGTGTCCGGATGTCGAAACCACGGACGCGTTGATCGATGCCCTGCGCAACGCCGGCGTCATGCCGGTCGCCATCGCCTACGGCACGCCGGCCGTGGAAAAACTGGCCGAACAGGTCGGTCTGCCGATTCTCGCCAAATTCCGGGCTTCATTCGAACGTGACGACGGCCCGGAGCCGGCACGCCCGGCACCGCCTTCCGAAAGCAAACCCGCGCCAGCCGCGGCAGCCGCACCGAGCCAGGAACCGGGCCTGTTGCAGACCCAGCCCTTGCGCTCGGGCCAACAGGTATACGCCGCCGGCCGCGATTTGACCGTGTGCGCCATGGTCGGTGCCGGTGCCGAAGCCATTGCCGACGGTTCCATCCACATTTACGGCCCATTGCGTGGGCGCGCTCTGGCCGGCGCCTCGGGCAATACCCAGGCACGGATTTTCTGCCGCGAATTCAACGCCGAGCTGGTCGCCATCACCGGCACATACAAGGTTCTGGATGAAATTCCGAAAAAACTGCTGGGCAAAGCGGTGCAGATCTGGCTCGACAAAGACCAGCTACGCATCGAAGAACTGGCTTAATATGATTCAACGACATTGACAGACAAGGAGCGCATTTTGGCAGAGATCATCGTAGTCACATCCGGCAAGGGCGGCGTCGGCAAAACCACTTCCAGCGCGAGCATCGCCTGCGGACTGGCCAAAGCCGGCAAAAAGACGGTGGTCATCGATTTCGACGTCGGCCTGCGCAATCTCGACCTGATCATGGGCTGTGAACGCCGCGTGGTTTACGACTTCGTGAACGTGGTGCACGGCGAAGCCAGCCTGAAACAGGCCCTGATCAAGGACAAGCGCTTCGACAATCTGTATGTCCTGGCTGCTTCGCAGACCCGCGACAAAGACGCACTGACCCGCGAAGGCGTCGAGAAGGTGCTCAAGGATCTCGCCGGCGAAGGATTCGATTACATCCTTTGCGATTCGCCGGCCGGCATCGAAAAAGGCGCCTATCTGGCCATGTACTACGCCGACCGTGCGGTGGTCGTGGTCAATCCGGAAGTATCCTCGGTACGCGACTCGGACCGCATTCTCGGCCTGCTCGCTTCCAAGACCCAGAAAGCCGAAGCCGGCGAACACATCACCGAGCATCTGCTGCTGACCCGCTACAATCCGGCCCGTGTTGAAAAAGGCGAGATGCTGTCGATCGGCGACGTCGAGGAAATCCTCGGGCTGAAGGTGGTCGGGGTGATTCCGGAATCGCCGGAAGTGCTGCAGTCTTCCAACTCGGGCAACCCGGTCATCCTGGATGAAAACTCCGATGCCGGACAGGCCTACACCGACGCCGTCGCCCGCATCCTCGGCGAAGACCGTCCGATGCGCTTCACCACCGTCGAGAAGAAGGGCTTCTTCTCGAAAATGTTCGGAGGTTGAGCCATGGGACTTCTGCGCAACATCATAGAACAGCTGGAAAAACTCGACAGCAAACCGACCTCGGCGTCCACCGCCAAGAACCGCCTGCAGATTCTGGTGTCACAGTCCCGCAGGGATGCCAGCGCCCCGGATTACATGCCGCGCCTGCGCAGCGAACTGCTGGAAGTGATCAAGAAATACGTGCAGGTCAATGACGAAGCGGTCAAGGTCAACTTCGAAAAAGACAAGGACGGCATCCAGGAAGTCCTCGACATCCAGATTGCCCTGCCCGACAAGAGCTGATCCGTGGGTTTCGAGGCGGACGCAGCGGTCGTGCGCCTGCACGACATCGCTATTGAACAGGCCCGGCAACTGCTGGGCCTGTTTGATTTGGAACTGGTTCTCGTTCCGGACGGCGAGGCCATCCCCGGCAGCTACTGGGGCGAGTGCGAGGCCGGACTGATCGGTACACGCGTCCATGTACGCACCGACACCCCGGTGCATTCGCTGTTGCATGAGGCCTGCCATCTCATCGTTCTGCCCCTGGAAAAGCGGGGGGCCGTGCATACCGATGCCAGCGATTCGGTGCTGGAAGAAGATGCCACCTGTTATCTGCAGCTGCTGCTGGCTGACCGGATTACCGGCTTTGGATTCGCACGCGCCTGCGCCGACATGGACACCTGGGGCTACAGCTTCCGGCTCGGCTCAGCGCGCGCCTGGTTTGAACAGGACGCCGACGATGCCCGTGCCTTCCTGCACACGCGGGGACTGCTGGACCTGCCCGACCCAGCCGAGGCTTCAGCCGATTAGCGAAGCCTGATATCATCGGAGGGATTCCAACCCGCTTTCGGAGCTTCCGTGAACATCCAACGCCTTGCCTTGACCCTCGCCGTATCCGCCAGCCTGCTCGGCCTGTCCGCCTGCAGCCCGAAAACCGGTGATGGCGCTTCGACAGAAGCCGCGTATGCCAATGAGACCGCCGATGAATTCATCGCCCGCGTCAACCGCGAGCTGACCGAAGCCTATCCGGAAATCACTTCCTCACAATGGCTGGCCTCGACCTACATCAACAGCGATTCCGAACGCATCTCGGCCAAGGCCAATGAACGCTATCTGGGCATGTTGAGCAAGTACATCGCCAAAGCCAAGACCTTCCCGGCCGATGCCAAAATGACGCCGGAAACGGCACGCGCCCTGCACCTGCTGAAAATCGGCGTCACCCTGCCGCCGCCGAACGATCCGAAAGCCCTGGCCGAAATGACCGGTCTGGCCACCAAGCTCGAAGGCATGTACGGTTCCGGCAAGTACTGTCCGGACAGCAAGAAACCCGAGGACTGCCTCGACATCGGCGCCGTGTCCAAGATTCTGGCGGAGCCTACCAGCACTTACGACCAACAGCTGAATGCCTGGAACGGCTGGCACACCATCGCCATGCCGATGCGCAAGGATTACCAGCGCTTCGCCGAATTGTCCAACCAGGGCGCCAAGGATCTGGGCTTCGGCAACACCGGCGAACTGTGGCGCTCGGGCTACGACATGAGCCCTGCCGATTTCCAGAAGGAAAGCGATCGGTTGTGGGGCCAAGTCGAACCGCTGTACAAGGAACTGCAGTGCTACACCAAGAACAAACTGGTCACCAAGTACGGCGACAAGGGCCAAATCAACGGCATGATTCCGGCGCATCTGACCGGCAACCTCTGGCAGCAGGATTGGGGCAGTCTCTGGCCGATCCTCGAACCCTACAAGGGCGCCGGAAGCCTCGACATCAACAGCGTGCTGCAGAAACAGCATGACAAGGTACTGAACGAAAAACTGGCCGCCGCCGGCGGTGCTGCAACACTCAGTCCCTTGAAATTCGCCGATATCTCGCACGAAGCCGACCTGCAGCAGGCCAAGGATATGGCACGTCTTTCGGAAAGCTTCTATACCGGTTTAGGGATGCCGAAACTACCCGAATCGCATTGGTCCAATGCACAATTCATCAAACCGCGTGACCGCGATGTGGTCTGCCACGCCAGCGCCTGGGACATGGACCTGAAAGGCGATGTACGCATCAAGATGTGCATCACCCCGACCGAAGAAGATCTGACCACGCTGTACCATGAGTACGGCCACGTTTATTACTATCTGGCCTACAACAAACTGCCTATCCTGTTCCAGGGCGGCGCACACGACGGCTTCCATGAAGCCATCGGCGACACCATCGTGCTGTCGATGACGCCGGAATACATGAGCTCGATCGGTCTGATCGACAAACCCGCCGTCAGCCAGGAAGCCGTGATCAACGGCCAGATGCGCATGGCCTTGGCCAAGGTCGCGTTCATGCCCTTCGGTCTGATGATCGACCGCTGGCGCTGGGGCGTGTTCGACGGTTCAATCAAACCGGATCAGTACAACAAAGCCTGGTGGGATCTGAAAGCCAAATACCAGGGCGTGGCTCCGGCTACCGCGCGCGGCGAAGAATACTTCGATGCCGGCGCGAAATACCATGTGCCGGGCAACACGCCTTACACCCGCTATTTCCTGTCGCACATTCTGCAGTTCCAGTTCTACAAAGCCCTGTGCGATGCGTCCGGCTACAAAGGCCCGCTGTACCAGTGCAACTTCGCCAACAACCCGGAAGCCGGCAAGCGCTACTGGGCCATGCTGAGCAAGGGCTCCAGCCAGCCCTGGCAGAAGACCATGAAGGAACTGACCGGCAAGGAAGAAATGGACGGCTCCGCGGTGCTGGAATATTTCGCGCCGCTGCAGAGCTGGCTGAAGGAACAGAACAAGGGCCAGCAATGCGGCTGGCAGGCTCCGGAATAAAGCCCTGACATGCTGAGCGCATCTTCCGACCTGCAACCCCAGGCCTTGGCCACCGCCACCGCCCTGCCCGCGCGTTTCTACACCGGCGAAGGCACGGCCGCGGTGGACCAGACCGCCGTTTTCAACCGGCACTGGCAATACGTCTGCCACAGCACGCAGATCGCCGATGAAGGCGATTACGTGGTCTCGGTTCTCGGCCAGCTTCCGGTCATCGTGATCCGTACCGCCGAAGGCCTGCGAGGCTACCACAACGTCTGCCGGCACCGGGCCGGGCCGTTGGCGCAGTGCTCGGGCAAAGGCGCCAAGCAATTGCGTTGCCGCTATCACGGCTGGACCTACAACCTGGACGGCAGTCTGCGTACCGCCACCGAAATGAAGGACGTGGCGGATTTCGACGTCAGTTCGGTGCGTTTGCCGGCGCTGCAGGTGCGTGAGTTCGCGGGCCTGGTGTTCGCGGCTTCGGAAAACCCGCCGCCGTTCGAGGACTACGTGGCCGGCATCGCCGAGCGTCTTGCGGTCAGCGGCCATGCACTTGCCGATCTGCGCTTCCACCAGCATCTGAGTTACGACATCGACTGCAACTGGAAGACCTACGTCGACAATTACCTGGAAGGCTACCATGTGCCGCACGTGCATCCGGAGCTGAACAAGCTGCTGGATTACCGCAGCTACGTGACCGAAACCAAACGCTGGTATTCCATGCAGTTCAGCCCGCTGGAAAGCGGCGATGATTTGTACGGCTCGGGCGAAGCGCTGTATTACTTCATGTACCCGAACACCATGCTCAACATCCTGCCGGGCCGCCTGCAGACCAACCGCGTATTGCCGTTACCGAACAACCGTTGCCGGGTGGAATTCGATTTCTTCTACACCGCGAGTGCCGATTCGGACAAGGATGAAGCGCGCCGCAAGCGTGACTTGGAATTCTCCGACGTGGTGCAGGATGAAGACATCCAGATTTGCGTTGATGTGCAGCGTGGACTGGACAGCGGCTCTTATATGGCCGGGCGTTTAAACCCGTTGCGCGAGAATGCCTTGCATCATTTCCAAGAATTACTGCGGGCGGATTACCGGACTCACAGTTCGTCAGTAGGCTCAAACGCCGCTGGCTGATCCGGGCAATGAATGGCCGCATGTGGTGACTGCAGGTACAAACGCCATACGCCGTAAGAGGCCATCACGAACAGACAGCAGACGCCGGCCATCAGCGCCGGGTTTTTGCTGACCAGTGGCACCAGCAACCCGGAAATCAGAGCATTTGACATCAGGCTAATAAAGGCCTGCATCGAGGACGCCGTACCGCGGATGTGCGGGTACAGATCGAGCAGCGCGATGGTCAGAATGGGAAACACCAGCGCGATGCCGAAGGCCAGACCGCTCATCGGCAGCACCGCCCAGGGCAGTTCAAGCCGGACCGCGGTGCTGGCATAGATCAGATTCAACACCGCCGAGGCCGCGCAGATGCCGAAGCCCCATTGCACCATGCGCATGCCACTGGCCTTGCCGGCCAGCCGGCCGCTAACGAACGCGCCGATGCTCATGCCGGCGATGGTCGGCACGAAAAACCAGCCGAATTGGGTTTCGTGCAGACGCAGGTGGGTCATCACGTAATCGGGTGCCGCCGCGATGTACAGGAACAGGCTGCCGAACAGGAAGGTGCCGGCCAATGCCAGACGCCGGAATCCGGTATGCAGAATCATTTCGCGGTAGGTCGCGCTCAGCGGCACCGGATGGAACGCCACCCGCTTGGCAGGCGGATGCGATTCCGGCAGAAAGACGGCCACCACCACCAGCATGAACAGGCTCAACCCGGCCAAAAACCAGAAAATGCCCTGCCAGTGGCTCCAGCTCAGAATGTAACCGCCGATGATCGGCGCAATGGCCGGCGCGATCGAGAATATCATCGACACCATGCTCATCATGCGTTGGGCATGGTCGCCGTCGAACACATCGCGGATGACCGCGCGGCCGACAATCAAGCCGACCCCGGCACAAAGCCCTTGAATGAATCGGAAGATCAGCAGTTGCTGCAGGTCGGCGGCCAGCGCACAACCGACGGAAGAAACCAGAAAGAGTCCCAAACCACCCAGAATGACCGGCCGGCGCCCGAAGGCATCCGACAGCGCACCGTGCAGCAGCGACATCGCGGCGTAGCCCAGCAGATAGATACTGATGGTCTGTTGGATGGCGGCGTCAGCCACCTGCAAATCATGGGCGAGCGCCCGGAAGGCCGGAAAAATACTGTCGATGGCAAACGGCCCGACCATCGCCAAAAGGCCGAGAATCAGCGCCAACCGGCGCCGGGAAATAGCCATGGCTTCAAGCGGCATGGACGTGCGGCTCCGGCATCAGAACGGCAACGCCGGCCAGCCGAAAATCGGGGCCAGATACCAATAGGCGGCACCGAGCACGACCAGAACCACGGCCAGACGCAGCAGAAAGCCCATCACTTTGAAAAGCAGGACCAGACAGACCAGGGCAACCAGGCCAATGATGATGCTTGTACTCATGCAATCTCCTTCGTTTCAGTTTACCCGAATGCCGAAGGCGATGCCCATCCTGCGGCAAACCCGTTAGAATGAAAACATCCGCACCACGAGCCCGCCATGACCGATTTGACCCGCCCCAGCTTCCACGGTTTCGAACAGATTCCCCTGCGTGAATATGCCGAACGCGCCTACCTCGATTATTCGATGTACGTCGTGCTCGACCGCGCTCTGCCCTTTCTCGGCGACGGCCTGAAGCCGGTCCAACGCCGAATCATCTTTGCGATGAGCGAGCTGTCGCTGAACGCCGCCGCCAAGCCGAAGAAATCGGCGCGTACGGTCGGTGATGTCATCGGTAAATATCACCCGCACGGCGATTCCGCCTGTTACGAAGCCATGGTGCTCATGGCGCAGCCGTTCTCCTATCGTTACCCGCTGATTGAGGGCCAGGGCAACTTCGGTTCCACCGATGATCCGAAGTCCTTCGCCGCCATGCGTTACACCGAATCCAAACTGACGCCGATTGCCGAAGTGCTGCTGGGCGAACTCGGCCAGGGCACGGTGGACTGGAACCCGAACTTCGACGGTTCGTTGCAGGAACCGACCTGGTTGCCGGCGCGCCTGCCGCACATCCTGCTGAACGGCACTACCGGCATCGCGGTCGGCATGGCCACCGACATTCCGCCACACAACCTCAATGAGGTGGTCAGCGCCTGCATCCGCCTGCTCGACGACCCGCAGGCCAGCGTGCGCGATCTGTGCGAACACGTGCTCGGACCGGACTACCCGAGCCAGGCCGAAATCATCACGCCGCGCAGCGAAATCATCGCGATGTACGAAAGCGGCGGCGGTTCGATCCGCGCCCGCGCCACCTACGTCAAGGAAAACAGCGATATCGTGCTGACCGCACTGCCCTACCAGGTCTCGCCTTCGAAAGTGATGGAGCAGATTGCACAGCAGATGCGCGCCAAGAAACTGCCGTGGCTGGAAGACCTGCGCGACGAGTCCGATCATGAAACTCCGACCCGGCTGGTACTGGTGCCGCGTTCGAACCGGGTCGATGTCGATTCGCTGATGGGACACCTGTTCGCCACCACCGATCTGGAAAAGAGCTACCGGGTCAATTTCAACATCATCGGCCTCGATGGCCGTCCGCAGGTCAAGCATCTGAAGGCGCTGCTCAATGAATGGCTGGCGTTCCGCATGGATACCCTGCGTAAGCGTCTGACCTACCGCAAGGAAAAACTGGAACGTCGCCTGCACCTGCTGGAAGGCCTGCTCATCGCCTTCCTCAATCTCGATGAAGTCATCCACATCATCCGCACCGAAGACGAGCCGAAAGCCGCATTGATCGCCCGCTTCAAACTGAGCGAGGACCAGGCCGAGTACATCCTCGAGACCAAACTGAAACAGCTGGCCCGCCTTGAAGAGATGAAAATCCGCGGCGAACAGGCCGAACTGGCCGCCGAACTGGAAAAGATCATCGCCACGCTCGGCTCCAACGCCAAACTGAAAAAACTGTTGAAGGACGAACTGCAGGCCGATGCCAAGAAATTCGGCGATGCCCGTCTGTCGCCGCTGGTGTCGCGCGAAGCGGCGCAGGCCATCGATGAGACCGCGCTGGTCGCCAGCGAACCGATGACCGTGGTGCTGTCGCAGAAAGGCTGGATCCGCGCCGGCAAGGGCCACGAGCTTGATCCCGGTGCACTCGGCTACCGCGACGGCGACGCCCTGCTCGACTTCGTGCGCGGGCGCAGCACCTGGAACGCCGCGGTGCTCGATTCGACCGGCCGCAGCTATTCCTGCCTGACCCACACCCTGCCCTCGGCACGTGGCAACGGCGAGCCGCTCAGTGGTCGCTTCAGTCCGCCGTCCGGTGCCGAATTCGTCGGCCTGGCCTCGGGCGAACCGAGCCAGAAATTCGTGGTCGCTTCCAGTTTCGGCTACGGCTTCATCACTGCCTTCGAGAATTTCCTGGCCGGCAAAAAAGCCGGCAAGCAGCTGATCAACGCCGACAAGGCCGCCAGCATTCTTCCGCCTGCGGCGGTACACGACATCAGCAGCGATTTCGTGGTGGCCATCAGCAGCGGCGGCAACCTGCTGGCGTTTCCGGCGTCGGAGCTTCCCGAGCTCGACAAGGGCAAGGGCAACAAAATCCTGCAGATTCCACCGGCCAAACTCAAAGACGGCGAGGAGAATATCGTGGCCGTCACCTGTGTGCGCAGCGGCGGCGAACTGGTGCTGCACTGCGGGCAGCGCAAGTTGGTGTTGAGCTGGCGCGACCTCCAGGCCTATCAGGGTGCGCGCGCCCAGCGCGGGCATGCCCTGCCGCGCGGTTTCCAGCGCGTCGACAGCATCGAAAGTCTTTAATTTTCAGAGGAGTCCGATTTCATGGCACTGCTGACCTGGACCAAACGCGCACTGGTGGCGCTGCTGTTGATTGTGTTCCTGCTCGCGGCAAGCATTTACTTCCTGCTGCGTGGCAGCCTGCCGGTGCTCGATGGCACACAGACCTTGCAGGGGCTGTCGCAACCGGTACAGATCAGCCGCGACGGCAACGGCACGGTCACTCTGACCGCCGGCAACGATGCCGATGCCGCCCGCGCACTCGGCTACGTGCACGCCCAGGAGCGTTACTTTGAAATGGATCTGCTGCGGCGCTCGGCTGCCGGCGAGCTGTCTGCGCTGTTCGGTGAAATGGCGGTGGAAAAGGACAAGTCCATCCGTATCCATCGCCTGCGCGCGCGCATCCGCGAGCATTTCGCCCAGATGGCCGGCAAAGATGCTGCAGTGCTGCAGGCCTATGCCGATGGCGTCAATGCCGGGCTGGCCGATCTGTCGGTCCGGCCTTGGCCGTATCTGCTGCTCAGCACCAAACCCGAAGCCTGGCAGCCGGAAGATTCGTTTCTGGTCGGCTATGCGATGTTCTTCGACCTGCAGGATGAAAGCAACGAACGCGAGTTCAAGCTCTGGCAGCTGAGGGGCGCGCTGCCGGATCCGATTTACAAGTTGCTGACCGAAACCCAATCGGAATGGGATGCACCGCTGTTCGGTGAGCCGAAAAACGCGATGCGCATTCCCGATGCCGATCAGATCAACCTCAACAGCATGAGCGCCCCGCAATTGGCGTTCCAGCCGAACCGACAGGCCGAAGCGGTCGGTAGCAACAATTTCGCGGTGGCCGGATCGCTAACCCGTGACGGACGCGCCATCGTTGCCGATGACATGCATCTGGGACTGCGCGCGCCCAACATATGGTTCCGTGCCCGCCTGCTCACCGGTAGCGATTCGGACGTCTCCGGTTTTACCCTGCCCGGCATTCCCTCGGTCATCGTCGGAAGCAATCGTCATGTCGCCTGGGGTTTCACCAACAGCTATGGTGATTTCACCGATTTCTTCATCGTGCGTTGGGCCGATGCCGCACGCAGCAGCTACATCAATGCCGAAGGCAAGGCCGTTCCGGTTCGGCGCTTCCAGGAACGTATCGCAGTCAAAGGCGGCAAAGATGTGATGCTGGACATAAGCGAAACGGAATGGGGCCCGGTGACCCGGGAGGTCGATAAACGAGTCTCCCTAGCCTTGCGCTGGGTAGCGCAGGAACCGGGCGCGCTCAACCTTGGTCTGAACGGAGTCACACGCAGCCGTTCGCTTGATGAAGCGCTCCTGGCTGCCGAAAGCACCGGTATTCCCGGCCAGAATCTGGTCATCGGCGACAAGAACGGGCGCATTGCCTGGCGTCTGACCGCCCAGATGCCGAAGCGCGTCGGCAACTGCGACAAGCGCATGCCCATGGACCCAACGGCCGGCTGCACCTGGAACGGCTGGCTGCCCGGTGCGGAAAATCCGAAACTGGTCGATCCGCCGATGGCGCGGCTGTGGACGGCCAACGGCCGCGTCGTCGACGGTCCGTGGCTGGAGCTGGTCGGAAACGCCGGTTACGCCTTCGGTGCTCGCGGCACGGCCATCCGCGAGAATCTGTTGGCCAAAAAACAATTCACCGAAAACGACCTGCTGGCGATTCAGACCGATGGCCGCGCACCGTTCCTGGAACGTTGGTGGCAAAAGCTGGATGACGCCGCCGGGGATGCCACGGCGGATTCCGCCCTGCGCGCCCTGCACGATGCCGACCCGAGCTGGGATGGCGGCGCCAACGTTGACTCGGTCAGCTACCGCATCACCCGGGCTTGGCGCTTGGAGGTCAGTAATCGTATTGAGGAAATGCTGTTGGCACCGGCCATTGAACGTCTTGGCCGCGAGGCCACCAAGCCCGGTCCGAACGGTTTCGATTACGAAGCGCCGGGCTTCACCGGCTTCGAGGACGTAGCCTGGGCGCTCTTGGATGACCAACCGAAACACCTGTTGACCCGCGACTACAAAGATTGGAACGACCTGCTGGAACAGGCTGCCAAAACGGTGCAGGCCAAACTCGGCGAACAAGGCCCGCTGAAGGATCGCACTTGGGGCGAGCGCAATACCGCCGCCATCTGCCATCCGCTAGCTGCGGCTTTGCCGGCTTTCGCCAAATCGGCGCTGTGCATGCCGCCAGATCAACTGGAGGGCGATGCCGACATGGCGCTGGTGGTGTCACCGAATTTCGGCGCGTCGCAACGCATGGTGGTCTCGCCGGGCCATGAACAGGATGGCATCATCCACATGCCAGGCGGCCAAAGCGGGCACTTGCTCTCGCCCTTCTGGGGTGCCGGTCATGCCGATTGGGTACAGCACAAAGCCACACCCTTCCTCCCCGGAAAAACTGAATACACCCTCGATCTGAAACCGGCCGGCGGCTGAAACCTAAGGGTCAGCCCAAGGCCAGCAAGGCGATACTGAGACCCAAGCCAATCGCCCAAATCAAGGAGCGCAGGGTGGCGCGGTTGGCCAGATACGCCCAGGTATAGAGCAGCCGGGCGCCGATGAATGCCATGGCCAGAAGATCGATGCGCGCTTGTTCGGCACCGCCGATCTGGGCAAAAAGCACCCCGGCAATGAACAGGGGCAGCGCTTCGTAGCCATTCAGCTGTGCGGCATGTGCCCGGCCACGCCAGCCTTCGAGGGCGGCTTCCCACGCGCGCGGATTGAAATTGTCGTAACCACCCTGCTTGCGCGGAATACGCGCCAGCGTGGCCTTGGCCGAGCCGACGGTCAGAATGGGCAGCAGACATGCCGCCAGAACACACCATTGTGCAATCGTCATGAAACTCTCCTGATTCGAGTGAATGAAAATGAAATAGTGGTGCGAGGTTAAGCCAGAAGCTTGTGCAGAATCAACTGAAACAATCCGGGCAAGCGTTCCAGATCGGCCACGGAGACATGCTCGTCGACTTTGTGGATGCTGGCATTGACCGGACCAAGTTCGATGACCTCCGCGCCCAGCGGCGCGATGAAACGCGCATCCGAGGTGCCGCCGCCGGTGTTCTCAACCGGAACCTGTCCGCAGTATTCGGCTATCGCCTCGCGTACGGCATTGCGCAAGGGTCCGTCATGGGTCAGGAACGGTTCGCCGCCGCGGTGCCAGTGAAGCTGGTAATCCAGACCGGCGGCGTTCAACACGGACTCGACCTCGTTCTCGAGTTGTTCGGCGCGCCAGCCCGGGTTATAGCGGAAGTTGAACAACGCACGAAGCGTTCCTGGAATGACATTGTTGGCGCCGGTGCCGGCAGTGATGTTGGAGATCTGGAAGGAAGACGGCGGAAACTCGGGATAGCCCTCGTCCCATCGCCGGGCGGCCAGCTCGGCCAGCGGCGCCATGGCCTGATGGATCGGGTTGCGCGCTTTCTCCGGGTAGGCCACATGACCTTGGATGCCATTGACGGTCAGCGTGCCGCTGAGCGTGCCGCGACGGCCAACGCGGACCAGATCGCCGAGCGCCGCCATCGATGAGGGCTCGCCAGTGATGCAGTAGTCAATGTGCTGGCCGCTGCTGCGGAAGTGTTCGGCCACACGCCTTACGCCCTCGATGGCATCGCCTTCTTCATCCGAGGTCAGCAGCAGCGCCAGTGTGCCGCGATGATTGGGATGGGCGGCGACGAACTGTTCCATGGCAATCACGAAGGCCGCAACCGAGCCTTTCATGTCGGCGGCACCGCGGCCGTACAGCATGCCGCCCCGGATGTCCGGGATGAAGGGATCGGAAATCCACAGACTGGCATCGCCCGGCGGCACGACATCGGTGTGGCCAAGCAATACGGTGACCGGGGCGCCCTGCCCGTGCGTGACCCATAAATTCTTCACGGCGCCGAAGTCCAGACGCTGGCACAGGCATCCGGAGCGCTCCAGACGCGCGGCGATGCTTTCCATGCAGCCGGCGTCGTCGGGCGTGACCGAACGCCGTGCGATCAATTCCTGCGTCAATGCCAGCACATCGCTCATGGTCTCTCCTCAGGCGGAAAACAGTTTCTTGTACTGTGCGTCTTTGAAGCCAAGTACCACACGGCCGTCGGGAAACACCAGCACCGGGCGTTTAACCAGCGCCGGGTATTCCTTCAGCAACATCAGGTATTCGGGCGTCGAGCCCGGCGACTTCTTGTTGGGCAGCAGGTTTCGCCAGGTGGTGCTGGTTTTATTCAGCAACGCATCGAAACCGCCCAGCTGTCCGGCCCAGGCGCTCAGCATTTCAGGAGCGATCGGATGGGTGCGGTAATCAACGAACACGAACGGCTGCTCGATGCGCTTCAACCAATTCTGCGCTTTCCGGCAGGTGTCGCAGTTCGGCAGACCGTAGAGGGTCAAACTCACTCGACGGCTCCGCGCAATAGATCATTGACCGAGGTCTTGCTCCGGGTTTTTTCATCGACTTGTTTGACGATGACCGCGCAGTACAGGGAATATTTTCCATCAGCCGAAGGCAGGGAACCGGACACCACCACCGAACCGGCCGGCACGCGGCCGTAACTGATTTCGCCGGTGGCGCGGTTGTATATGCGGGTGCTCTGGCCGATGAACACGCCCATGCCGATCACCGCGCCGCGTTCGACGATGACGCCTTCGACCACTTCCGAGCGCGCACCGATGAAACAATCGTCTTCGATGATGGTCGGTGCGGCCTGCAGCGGCTCCAGCACGCCACCGATGCCGGCGCCGCCGGAGATATGGCAACGTGCACCGACCTGGGCGCAGGAGCCGACCGTGGCCCAGGTATCGACCATAGTACCGGCACCCACATAGGCTCCGATGTTAATGAAACTCGGCATCAGCACGGCGTCATTCCCGATATAGGAACCGGCACGGGCCACGGTTCCGGGCACCACGCGGGCGCCGAGACGGCGGAAATCTTCGGCATCGTAATTTTCGAATCGCAGCGGTACTTTGTCCCAGAATGGATTGCCGGGCTCGCCCATCACATCCATGTCGTGGCAGCGGAAATACAGCAGCACCGCTTTCTTCAGCCATTCATTGACTTTCCAGCCGCCGTCCTGCGGCTCGGCGACGCGCGCATCGCCCGATTCCAGCAAGGCGATGACGTGATAAAGATCGGGCTTGAGTGCCTCGATGGCGGCCGCGTCCAGCGCGGCGCGGTTGTCGAAAGCGTGTTCGATGCGGGCTTGCAGTTCTGTGTTCATGGTTTCCTTCCTTCCAGATAGTCTAACAGCGCCGCCTGCAGACCATGCAACACGGCGGGATCGGATAAAGCGTGGTTATCGCGGTCGCTGATCACGAAAATGTCCTCGGCGCGCTCGCCGAAGGTGGCGATGCGGGCATCGTGCACACGCACCTTGCGTTGCAGCAGCACATAGCCGATGTCAGCCAGCAGGCCCGGGCGGTCGGCGCAGACCAGACTCATCAGTGTCCGGTCGCCGGCGGCGGCCGGGCTGAATTCGATGCGGGTCGGGGTCTTGAAGTGCCGAAGCCGGCTCGGCAGCAGATGCTTGGCCGGCTTGATGCTGGCCGGGTCCTTCAGCGCCGCAGTCAGGGTCTGCGCGATGCGTTTGGCATCCGGCGTGTGGCTGCCCTTGAGGGTGATGAAGTTGTCCAGCGCGTAACCGTCGTTTGAAGACAGGATGCGGGCATGCACGACGCTCAGGTTCAACCGGTCGAGCGTGGCCAGCAGGCCGGAGATAATGCCGTCACGGTCAGGCGTGCGTACGAAGATTTCCAGGGAATCCCTGCCGATCAATTCGCGCACCAGAATCTGGGACGGCAACGCGATCTGGGACAGCATGCCTTGGGTCTGCCAGACCAGCTGTTCCGGGCGGTAGCGCAGGAAGGCGTCCTCCGGGAAGGTCTGCCACAGCGACTGCACCGAATCCTCGCTGAAGCCGGCGTCCATCAGTTTCGCCAGCGCCATGTTGCGGGTTTCGGCACGGATGTCTTCGGCATTCAGCGGATGCTCGAGACCGACACGAAGCACATAGCGGGTGGCGGTATACAGATCGGCCAGCAGTTGATCCTTGAAGGCGTTCCACAGCTTGGGACTGGTGCCGGCGATATCGGCGCAGGTCAACACATACAGATAATCCAGATGCTCCCGGTCGGCAACCTTGCCGGCGAATCCATTGATGATGTCCGGATCGGAAATGTCGAATTTCTGGGCCGTGAACGACATCAGCAGATGCTGGGCGATCAGCCATTCCACCAGCTGCGCATCGGCAGCCGGCAGGGCATGGGCCTGGGCGAAACGCGCGAAATCGGCCGCCCCCAATTCGGCATGATCGCCGCCGCGGCCTTTGGCGATGTCGTGGAACAGCCCGGCCAGCCAGATCAGATGCGGTTTGCGCAGACGCGGGAAAACCTCATGCGGCAAGGTGAATCCATCCACCCTGCCCTGTTCGAAGCGTCGGATGAATTCCAGCACGTTCAGTGTGTGCTGATCGACGGTATACACGTGGAACAGATCGTACTGCATGCGCCCGGTGACCTGGCCGAATTCCGGCAGATAGCGGGCCAGAATACCCAACCGGGCCAGACGCTGCAGGCTGATGACCCCCTGCGGCTGGCTGATCAGACCCATGAACGCCGCCCGCACCGGTTCCGGCTGTTCGGCGTAAGGCAGGATATCCGGCAGTGATTCCGCCAGCCCGCGTGCGGTGTCCGAATGCAGGCCCTTGCAGGCCGGCTGGACGCCCCAGACCGCGAACAGCTCGAAAAGCCGCGGCAGCGCCTCGGCACCGAAACAGTTGTCGAGGGCAAGCAGATATCCGTTTTTCAGCACGAACTGGTCATCGATCGGCGTGACCACCTGCTCTTCGGCCAGATGTTCTTCAAAACGCTGGAGCAGGCGGTCGTTGATGCGCAGCAAGATGGCTGCCGAGCGGAAGAACTCCTGCATCAGCTGTTCGACCGCGAGATTGTCCGGCGTATCCTGCAATCCGAACAGCTCGGCCAGATTCTTCTGATGGTCGAACAACAGCCGTTCTTCCGGCCGCTTCACCACCAGATGCAAGGCGAAACGCAGACGCGCCACGATACGCCAGTTGCGCAACAGCGCCTGCCATTCGGCATCCCCCAGCAATCCCAATGGCACCAAGCCGGCCAGAGAAGACACCCCGTAAAGTTTGCACGACAGCCAGTTCAGGGTATGGAAATCGCGCAGCCCGCCCGGCCCTTCCTTCAGGTTGGGTTCGAGGTTGTCGGCGGTATTGTGGAATTTGGCATGGCGCTGGCGCTGCTCGTCGCGCTTTGCTTCGAAATAGCCGCGGGCGTCATAGACTTCAGGCGAATTCACTGCCGCCTCAAGCATCAGGAATACCTTTTCATCGCCCGCCAGTCTGCGGATTTCCAGCAGCGAGGTATAGGTCGCCACATCCAAGCGGCTCTGTTCAAGACACTGGTTGACCGATCGTACGGCCTGGCCGACTTTCAGCCCGGAATCCCACAAGAGCGAGAAAAACTGCCCGATGGCCTCGGCGTGACGGGCATGCTCGGCTTCCTCGCCACAGACCAGAAGGTCGATATCGGAATGCGGATACAGCTCGCCACGCCCGAAGCCGCCGGTTGCCACCAAGGCCAATCCGGTATCCCGATCCATGCCAAGATCCCACGCTTTGCAGACGATGGCATCCAGACATTCACGATAGCGGCCGATCAGGGTCTCAATGGCCACGCCTTTGGCCAGACTCTCGGTCAGGGCGCTGCGTTGTTTGGCGAGCGCCTGTTTGGCGACGGCAGTGAATTCAGCAGCGGTTCCGGCCTGCTCAATGGCCGAAGCGGCAGGGTCAGCGCTGACGCTGCCCACGGTCACAAATCGTTGTCGTCGCCGGGCAGACGGGTCAGGATCTCGACACCGTCATCGGTGACCGCGACGGTATGTTCCCATTGCGCCGAAAGCGAGCGGTCCTTGGTCACCACCGTCCAACCATCGGGCATCAGACGGGTATGGCGGGCACCTTCATTGACCATCGGCTCGATGGTGAAGGTCATGCCCTTTTCCAGACGCAGGCCTGCTCCGGGCTGGCCGTAATGCAGGACCTGCGGGTCTTCGTGGTAGATCCGGCCGATGCCATGGCCGCAGTACTCGCGAACCACCGAGAAACGCTCAGCTTCCACCAGTTTCTGGATGGCATGGCCGATATCGCCCAAGGTCGCCCCGGGGCGCACGGCGCGGATGCCTTCGAACATGGCAGCGCGGGTCACGTCAATCAGGCGTTTGGCCTTCACCGACGGTTCGCCGACCGTATACATCCGGCTGGTGTCGCCGTGCCAGCCGTCCTTGATGACGGTGACGTCGATGTTGAGGATATCGCCCTCTTTCAGGACTTTGCCCGGGGATGGAATGCCATGGCAGATGACATTGTTCACCGAGGTGCAGATGCTGGCCGGGAAGCCCTTGTAGCCGACATTGGCCGGAATCGACTGCTGAACCTGAACGATGTGTTCATGGCAGATCCGGTCGAGCTCGGCAGTGGTCACGCCGGGCTTCACGTGCGGGGCGACCATCTGCAGCACTTCAGCGGCCAGCCGGCCGGCGACACGCATGTTTTCGATGTCCTGGGGGGACTTGATGGAGACTTTCATGGCCCCATTATCCAACACTTGCGGCAAAATCGCACTTTCTTGTATAATTACGGGGCTTCAAGCGCCCACGCCGAGCGTCAATCGGCGAATTCACACACCGGATATTCCCCTGCTTCGGGGTGCCCCTCGGGGTTCGACGCAGCGATCCGGTGGAGGCCCAACCCCGGAACCATCCGCCTTTACCCAGGCCGGTTCCCTATCGCTTAAAGGATTCAACCATGTCCCAAGTCACCATGCGTCAAATGCTGGAAGCCGGCGTTCACTTCGGCCACCAAACCCGTTACTGGAACCCGAAAATGGGTCCGTACATCTTCGGTGCCCGCGGCAAGATCCACATCATCAATCTTGAAAAAACCATGCCGCTGTTCACCGATGCGATGAACTTCATCTCGGCGATCGCGCAGAAGCGCGGCTCCATCCTGTTCGTCGGCACCAAGCGTTCCGCCCGCGACGCCATCAAGGAAGAAGCCACCCGTTGCAACATGCCGTACATGAGCATGCGCTGGCTGGGCGGCACCCTGACCAACTTCCGCACCGTGAAACAGTCCGTTTCGCGCCTGAAGGAACTGGAATCGGCCGAAACCGACGGCACCTTCGAAAAGCTGGTCAAGCACGAAGTGCTGACTCTGCGCCGCGAGCGCGACAAGCTGGACGCCTCCCTGGGCGGCATCAAGGACATGAACCGTCTGCCGGACGCCCTGTTCGTCATCGACATCGGTCATGAAAACATCGCCATCCAGGAAGCCAAGAAGCTCGGCATCCCGGTCATCGCCGTGGTCGATACCAACTACGATCCCAACCTGGTCGACTACGCCATCCCGGGCAACGACGACGCCATCCGCGCCGTGCAGCTGTATGTCCGTGCCGCCGCCGATGCCGTCCTGGAAGGCAAGGCCGCCGCACCGATCACCGCCAGCAGCGCCAACGACGATTTCGTCGAACTGGACGAAGAAGGCAACCCGGTCGGTAAAGACGACAAGAAAGGCGCACGCCGCGCTCCGGCCAAGAAAGCCGCCCCGCGCCGCGAAAAACGCGACGCCTGATTGAAGCCATGACAGGGGGTGCTTCGGCACCCCCTTCCCCATCGGCAGCTTGCCGATGCGACTCACCCCCTTGAACAAACCCGAGGTTAATACGATGGAAATTACCGCTAGCCTGGTAAAAGAACTCCGCGAGCGCTCCGGCGCCGGCATGATGGAATGCAAGAAAGCCCTGACTGAAAACGCTGGCAATATCGATGCCGCGATGGAATATCTGCGCAAGACCGGTCTGGCCAAGGCCGACAAGAAAGCCGACCGCGTTGCCGCGGAAGGTCGCATTGGCATGGCCAGCAGCGGTGGCAAAGCCGTTCTGGTCGAAGTCAACTCCGAAACCGATTTCGTGGCCAAGGATGACAACTTCCTGTCTTTCGTCAATGCCGTCGCCGAGGCCGCCCTGGCTTCCGATGCCGCCGATGCCGAAGCTCTGAAATCGGTCGCCATGAATGGTGGCACCGTGGAAGAAGCCCGCGCCGCGCTGATTGCCAAAGTCGGTGAAAACGTGCAAGTCCGCCGTCTGGTCCGCGTCAACTCGGCCAATACCGTGGCGGCCTACATCCACGGCGGCCGTATCGGCGTGCTGGTCGATCTGGCCGGCGGCGAGATGGAATTGGCCCGCGGCATCGCCATGCATGTGGCTGCGATGAATCCCCCTTACAACAAAGCCGCCGATGTTCCGGCCGACTTCATTGCCAAGGAAAAAGAAATCGAACTGGCCAAAATGCCGGAGAAAGACAAAAACAAGCCGGCTGACATCCTCGAGAAAATCATTGCCGGCAAAGTCAGCAAAATCATCAATGAAGTCACCCTGTACGGCCAGCCCTACGTGCTGAATACCGACCAGAACGTGGAAGCGGCAGTTAAAGCCGCCGGCGCCGATGTCATCGGTTTCCAGCGTCTGGTGGTTGGCGAAGGCATCGAAAAAGTGGTGGAAGATTACGCCGCTGAAGTCGCCAAGGCCATGGCCGTCTGAATCAGAAAGCCACCTTCGGGTGGCTTTTTTTCGCTCCTCCATTTCTTGAAAAAACAATAGCCATGACCTACATTCGCCGTCTCGATTATGCAACCACCGCGCACGAGCCCTATGAAGTTGCCTCTGAAAAAATGCTTGCAGGGAGCCCCAAACAGATCCTCAGCAATCACTTCAGCAATGCCGCGGGTAATTTCCATACCGGCTTCTGGGAAGCCGAGCCCGGAATCTGGCAGGTCAATTACACCGAATACGAATACTGCGAAATCCTGCAGGGTGTGATCGTGATGACCGAAGACGGCGGGGAAGCCCAGACCGTCCGCACTGGCGACCGGTTCACCATAGAACCGGGTTACCGCGGAACCTGGGAAGTGCGTGAATACGCGCGCAAGGTCTACGTCATCTACGAACCCTAAGCTGGTCCGCACCCTGCTACAGCCGCCGCCAATCCGCTAGAATGACCCTACCGATGCCCACCCCGGAGCCTGCCATGAGCACATTGAAATACCGCCGCATTCTGCTGAAGCTGTCCGGCGAGGCCCTGATGGGCGATGGCGATTACGGCATCGATCCCGGCATCATCAACGGCCTGGCGCGCGAAATCATCGCCGTGCAGCAGGCCGGTGCCGAGATCGGCGTGGTCATCGGTGGCGGCAACATCTTCCGCGGCGCCGGCTTGGCCGCCGGCGGCATGGACCGCGTCACCGGCGACCACATGGGCATGCTGGCCACCGTCATCAACGCCCTGGCCATGCAGGACGCGCTGGAAAAACACGGCGTCAACGCGCGCGTGATGAGCGCCATCAAAATCAACCAGATCTGCGAAGACTACATCCGTCGCCGTGCCGTGCGTCATCTGGAAAAAGGCCGCATCGCGATTTTCGCGGCCGGCACCGGCAATCCGTTCTTCACCACCGATTCCGCCGCCGCGCTGCGCGCCACCGAAATCAATGCCGAACTGCTGCTGAAGGCGACCAAAGTGGACGGTATTTACGATTCGGATCCGAAGAAGAATCCGGCGGCAAAACGCTTCCAACGCCTGACCTATGACGACGTCCTTCAGCGCAATCTGCAGGTGATGGATACCGCCGCTTTCGCGCTCTGCCGTGAAAACGACATTCCGCTGCGGATCTACGACATGGGCAATGCCGGCGCGTTGATGCGCATCCTGCAAGGCGAGGACATCGGCACGCTGGTCACCCGCTGAGCGCATGCAAGGGCATCCGCACGAGCACCACGGCCACCGCCATGCCAGCCATCACCATGTGTTCGCATGGGCGATGTGGATCAATCTGGCCTATTCGGGTATCGAAGCCGGCTTCGGTCTGGCCACCAACTCGCTCGCGCTGATTTCCGACGCCCTGCATAATCTCGGCGATGCCGCCGGTTTGGCCTTGGCCTGGGGCGCGGCTTGGATGGCCAGTCAGGCACCGACCGAACGCCATACCTTCGGCTGGCGCCGCGCCACACAGTTGTCCCCCCTGTTCAATGCGGTACTGCTGGTCGGCTTCAGCGGCGCCCTGCTCTGGGAGGCGCTCGGGCGGTTCCAGAACCCGCCGCAGGTACCCGGCATTGTGGTCATGGCGGTGGCCGGTCTCGGTATTTTGGTGAACTTGGGTACCGCCGCGCTTTTCCTGCGCGGCCAGAAAACCGACCTCAACAAACGTGGCGCGTATCTGCATCTGTTGGCCGATGCGGCGGTGTCTTTGGCGGCGGTTCTCGCCGGCATCGGCATCTGGTGGCGCCAGTGGTACTGGTTGGACCCGCTCACCGCCGCCTTGGTGGCCCTGGTCATCGGCATCGGCAGCTGGCATCTGCTCAAGGCCAGTTTCATGCAGGTCATGGACGCGGTACCCGAGAATCTCGAGAAATCTGAAGTGGAGGCCTTTCTGGCCGACCTGCCGGGCGTCACGGCAGTCCATCACGTGCATATCTGGTCGCTGGGTGCCGAGGAAATCGCGTTGACCGCGCACATCGTCCGAAATACGGTGGACGGACATGACGGATTCATCGATGGCGCCAATCAGGCCCTGCAGGAACGCTTCGGCATCAACCATGCCACGCTGCAGATCGAGCTGGGTGAATCCTGCCATCACGACCATCATGACCACGCACCGCACCATTGATGTTTTTTCATTGATTTTAAGCATTTAGCTTCTTCTCGGTTTATAATTGGGCTCATCATCGGAACAGGAGCCCCGCATGCTCAACGAAATCAAAAAAGATGCGCAGACACGCATGGCCAAAAGCGTCGACGCCCTCAAGCACGAGCTGTCCTCATTGCGGACCGGCCGCGCCAGCACCGGACTGGTCGACAACCTGAAGGTGAACTATTACGGCTCCGACATGCCGCTCAGCCAGGTTGCGACGGTCACTGTCGCCGATGCCCGCTCGATTACCATCACGCCTTGGGAAAAGGCGATGGTCGGCGCCATCGAAAAAGCCATCCTCGCATCCAACCTCGGCTTCACGCCGAATACGCTGGGCCAGGTCATCCGCATCAATCTGCCACCGCTGACCGAAGAGCGCCGCAAGGAACTGATCAAGCACGTTTACGCCGAAGCCGAGAACGCCAAGATTTCGGTCCGCAACATCCGTCGCGATGCCATTTCCGGTGTGAAGGATCTTCTCAAGGAAAAAACCATCTCCGAGGATGAGGCCCGCCGCAGCGAGGATGAAATCCAGAAAATCACCGACAAGGCGGTGAAGGACATCGACGACATCGCCAAAACCAAGGAAACCGAGCTGCTGGCCGTCTGAAGCGCTCTGGCCATGCACCCGGACATGCCGCGCCATCCCCGACACATTGCCGTCATCATGGACGGCAACGGCCGCTGGGCCGAACAACGCGGCAGCATACGCAGTGTCGGCCACCGTGCCGGTGCCAAAGCCGTCCAGATCGCCATTGAATTCTGCCTCGAGCAGCGCATCGGAAGCCTGACCCTGTTCGCATTCTCCAGCGAGAACTGGAATCGTCCGCCGGAAGAAGTCAGTACCCTGATGAAGCTGTTCCTGCGCATGCTGGACACCGAAATCGAGGAACTTCACCGTCGCGGGGTGCGTATCCGTTTCATCGGCCAGCGCAGCGACTTTGCCGTTGAAATCCGCGATAAAATGGCCTGGGCGGAATCCCTGACCGCCGGCAACTCCCTGCTCAATCTCAACATCGCCGGCAGTTACGGCGGGCGTTGGGATATCGTCAATGCCTGCCGAACCCTTCTGGCATCGACTGCGGATCCGGAAGCCATCACCGAGGACAATCTCGGCAGGCACATGGCACTGGCCGACCAGCCCGATCCCGATCTGCTGATACGCACCGGAGGCGACTTCCGCGTCAGCAATTTTCTGCTCTGGCAGATGGCCTACACTGAATTCTGGTTCACCCCGACGCTTTGGCCGGACATCACACGCAAGGAGCTGATGCAGGCTGTTGCGGATTTTGCCGGGCGTGAGCGCCGCTTCGGTCTGACCAGTGAACAAATCCATGGAGAACAGGAATGAGCCACAGCAAACGCATTCGGTCCGCGCTCTGGATGATTCCGGTGGCCATCGGTGCCATTCTGTTTCTGCCCACGCCATGGATGGGCGCTTTCATGGCGGTTCTGTTGCTGGCCGGCCTGCATGAATGGTGTGCGCTCGCCGGTCTGGACCGGCCTCTGGCCAAATGGGGATATCTTGCCGTCAACGCCGCGCTGGTTGCCGCGGTCGCCTGGACCGATGATGCCGCGCACCGAAACCTGCTTGCGGCGATTGCCATTGGCGGCGCATTCTGGCTATTGGTGCCATTGTGGTTGTGGAAATTCGATTTTGCCCGTGAACCCAGTGCGCATAACCGCCATTTGAAATTGCTGGCCGGCATGCTGGCCTGCGTGCCGGCCTGGGCGGCACTGGTCTGGCTTCATGGCAGCGATGGCGGTCCGGCGTGGACCCTGTTCGCCATCGGCATGGTCGCCGCCGCAGACAGCGGCGCTTATGTTTTCGGCGTCAATTTCGGAAAACATAAACTCGCACCGAACATCAGCCCGGGAAAAAGCTGGGAGGGATTCTGGGGAGGCCTTCTGGTGACGCTGCTGCTCGCCATCGCCTGCATGCCCCTGTTTGACGCACCCTGGTCGGATCTCTGGCGCTATGCCCTGCTCGGCCTGTTGACCGGCCTGTTCTCGGTCTTCGGCGATCTTTTTGAAAGCCTGATGAAGCGGCATGCCTGCATCAAAGACTCCAGCGCCCTGATTCCGGGACATGGCGGTCTGTTCGATCGGCTCGACAGCATCGTTTCCGGTCTGGTGGTTTTCGCGCTGGTGAAATACGGCCTGGCGCTATGAAAACGCTGTGCCTGCTCGGAGCAACCGGCTCCATCGGCCAATCCACCCTGAAACTGGTCGACCAGCATCCGGATCTCTTTCGCATTACGGCCCTGTCGGCTCATACCCAGGTCGATGCCCTCATCGATCTGTGCCGGCGCTACCGGCCAGTGCAGGCCTGCATCGCTGATCCGGGACTGTTCACGGAATTGCGCAATGGCCTGAGTGCTGCCGGACTGAACACCACGCCGCTGGCCGGCCCGGAGAGTCTCGAGCACATGGCGGCCGACAGCAGCTCCAACACCGTCATCGCGGCGATCGTCGGTGCTGCCGGGGTCGCTTCAACCTTGAGTGCGGCACGCGCCGGAAAACGCATACTGCTGGCCAATAAGGAGTCCATTGTTCTGGCCGGACAGCTGCTGATGCAGACCGTGGCAGCGCATGGCGCGCAACTGTTTCCGGTCGACAGCGAACATAATGCGATTTTCCAGTGCCTGCCTGCCGGCGGCGGCCGTGACGGCGTGCGCCGGCTGATTCTGACCGCTTCCGGCGGCCCGTTTCTGGGAAAGTCCCGTGCCGACCTGGCCACGATTACGCCGGAACAGGCCTGCCGGCACCCGAAGTGGTCCATGGGACGCAAAATTTCCGTCGATTCGGCAACGCTGATGAACAAAGGACTGGAAGTCATCGAGGCCCATCATCTGTTCGGCATGCCTGCCGAGGCCATCGAGGTCGTGGTGCATCCGCAGAGCATCGTGCACTCGATGGTGGATTACCGTGACGGCTCGGTGCTGGCACAGATGGGCGAACCCGATATGCGCACCGCCATAGCCTATGGCCTGTCGTACCCCGACCGCATTGATTCCGGCGTCAAAGCGCTCGATTTCAGGAATCTGGGACATCTCGAATTCCAGGCACCCGATACCCTTACCTTTCCGTGCCTGAGCTTGGCCTACACCGCCATCGGCCGCGGCGGCAATGCTCCGGCCGTGCTCAATGCCGCCAATGAAGTGGCGGTCATGGCCTTTCTCGAAGGCCGACTGCCGTTTCTGGGCATCGCCGACATCGTGGCGCAGACCCTCGATACCCTGGCGTGGGAACCTGCCGCGGATTTAGCTGTCCTAATGGCAAGCGATGCCGAAGCGCGCCGCTTCGCCAACCACCGAATCCACTGAACCATGCCCGACTTCATCAGCCCGCTGTTCTGGTACATCCTCACCATCGGCATTCTGGTCACCGTTCATGAATGGGGCCACTTCGCCGTGGCGCGACGCTGCGGGGTCCGGGTCCTGCGCTTTTCGGTCGGATTCGGACGTGCGCTCTACAGCCGGATCGGCAAGGACGGCACCGAGTATCGGCTGGCACTGATTCCGTTCGGCGGGTACGTCAAAATGCTGGACGAACGCGAGCAGGAAGTTCCGCCTGAACTGCAGCCCTTCGCCTTCAACCGGCAATCGGTCGGCAAGCGCTTCGCGATTGTCGCGGCAGGCCCCTTGGCCAATCTCATTCTCTGCATCGGCCTGCTCTGGGCTGCATTGATTCTCGGCGTACCCGAACTGCGTGCCCTGATCGGCCCGTCCACCGGGCTGGCGCAACAGGCCGGCTTCCAGACCGGTGATGAACTGGTTGCCGTCGACGCCAAGCCGGTCCAGGCCTGGAACGATGCCTTGCCGGCCCTGGCTTTGGCAGCCATGGACCGGCGTCCGATCGACGTCCAGGTGACCACGCTGGCAGGCAGCGCCGAAATACGGCGCCTTGCCCTGGATAGGCTGCCGGAAGACTATCCCCAGGATAAGCTGCTGCAGGAAATCGGCCTGACACCGTTCTTTTCCGAAGCACTGCCGATTATCGGCCAGGTGCAGAAAAACGGCCCGGCGGAGGGTGCGCTGCAGCCGGGCGACCGCATCACCGCCATCGAGGGCGTCAAAATCGCGCAGTTCGGGGATATTCCGAAGACCTTGGCGGAAAAAGCAGGCGACGGCCGGAACCTGCGTGTCGAAGTGCTCCGTGAAGGCGCCGCCTTGGCTTTTCTCATCGCTCCCACGGAAGTCCCTGTGGACGGAAAAAAAGTGTGGCGACTTGGCGTCGGCAGCCTGAATGCGGTCAAAACCGTGCAATACCCGCCCTTGCAGGCTCTGCCTGCCGCTTTTTCAAGAACCTATGACATGACCCGTGACAGCCTCGCGGTCATAAAGCGCCTGTTGACCGGCGCAGCTTCGGTTGACAATCTTTCCGGACCGATCGGCATCGCCCGCGCCGCGGACAGCCAGGCCAGCTGGGGAATATCGACGTTTCTCGGCTTTTTGGCCGCGATTTCGCTGGCATTGTGTATCATGAACCTGTTGCCGATACCGCTTCTCGATGGCGGACATCTGCTCTATTTCGCCTATGAATGGGCCACCGGCAAAGCACCTGCGGAAAGCGCCCAGGCCATCGGGCAGTACATCGGCATTTTTTTACTCGCCGGACTGCTTGGAATAGCCATTTTCAACGATTTTTTTCGTATCATTTCCTAATCCACCCAAGTATCACCGCCTGGAACCCCGATGACCTCTTCAAATCTCCGTAAAAGCCTGCTATGCCTGTCCCTGGCCATTGCACTCAGCCAGCCCGCACAAGCCCAGCTGGCCGAACCGTTCGTGGCCAGCGATATCCGGGTCGACGGTCTGCAGCGGATTTCCGCGGGTACGGTTTTCACCTATCTGCCGATTGAAAAAGGGGATACGGTCAATTCCACGAAAACCACCGAGGCCATCCGGGCGCTTTACAAGACCGGATTCTTCAGCGATGTCCGTTTCGAACGCCAGGGTGACATTCTGGTGGTGAATGTCACCGAACGTCCCAGCATCAACACGCTGACGCTCAAAGGCAACAAGGAAATCAAGACCGAGGACCTGCTCAAGGGACTCAAGGGCATCGGGCTGAGCGAGGGTGAAATCTACAACCCGCTCAATCTCGACCGTGTCACCCAGGAGCTGCTGCGCCAATACAACAACAAGGGCAAATACAACGTCATCATTGCGCCGACCGTCAAGGAAATCGACCGCAACCGCGTCGATATCTCCCTCGACATCACCGAAGGCAAGAGCGCCCGCCTTCGCGACATCAACATCGTCGGCAACACCGTCTATCCCGACGACGTGATCCGTGAAGGCTGGGAATCCAATACCAGCAATTGGCTGTCCTGGTACAAGCGCGATGACCAGTATTCGCGGGAAAAACTGTCCGGCGACCTTGAAAAGCTGACCGATTACTATCTGGACCGGGGCTATGTGGATTTCAACGTCGAATCCACTCAGGTCACCATCAGCCCTGACAAGAAGGACATGTTCCTGACCGCCAACGTGGTCGAAGGTAAAATTTACAAGGTCTCGGGCGTATCCGTCAGCGGTGAAACCATCGTTCCCAAGGAAGATGTCGAGAAGCTGCTGCTGATCCGGACCGGAAATACCTTTTCCAGGCAGCTTCTGACGGCGACCAATGACCGCATCACCGCGATGCTGGGCAATATCGGTTACGCATTCGCCGAGGTCGACCCGGTGCCGACCATCAGCCGCGACGATCAGGAAATCAGCATCGATTTCGTGGTCAAGCCCGGCCCGCGCGTACAGATCCGCCGTATGGAAATCAAGGGCAATGTGCGGACCGCCGACGAAGTCGTGCGCCGCGAGCTGCGCCAGTTCGAAAACACCTGGTATTCACAGGCGGCGCTCGACCGTTCGAAAGTCCGCCTGCAGCGTCTTGGTTTCTTTGAAACCGTCGAAATCGAACAGGAGCCGGTGGCAGGCCGTCCGGACCAGGTCGACGTTTTCATCAACGTCAAGGAACGCAACTCCGGCAGCTTCGTGTTCGGTCTCGGTTACCAGCAGCTTTATGGTCTGACCGCATCCGTGCAGCTCAGTGAGAACAACTTCCTTGGTACCGGCAACCGGATGTCGGTGGCCGTGCAGAACAACAGCTACTCGAAGCGCATCAGCTTCTCCTACACCAATCCGTATTTCACCGAAGACGGTCTGAGCCTGGGTTATAACGTGTCCTACAGCGACTATAACCAGGGCGACTTCAATACGGCCCGATACACCTCAACGAACTTCAATGCCGAAGCCGTCATGGGCATTCCGCTGAGTGAAACCGACAGCATCCA
Organism: uncultured Gammaproteobacteria bacterium; assembly: GCA_903942465.1. Taxonomy (GTDB): domain Bacteria; phylum Pseudomonadota; class Gammaproteobacteria; order Xanthomonadales; family Xanthomonadaceae; genus Arenimonas. The sequence continues at coordinate 45,459 of CAJAPA010000144.1, forward strand.
ATTCGCCCTGGGTTACGACAAGATCGACCTGACCACTACCCTCGGTTCGACGCCATTACCGCTGATCAACTACCTGGATGACGTGCTCGGTACGCAGCCATACTTCCCGTGCTTCGATGTCGATGATGACAACAACCCCAATACCCCGGCGACCGATGACGCGGCACCGCTGGGCACGCCCGATCCGCAGACCTGCGGTTTCAACCAGACCTGGCCGGTCCAGCAGATCCGTGCCCAAGCCGGCTGGGGCCGGGATTCGCGTAACGATTACCTGCTGCCGACCCGTGGCACCTACCACCGTGTCGGCGCCGAGTTCTCGTTCCCGGGATCCGATATCGCCTACTACAAACTCAGCTACCAGTTCGAGCACTACCGGCCGCTCAATTCCTGGCTGGTGCTGAAAATCGGAACCGATTTGGGTTATGGCGACAGCTATGGCAACACCGGTGATGCCGGCATGCCGTTCTTCAAGAACTTCTACGTCGGCGGTCCGCAGTCTGTCCGCGGTTATGAGGCCAACACGCTCGGCCCCAGCTACGGCAGTTGCGTTCCGGTGGCTCCGGCCACCACCTGTGTGCCGTCCTATCTGCAGCCGCTGGGCGGCTCGCTGAAAGTCGCCGGCACCTTCGAACTGTTGTTCCCGAAACTGTTCAATGCCCGCGGCACCCGCCTGTCGGCCTTCCTCGATTACGGCAACGCGTTCGCCGGCAGCTTCGACTACAGCGGTTATACCAATCCTGCCGTCGGTGCCGTTTTCGGCGCCGAAAAAGTCAATTTCAGCTCGTTGCGCGCATCGGTCGGCGTGGCCCTGCAATGGCAGGCGCCAGTCGGTCCGATTTCGATCAGTTATGCCCTGCCGCTGAACGATGGCGAATTCGACCGGATTGAACGCCTGCAGTTCACTTTCGGTCAGCAATTCTGATCCCGCATGTTGACCCTGAAGGACCTTGCCGACCGCTTCGGCCTGGACTTCCGGGGTGATGCGGACACCGTCATAACCGGCATCGGTACGCTTGCCGATGCCCGGCCCGGGCAGCTGGCCTTTCTGGCCAACAGCAAATACACCGCGCAACTGGCCGATACCCGGGCCTCGGTGGTGGTTCTGGGCGAGGCCGATGCCGATGCCTGTCCCTGCGCATGTCTGGTCAGCGGCAATCCTTATACCAGTTTCGCCCTGATTACCGCCCTGTTCGATGACGGCGATGACCTGCCGGCAGGCATTCATGCCACCGCCGTGATCGATGCCACCGCGCGCATCGGCGCCGAGGTGCGTATCGGCCCGTATGCGGTCATCGGCCCGGACTGCGTCATCGGCGACCGCAGCCAGATCCATGCCCATGCGCATATCGGCCGGGACTGCACGCTGGATACCGATTGCCTGCTGCTGCCCAAGGTCACGCTGGTCAAACGCGTCCATCTCGGAAAGCGCGTCCGCATCCATTCCGGTGCTGTGCTCGGCGCGGACGGTTTCGGCATCGCCTTCCATCAGGGGCAGTGGGTCAAAATCGCACAGCTCGGCGGTGTACGCATTGGCGATGACTGCGAGATCGGCGCCAACACCACTATTGACCGCGGCGCCATCGAAGACACGGTGCTGGAAAACGATGTCCGGCTCGATAACCAGATCCAGATCGGCCACAATGTCCGCATCGGCGCGCATACCGCCATCGCCGGCTGCGTCGCGGTGGCGGGCTCGACCCGAATAGGGAAGTACTGTCTGATCGGCGGTGCGGCCGGTATCGTCGGTCACATCGAAATCGCCGACAAAGTGACCGTGGGTGCGATGAGTCTGGTCACCCATTCGCTGACCGAAGCGGGTGAATACGCTTCCGGAACCCCGATTCAGGCCAAAAACGACTGGCGCAAGAATGCGGCACGCTTCAAGCAGCTCGACGCCATGGCCCGCACCCTCAACACACTCAAGAAGAACGGGGACTGACCCATGCCATACGATATCTCCAAACTGCCGGTCGATGCCGTCTGCATCCAGAACCTGCTGCCACACCGTTATCCGTTTCTGCTGGTCGACCGGGTTACGGAATTCGAGGCGGATAAGCGCATCCGGGCCATCAAGAATGTGACCATCAACGAGCCCTTTTTCAATGGCCACTTTCCGGGCGCACCGGTGATGCCGGGGGTGTTGATTCTTGAGGCGCTGGCCCAGGCCGGCGGCCTGTTGACCCACCTCAGCCTGATGGAGGACGGCTGCACCGGCAAGGAAGGCAAGCTGTTCTATCTGGTCAAGATCGACAATGCCAAATTCTCGAAAATGGTGGTTCCCGGCGACCAGCTCGAATTGAACGTTGAACTCAAACGCAAAATACGCAATATGGCGCTTTATCAGGGCATTGCCTGCGTCAACGGCAAGCAGGTCGCCTGCGCCGATATTCTCTGCGCCGAGGGTGACGCATGAGCATCCATCCCACGGCACTCGTCGACCCTGCCGCGCAGTTGCATGCCAGTGTTTCGGTCGGCCCCTACACCGTCATCGGTGCCGATGTCAGCATCGGCGAAGGTACCGATATCGGGCCGCATTGCGTGATCACCGGTCCGACACGGATCGGCCGCAACAACAAGATCCATTCGCATGCCGCGCTGGGCGGCGATCCACAGGACAAGAAATTCGAAGGCGAGCGCGGCGAACTGATCATCGGCGACAACAATACCATCCGCGAGTTCACCACCTTCAACCGCGGCACCGGCGACGGCGGCGGCGTGACCCGGGTCGGTGACAACAACTGGATCATGGCCTACGTGCACATCGCCCACGACTGCATCGTCGGCAACAACACCATTTTCGCCAACAATGCCTCGCTGGCCGGCCACGCCATCGTCGAAGACTGGGTGATTATGGCCGGTTTCTCGGGTGCGCACCAGTTCTGCAAAATCGGTGCCCATGCGTTCGTGGGCATGGGCAGCCTGATCAGCGCCGATGTTCCGCCGTTCGTGATGACCGGCATGCAGTATGCCGAGCCGCGCAGCATCAATGCCGAAGGCCTCAAGCGTCGCGGTTTCAGTGCCGAGCGGATCAAGAAGATCAAGAACGCCTACCGCACCGTGTACATGTCCGGCAAGCCGCTCGCCGAAGCCAAAACCGAACTGCAGGCCCTGGCCGCCGAATCCGACGATGTCCGCCAGATGCTTGATTTCATCGAAGCCAGCACACGCGGCATCGTGCGTTAAAGCACCCATGAAAATCGCGCTCATCGCCGGCGAGGAATCGGGCGACCTGCTTGCCGCCGAGCTGATGGCCGCACTGCAGGTGCGCCGGCCCAACATCCGCTTTGTCGGCATGGGCGGTCCGAAAATGCAGGCGCTTGGCCTGGATTCCTGGTTCGACTACAAAACCCTTTCGGTCATGGGCTTCATCGAAGTGCTCCGGCACCTTCCGGCGCTGCTGAAGCTCCGGAAAGGTCTGCTGAAACGTCTTCTCGAAGAAAAGCCGGATCTGGTCATCGGCGTGGATGCGCCGGATTTCAATCTCGGCCTGGAAAAAGCCTGCAAGCGCGCCGGCCTGCGCACCGTGCACTTCGTCAGTCCTTCGGTCTGGGCCTGGCGCGAGAAGCGTGCCGCCCGCATTGCCGAAAGCTGCGAGCAGGTCCTGTGTCTGTTTCCGATGGAACCGGCGATTTACGCCAAATACGGCGTGGATGCCCGTTTTGTCGGCCACCCGCTGGCCGACCGCATCGCCCTCGTGCCTGACCGCGAGGCCGCCCGCACGGCACTGGCCTTGCCTGCGTGCCGGCACCTGGCCATTCTGCCCGGTTCCCGGGTGTCTGAAATCGACCGGCTGTTGCCCGTGTTCCTGCAGGGCGCCGCGCTGCTGAAAGCGTCGATGCCTGACCTGCATTTTCTGATTCCGGCGGCCAATGGCCTGTGCCGGGACCGTATCGCCCTTCATCTGCAATCCCACACCCTTTCTGATGCGCGCATTCTCGATGCCCATGCGCAAGCCGCCATGATTGCCGCCGATGCCGTGCTTCTGGCTTCAGGAACGGCTGCGCTGGAGGCCATGCTGTGTAAACGCCCGATGGTGGTGGCCTACCGGATTTCGGCGGTGACCTATGCCATCGTAAAGATGCTCGGCCTGATAAAAATCGAGCGTTTCAGCTTGCCCAACGTGCTTTCGGGCGAAGATCTGGTGCCAGAGCTGATCCAGGAGGCGTGCACCCCGGAGGCGATTGCCGGCGCGATCAAACCCTTGCTCGAAGCCGATGACAACACGGCACTGACTGCGCGCTTCGAAGACCTGCACCGTGAACTGCGCCGGAGTTCCGGAGATGCCGCGGCCGCGGCCGTGCTCGAGCTGTTGGCACAATAAGCATGAGCACCGCAGGCGTTGATGAAGCCGGACGCGGCCCCTTGGCGGGCCCGGTGGTGTGTGCCGCGGTCATTCTGCCTGCGGATGACGGACTGATCGGACTGGATGACTCGAAGAAACTCGGCGAGGGCCGGCGCGAACAGCTGTTCGAAGCCATCCAAGAAATCGCCATCGCGCATTGCATCCAGTTCATCGATCCAGAGACCATCGACCGCATGAATATTCTGCAGGCCACCCTGTATGGCATGCGGCTGGCCATTCGTGGGCTCAGGCCCGCACCGGAACTTGTTCTGGTCGATGGCAACCGGCTTCCCGTCGATCTGCCCTGTCCGGCCCGCGCCATGGTCGGCGGCGATGGCATCGAACGCTGCATCATGGCGGCATCGATTCTGGCCAAAGTCAGCCGCGACCGGCATCTGTACGCGCTCGATGCCCGCTATCCGGCGTATGGATTTGCCCGGAATAAAGGCTATCCGACCGCCGAACATCTGGCGGCACTCCTGCAGCACGGGCCCTGTCCGGAACACCGGCGCAGCTATGGCCCGGTGCAGCAGGCCAGCCTGTTTTCATCCGGCTGAAACAACGCGGCCGGAACCGGGATTTAGCGCCTGTCAAGCCTTGTTATCGCCGACCAGTCGGCTAAACTGAGTGTTCGTTTCAGGCGTGCCCATGACCCCCACTTTCGTTCACTGCCATCTGCACAGCGAGTTCTCGCTGACAGACTCCACCATCCGCTTGCCGGAACTGGTTGCCCGCTGTGCCGCCATGGGCATGCCGGCGGTGGCGGTCACCGACAACTGCAATTTTTTTGCCCTGGTCAAATTCTTCAAGGCCGCCGAAAGCGCCGGCATCAAACCCATCGCCGGCGCCGATCTGTTCCTCGACAACGGCCAGGGCGGACACTACCGGATTACCGCACTGTGCCAGAACCAAGCCGGCTATCTGAGCCTGTCCAAACTGATTTCCCGGGCCTATCTGGAGGGCCATAGCCGTGAAGTCCCGGTCATCGCCCCGGAATGGCTGTTTGGCGGAAATGAGGGGCTGATCCTGCTGCACGGCCGGCACAGCCCGCTCGCGCATCTGATGCAGCAGGAACACAAACCGGAGAACGCCGCACAGATCGCCGAATGGCTGAGTTTGTTTCCGCGCCGCCTTTATCTGGAAATCAGCCGCCTCGGTTTGTCTGAGGAAGCGGCCTACAACGCCCGCGCCATCGCCTTCGGCAGCAGGCATCAGTTGCCGCTGCTGGCCAGCAACGATGTGCGCTTTCTGGAAGCCGACGATTACGAAGCCCATGAAGCGCGGGTCTGCATTTCCAGCGGCCGCGTGCTCGACGATCCGAAACGGCCGAAACTCTACAGCCCCCAGCAGTACCTGAAATCGCCCGGGGAAATGGCCTCGCTGTTTGCCGATATTCCGGAAGCCCTGGCCAACAGCGTCGAATTGGCCAAGCGCTGCAATCTCGAGTTGTCGCTCGGCACCTACTTCCTGCCCGACTTTCCGGTGCCGGAAGGCCATACCCTGGACAGCTGGATCCGCAGCGAAGCTCGCGATGGTCTCCAACGCCGGCTGAAGAGCTTCCCGATGGCGCCCGGGCATGATCAATCCGCGTATCTGGCCCGTCTGGATCTCGAACTCGATGTCATCATCCGCATGGGATTCCCGGGCTACTTCCTGATCGTGGCCGACTTCATCAACTGGGGAAAATCCCAGGGCATTCCGGTCGGTCCCGGCCGGGGTTCCGGTGCCGGCTCGCTGGTGGCCTGGTCACTCGGCATCACCGATCTCGATCCGATGCGCTACGACCTGCTGTTCGAGCGCTTCCTCAATCCGGAGCGGGTCTCGATGCCCGACTTCGACATCGACTTCTGCATGGACCGGCGTGATGAAGTCATCGACTACGTCGCGCGCAAATACGGACGCGACAAGGTCAGCCAGATCATCACCTACGGCACCATGGCGGCGAAAGCGGTGGTGCGCGACTGCGGGCGCGCCCTGGGTCTGCCCTACGGCTTCGTCGACTCCATCGCCAAGCTGATTCCGATGACGCTCGGCATCAGCCTCGATGACGCCCTCGGGAATTCGGCCGCGATGGAAACCGATTCGAAAAAAAGAAAAGAAAAAGAAGAACTCATCTCCGCGGAACTGGTGCAGCGTTACCACAGCGAAGACGATGTCCGTGATTTGATCGATCTGGCCCTGAAGCTCGAAGACCTCACGCGCAATGCCGGAAAACACGCCGGCGGCGTGGTCATCGCGCCGAGTCCGTTGACCGATTTCACCCCGCTGTATGCCGAACAGGTGCATGCCGGCGAGACCGCGACCAGCATCGTGACCCAGTTCGACAAGGACGACGTCGAGGCCATCGGCCTGGTCAAGTTCGACTTCCTCGGGCTACGCACGCTGACCATCATCCAATGGGCGGTCGAGGCCATCAACGCCGAGCGCCGCGCCGACGCGCAGGACCCCATCGATATCCTGGCCATTCCGCTGGATGACCCCCAAACCTACCGGCTGCTGTCCAAAGGCCTGACCACCGCGGTGTTCCAGTTCGAATCGCGCGGCATGAAGGATTACATCAAGAAGCTCGAGCCGAGCACCTTCGAGGATCTGATTGCCTTGGCCGCACTGTACCGGCCCGGCCCGCTCAACTCCGGCATGGTCGATGACTTCATCAACCGCCGGCACGGGCGCGCCGAAGTCAGCTACCCGCACGCCAATCTGGAATCGATTCTGAAGCCGACCTACGGCGTGATCGTGTACCAGGAACAGGTGATGCAGATCGGTCAGGTCCTGGCCGGCTACTCGCTGGGCGGCGCCGATCTGCTGCGCCGCGCGATGGGCAAGAAGAAACCGGAGGAAATGGCCAAGGAACGGATCAAGTTCGAACAGGGCGCGCATGACAACGGCATCAATGGCAAAGTGGCGACCGGCATTTTCGACCTGATGGAGAAATTCGCCGAGTACGGTTTCAACAAATCGCACTCGGCCGCGTATGCCCTGGTCGCTTACCAGACCGCCTGGCTGAAAACGCATTATCCGGCGCAGTTCATGGCTGCCACACTGTCGTCCGACATGGACAACACCGACAAGGTGGTGAACTTCCTGCAGGACTGCAAGGGCTTCAATATCGATGTGCTGCCGCCGGATGTGAATGCCTCGACCCATAAATTCAAAGCACTGGACCGCCAGACCATCCGCTACGGTCTGGGTGCGGTCAAAGGCGTCGGCGAAGGCGCCTGTCTTTCCATCGCCGCTGAGCGTGAGGCCAACGGCGCGTTCACCGATCTGCTCGATTTCTGCCGCCGGGTGGATTCAACCAAGCTCAACCGGCGCGTGCTGGAAGCCCTGATCTATTCCGGCGCACTTGACAGCCTCGGCAGCAACCGCGCCTCGCTGGCCCTGCAGTTGCCGGAAGTGCTGAAGGCCACCGAGCAGATGGCACGTGAAGCGCAATCCGGCCAAGTCCCGCTGTTCGGTGCCAGCCCCGCGGTCAGCATCCAGATCGATTTGCCGAACATCGGCGACTGGCCCCTGGACGAACGTCTGCGCCACGAGCGCGATACCCTGGGATTTTTTCTCAGTGGCCATCCGCTCGATCCGTGGCAGGCCGAATTCAAGCAGCTCGGGCTTTGCCCCTTGTCGGGGCTGGAAAAAACCTGGCAGGAACGCAAGGACCGACGCGGCGAAGCGCCGGTGGTGGTGGCCGGTTTGATCAGCCAGATGCGCAAACGCGGCGACAATCAGGCCTTCGTGCTGATCGAAGACCAGGTGACCGGTCTGGAGTGCGCTTTCTTCAGCGAGGCCCATCAGGATTATTCCGCACTGCTGACCCGTGACCGCATCGTGGTCATCGAAGGCACCCTGCGCGAAGACAGCTTCAATGGCGGCTTCTCGTTGCGGGCCAAACACTGCTGGGATTTCCACAGCCTGCTGCTGCAGTACAGCAAAGGCATCCAATGCCGTCTGGATCTGTGCCATCCCGATTCCTGGCAGGCCCTGCAGGCGCTGCTGGCTTCCTACCGACCGGGCCAGACGCCGGTGCTGCTGCAACTCAAGACCGCCACCGCCGAAGGCCGCCTGCGTGCACCGCCGGCGCATTCGGTACGTTGCGAAGCCGCGCTGATTACGCAATTGCGCCAGCTGGATGGGGTTGCCGAAGTGACAGTGGCCCTGAATAAGCCCTGGTCTGTCGCCAGCACCGGCCTGGCCGGTGCGGCATCGTAAGCTTCTGATAAAATACGCCGAACCGTCCGAGAACCGCCATGAATCCGAATTTCCTCGATTTCGAACAGCCGATTGCCGACCTGGAAGCCAAAATCCAGGAACTGCAACGTGCCAGCCAAGGCCCGGGCGTCAATATCGAGCTGGAAGTGGAGGGCCTGCAGACCAAGCTGGAACAACGCACTGCCGAGATTTTCAGCAAGCTCAGTCCCTGGCAGATCTCGCAGCTGTCCCGCCATCCGCAGCGCCCGTACAGCCTGGATTACTTCGAACTCATTTTCGATGAATTCCACGAACTGGCCGGCGACCGCGCCTTTGCCGACGACGCCGCCATCGTGGCGGGATTGGCACGCCTGAACGGCCGCGCCTGCATGGTCATCGGCCAGCAGAAAGGACGCGACACCAAGAGCAAGGTCAAACGCAATTTCGGTATGCCCCGGCCTGAAGGCTACCGCAAGGCCCTGCGTCTGATGAAAATGGCGGAACGCTTCGGCCTACCCTTGTTCACCTTCATCGACACGCCCGGCGCCTATCCCGGCATCGGTGCCGAAGAGCGCGGCCAATCGGAAGCCATCGCACGCAATCTGCTGGAAATGGCCGAACTGAAAATTCCGGTGATCTGCAGCGTGATTGGTGAAGGCGGCTCGGGCGGCGCGCTCGCCATCGGCGTCGGCGATGCCACCTTCATCCTGCAGTACAGCACCTATTCGGTGATTTCACCGGAAGGCTGTGCGTCCATTCTCTGGAAAAGCGCTAGCAAGGCCGAAGAAGCCGCACAGGCTCTGGGTCTCACGGCAGAGCGCCTGCTGGAACACAAACTGGTCGATAAAATCATTCCCGAACCGCTCGGCGGCGCCCACCGCAATCCGGCCGTGATGGCCGAAACCCTGAAAGCGGCAATTTGGAATGAGCTGCAGCATCTGGAATCGCTCTCGCTCGACACCCTGCTGGATCGCCGTTATCAGCGTCTGCGGGCCTACGGCGCGTACGACGTCGCTTGACCGAATGCCTGCCCGCCACGCTGTGTGCGCCGCCCTCGGCGCGGGTCTGGGTGGGTTTTAGTGGCGGACTGGATTCCAGCGTTCTGCTGCACGGGCTGAAACAGCATCTGCCGAATGCATGCACGCTAGAGGCCATCCACATCCATCACGGTTTGCATCCGGCGGCCGACGCTTGGGTAGCACACTGCCAAACGGTCTGCGACGCGCTCGGTATTGCCCTGCATAGCGAACGCATCCGAATTGAAGATCCCCACCGCAACATCGAAGCACAGGCGCGTTCGGCACGCTACGCGGCGTTCGCACGCCTTGTGAATGCCGGCGACACCCTGGCCCTGGCGCACCATGCCGATGATGTGGCCGAGACCCTGCTGCTGCGTTTGATGCGCGGCGCCGGCACCGAAGCCCTGGGCAACATGAAGGCGCTGTCCCGATACGGCGAAATGCAGATCTGGCGCCCGTTGCTCACGCTGCGCCGTGCCGAACTGCAGGCCTACGCCGAGGCGAATGCACTGATGTGGATCGAGGATGCCAGCAATGTCGATACCGGTTTCGACCGTAACTTCCTGCGCAGTGAGGTACTGCCCCTGCTGGAATCCCGCTTTCCCAATGCGGGTGCTCGCCTAGCCCGCAGCGCCGCCCTGTTGCAAGGCGATGCCGCGCTGCTGCAGCCGATGATCGCGGACCAGCTTGCCCGCTGCACCAGCCCGCAGGGCCTGCTTTTGGCCATGCTGATGGCGCAGCCGCCGGAACTGCAGGCGCATCTGCTGCGGACTTGGCTGCAGGACAACGGAAAGGGGGCGCCCGGCGCAGAAGCCCTGCATGAATTTCTGCGGCAATTGAATACCCATGAAACTGACGATGACACCCGGCTGGATGGCGCGGATTATGCCGTGCAACTCTGGGACGGCACGCTGATGCTGCGCACGAAGCCGGAATCGGAAACCGATGATACCGCTTTGGATGTGCTGTGGGACGGCCAGGACGCCTTGCCGCTGCCGCGCGGCGGCCTGTTGGCATGGCAGGGCGCAGCGCCCATGCCGGTGCGCGTGTGCTACCGGCAAGGCGGTGAGCGCATCCGCCTGCCCGATCAGGCCATGCACCACAGCGTAAAGAAACTGCTGAGCAGCCGCGTTCCGCCCTGGCAACGCGCGGCCCTGCCCTTTGTTTATAATGGGCAGAACGAGCTGCTGGCGGTCGGCGAGGTGCTGATTTCCGCGCAGCTGGATGATCTTTCACGCCAACACGGCCTGCGCCTGCATTGGCACAGCGATAGCGAGTAAGCCATGAGCAAAACCCCGAAATCCCCGGAAGCCTCCCCGGTCGCCGCATTCGAAAAAGCCCTTGAAGAACTCGAGTCGGTGGTCTCGGCCATGGAGCGCGGCGAACAGAGTCTGGATGAATCGCTGGCGGCCTATGAACGCGGCATCGCCTTGTACCGGCAATGCCAGGGCGCCTTGGAACAGGCCGAGCAGCGGGTAAGCCTGGTCAACAACGCCGCCAATCCCGAACAGCAGACGCCGTTCCGCGAAACCGATGCCGACTGACAACGAACGCATCGAGCGCGTTCTGGACGGCGCCTTGCCGCCGGAAAGCCTTGCCCCGCAACGCCTGCACCGCGCCATGCGGCACGCCACGCTGGACGGCGGAAAACGCCTGCGTGCACGCTTGGTGTATGCCACCGGCCGACTGTTCGAACTGAGCATGACTCAACTCGATTCAGCCGCAGCGGCCGTCGAGATGATTCACGCCTATTCGCTGATTCACGACGACCTGCCGGCCATGGACGATGATGCCCTGCGCCGCGGCAAACCAACCGTGCACATCGCTTTCGATGAAGCCACTGCCATTCTGGCCGGCGATGCACTGCAAGCTTTGGCCTACGAAACCCTAGTGTGCGCCGAGTGGCCGGACGCCGCCAAACTGGCCGCTTTACAGGAACTCATGACCGCCTCCGGTTCGCGCGGCATGTGCGGCGGTCAGCAGCTCGACATGGACGCCGGCGGAAAAACACTCAGCTTGGCGGATCTGCAGAATGTGCATGCACTGAAAACCGGAGCGCTGATCAAGGCCGCCCTTCGCCTGCCGGCGATTGTTGCCGATGCCGATGGCGCTGCGCATGCTGCCTTGGACGCCTTCGCCGACGATCTTGGCTTGGCCTTCCAGATTCAAGACGACATCCTTGATGTGGAAGCCAGTACCGAACAACTGGGCAAATCGGCCGGCAAAGACGCGGCGCAGGCCAAAGCCACCTACCCGGCCCTGCTCGGGCTGGACGGCGCCAAAGCCCTGCTTGCCGAACTGGCCGAACGCATGCCTCAGCACCTGTCCGGGTTCGGCGAGCGCGCCGAAGCCCTGAACGCACTGGCGGCCTTTGCCGTGGCGCGACGGAATTAGCACGGCCCCTATTGACAAGCCAAATTAACCTTATGTATAGTTTATTTAACATTGAGTTAAATTAAACTTACCTAAGGAGGGTGCAATGCCTTACCGTGAAAAAGTGGCCTGGTTGTCCTTGCTGTCGATGCTGGCGGTGTTTATTCCCTACTTCACCTGGTCTTCGCTGCACCCGCCCGGCCCGGAAATTCCCAATCTCAGGCAAATGGCCCTGTATGCCGTGACCTCGCTGTCCTGGGCGGCGATTCTGGGCATCGGCCACCTGCTGCTGCGCCGCAGCGCGCCGGGTGAAGCCACACTGCCGATGGACGAACGCGACACCGCGATCGCCCATAAAGCCCGCGGTTACGCTTACGGCGTGTTGATTACCGGCATGATTGTGGTTGGCGGTTTCATGCCCTTCACCAATGCCGGCTGGGAAATCGCCAATACCGCGTTCTTCATGATCGTGCTGGCCGAGGCGGTGTTTTCAATCGGCATCATCCGCGCTTACCGCAGGCAACATGCGTGAGCGGGGTGATCCGCAATAAAATCCGCACGCTGCGCTTCATGCAGGGCGAAATGTCGCAGGCCGAACTCGGCCTGCGCATCGGCTTGACCCGGCAGACCGTGGCCACCATCGAAGTCGGCAAATACGCACCCTCGTTGGAAGCCGCGTTCCGCATCGCCGATGTGTTCGGAGTGCCGCTGGCTGAAGTGTTTGAATGGGATGCTAACGCGCAGGAGTGATTGGCAAAACCGGACACGGATATTATCCTAGGCGCCTCTTCATTGCTGATCTTTGCACCATGCGCCCCATCGTTCTTTGCGGTTTGACCGCTC
>CAJAPA010000145.1 GCA_903942465.1 uncultured Gammaproteobacteria bacterium
AGAGTAGTGGCTTCCGAAGCCATTGGTCGGGGGTTCGAATCCCTCCGGGCGCGCCAATTTCCGTGAGGATATCGTCCGATAGTCCTCTCCGTGCCGGCAGCGGCAGGTGTGCATGAAGCGAGCGTTCCATCACGATCGGCGTGGCATCACCATCCACTTCATTCTGGCGTGGCTGTTTTTTTATGTGGCCCTGCATCTGGGTTACCTGACCTATGAAACCTACCGACAGGAACAGCGCCAAGAGATTGCCCTGGATGCCGCGCTGCAACGCATCGATTTTTACGACACGGCCCTGACCTTGGCCGCGAAATCCGGCATCCATGACCGGTCCACAGACTGGGGTCAGCAATATGAAGCGTGGTTGCGGCAGCTGGAACTGACACTGCACGACATCATCGACGAGCTTCCCGAAACGAATGCAGCGGTCATCGAACTCGAGCAGAGCAACACACAGCTGGTGGTGTTCGAGCGCATGGCGTTTTCCATCAGCAAACAGGGACGGCCGCGTGCGGCCACGGCATTGCTTGACAGTGTGTCCTACAATATCGCCAAAAAGCGTTTCGCCGCGGCTTCCGCGCGTCTCGATGCGGCATTGACGCAACAGCGCGGATATAACCGCGAGCAGATGCGGTTCAAGTTCTGGGGCTTTGGCGGGGGCATCCTGCTGATGCTGGCCCTGATGTGGTGGATGCTGCACCGCGCCTTCAAGCAGCTTGACCGCAAACTGATGCAGGAGCAGACCAAGCTGAAGCTGGCCGAACGTCTGCTGGCCCCGGAAAGCGCGCCGCTCGATGAAGACATTGCCTGGACATTGCAGCTGCTGGCCGAAAACACCGGTGCCGATATGGCGCTGCTGATCCGCTGGCGTCCCGGCGGCGACCCCCACCGGTGGGCCTGGCATACCGCTGATCTGCCACAGATCACCGATTGCATCCAGGTCTTCGGTGACTTGCTGGAAAGCCAGCCGTTGCCGGCGGATGTCGTGCTCAACGCCGAGCAATTGCGACGGCATTTCGCGCCATTGCAGACCCCGTGCAACATCCTCGAGAACGCCCCCGGCATTCTGTGCATCACTTCACCGGTCGAATCAGGCCGGCATTCGGCTTTGGTATTCGTCCGCATGCGTAACCGCAGGCATTGGTCCGAAGACCAGATCGCCGGCATCAAGAGCTTTGCCGAAACCCTGTCCCGGTCCATCGACAAGCGGGATCAGGAAGCCCGGATGTACCAACTTGCCACTACCGACAGCCTGACCGGAGTCGCCAACCACCGGCACTTCATCGAACAGCTGAGTTTGGAAATGAAGCGTACCCGGCGTTCGGGTGCGCCCTGCGCCCTGCTGATGATGGATATCGATCGTTTCAAAGCGGTGAACGACACTTACGGTCATGAGGCCGGCGATGCCGTGTTGGTGCAGCTGACCAGCAGCATCCGTAGCGCATTGCGTGATATCGATACCTTCGGCCGTCTGGGCGGTGAAGAATTCGCCGCCATATTGCCGGGCGCGGGTGTTGCAACGGCGATGCAGGTCGCCGAGCGGCTGCGTTCCTGCGTCGAGGGCAGTCGCGTTGCTACCCGTGCCGGCACCATCGGGGTCACCATCAGCATCGGCATCACCCAGGCCAGCGGCCCGGACGATGATGCGGATGCCATTCTCCGGCGTGCCGACAACGCCATGTATCAAGCCAAGAACGAAGGCCGCAATTGCATCCGGATGATTCTGCCATGACCCTTCCAGCGTCATTGCGGACGTTCCGTCTTCGCAACGCCTTCGGCCTGATCGAAGTCGCGGAATACGGCGGCCAACTGCTGCATTGGCAATGCCCTGCGGGCATCGAGCGCCTGTACACGCCCGAGCAGCTGCACATTGTTCCGGAGCGTGCTTTGCGTGGCGGCGTGCCGGTGTGTTTTCCACAATTCTCCGGACGTGGTGATCTGCCGAAGCACGGCTTGGCGCGCACCCGGCCTTGGCGACTGCAGGGACAGACCGGGTCGGCCCTGATTCTGGCCATTGAAGACGATGAACATACGCGGGCACTGTGGCCGTATGCGTTTTCGCTGGTACAGACCCTGGTGCTGGATGCCGATGGCCTGAGCATCAGTCTCGATTTCCACAACCGCTCGGATCAGCCTCTGGTATTCACCGCCGCCCTGCACAGCTATCTGCGCGTGCCGGATGTCACCGCCTGCACCCTGCACGGTCTGAACGGCTGCGTGTACGAAGACGCCGCCGATGACGGCCGTTACAAGAACCAGCAGGGCAATCTGTTCATCAACGGCGAGGTCGACCGCGTCTTCGCCGAAGCACCGAAGCGGCTTCGCCTCAATTACGGCAATGGCGAATCGCTTGAAATCCGTCAGGGCGGTTTTGCCGACACCGTGGTCTGGTGTCCGGGACCGGAGCTGACTGCAGGCTTCAGCGACATGCCGGCCGCCGATTGGCAGCGCATGCTGTGCGTGGAAGCGGCCGCAGCCGCGCAGCCGGTCACCGTGCTGGTCGACGGCCATTGGCAGGGCTGGCAGAAGTTGCGGGTGCTTTAAGCGCGGCAGATCGCCAGATAATTGCGGATGGTGGTTTCGAGTCCGTCGTACAGCGCTTCGCCGATCAGGGCATGGCCGATCGATACTTCCAGCACCGCCGGCACCGCCTGCAGAAACGTTCCGAGATTGGCCTGGCTTAAGTCGTGTCCGGCATTGACGCCGATGCCCAGCATCTGCGCTTCTGCCGCGGTTCGTGCGCAGGCCGTGGCAGCCGCCGCATCGCCGCGTGCAAAGGCCTCGGCAAACGGGCCGGTATAGAGCTCGATACGGTCGATGCCGAGCGCTTTGGCCAGCATCAGATCGGGCGTTCCGGCATCCATGAAAATCGAAACGCGCACACCCCAGTCCTGCAGTTGTTGCACATAGGGTTGCAGCCGTGTGCCGTCGGTATGCAGGTCGAAACCATGATCGGAGGTGATCTGGCCGTCGCCATCGGGAACCAGCGTGGCCTGCGTCGGGCGCGTGCGTTCAATCAGCGCCATCAGACCGGGATAATCACCGCGCGCCGGCGCGAACGGATTGCCTTCGATGTTGTATTCCACCCCGTGTTTCCGGCACAGCTCTGCCAGTACATCGACATCGCCCGGCGTGATGTGACGTTGATCCGGACGTGGATGCACGGTGATGCCGTGGGCACCCGCCATGATGGCGGTTCCGGCGGCTTTCAGCACCGAAGGCTCCGCACCGCCGCGCGAATTGCGCAGCACCGCGATCTTGTTGACGTTGACGCTGAGTGCGGTCACGCCTCGTTGCCGTTGTTGGTGTTGTTGCCGGCTTTTCGGGCTTTGGCCTGTTCGGCCAGCTCACGCATGCGCCGCAGCTCATCCGGGCTGATGATGTGACGCTCGGGCCGGCGCTGGCTTTCCACGCGGCTGCTGAGCAGGTTCCAGGAACCCAGAAACAGGAAC
>CAJAPA010000146.1 GCA_903942465.1 uncultured Gammaproteobacteria bacterium
TATTATTGGCGGAATCTTCTGGTTTCCATCATTACCGCCGCCATGGTGGCCGTGCCTTTGGTGTATCTCATCTTCTTCCTGGTCGGATTTCCGTTGATGATGATGCTGGTGCCCATCCATTTGCTTTCCGGTGTGATCATCGGGCTAATTGCGGCAAAGTCCTTCTCCACTAACCTGCGAAGTCATTGATTCAGTACCACAACGCGAACAGAAAGATACCCATCATCGCGAAAGCCAATCCGACTTTCAGCGCCACACCGACGGCCATGCCGATCCAGGTGGCGAATCCGATTTTGCCGGCTTCGCGCATGCTCTTGCCCTGCGCGGTTTCCACCGCCATGACGCCCACGAAAGGACCGAGAATGAGTCCGGGCAGGTTGAAAAAAATCATGCCGAACAGGCTGCCCAGACCGGCGCCGAGTATGGCCATCTTGCTGGCGCCGGCACGTTTCGCACCGAGCGCGCTGGCCAGGAAGTCAATGGCGACCGAGGCCGCCGTCAATAAGCCCAGCAGGATCAGCACCAGGACCGATATCTCCTTGAATCCGCCCACCCAGGCCGCCAGCACCATGCCCACGAAGGCCAGCGGTATGCCCGGCAGCACCGGCAGAAAAACACCCAGCAGGCCGATGACAATCAGCGCGGCCGAAACGATATAGAGAATCTGCTGGAGTTCGGCGCTCATTTGTAATCCCGATGGCAGTTGTCGCAGCCTTGCTTGATGGCGCTGGTGGCCGTGGCCAGATCGGCGCAGTTGTCGATGCCCTTGGCCAACTGCAGATCGAGCACGCGACGCAGATCGGCGGCGTAGCGGACGAACTGCGGGTCCTGCTCGGCCAGGGATTTGAAGGCCGGCTCGATGTCGGCAGCGATGATCCGCATCGGCAGCAGTTCCTTCTGGATTTCCGGCGCGCTGCAGCGGTTGTCTTTCGCCAGTTTGTTGAGCGCCATGGCATGTGCGGCCTGGACGGCCATGACGCCGCGCGAGAATTCAGTGCCCTTGCTCAGTGCTTCGATGGCGATGCTGGTGCAGACCATGCCCATGATCACGCCGACCAGCAGGACAATCAGGAATTGCAGGGGTTTGTTCATGCCGGATGCTCCGAGAAATGATTTCGTCATACTAAAGGATAGCGCGAAGGCATTACAATAGCGGCATGAATACCCAATATGAACGCTTCGCCGGGGTGGAACGGCTGTATGGAAAAGGCGCACTACAGCGTCTTGGCGCGGCCCATGTCGCGGTCATCGGCATCGGCGGCGTCGGCTCCTGGCTGGTCGAGGCGCTGGCCCGTTCCGGCATCGGCCGCATGACTCTGCTTGATGCCGATGACATCTGCGTGTCCAATAGCAACAGGCAGCTGCATGCCCTGGAAGGTCATTTCGGCCGCAACAAGGTCGATGTGATGCGTGAACGCTGTCTGGCCATCAATCCGGAGCTGCAGATATCGGCCGTTGCCGCGTTCGTGACGCCGTCCAATATGGTCGAATTGCTGGCGGAGCCGTTCGATCTGGTCATTGATGCCTGTGATGCCTTTCGGGTCAAGGTCGAGCTGATTGCCTGGTGCCGCCGGCGCAAGCAGAAGCTGATCGTGGTCGGCGCGGCGGGCGGCCGCACCGATCCGACCCAGATCCGTGTCCGCGATCTGGCCAGAACCGAACAGGATGCATTACTGGCATTGATCCGCCGTAAATTACGGACCGAATTCAATTTTCCGAAGAATAAAGAGCGCTACTTCAGCATTCCTGCCGTGTATTCACTGGAAAATGTCCAATATCCACAAGCCGATGGCTCGGTCTGCGGCATCCGACCGGCTACCGGTCCCGAGGGCGGCTTCAAACTCGACTGCGGCGACGGTCTGGGTGCCGTGACGCATGTGACCGGGGCGTTTGCGTTTGCAGCCGCGGCCAAGGCCATTGCCTTGCTTTTAGGCCGCAAGTCCAAATAGTCGCTTGGCATTAAGCCCGGTCTGTTCCGCCACTTCGGTCACCGGGTTGCCGCGGATTTCCGCAAGCGCTTCGGCCACCCGCACCAATTTGGCAGGCTCATTGCGGTTGCCCTGTTCACCAGCCATGGGTTGGTCGGGAGAATCCGTCTCCAACAACAGGAACTGCAACGGGATTTCCTGCACGATGGCACGCAGGCGGGCGCTGCGTGGATAGGTGATGGGGCCACCGATGCCGAGCAGGAAACCCATATCTACGAGTTGCCGTGCCTGTTCCAGGCTGCCCGAGTAGCTGTGAATGACGCCGCGCAACGGACCGTGCAGTCGCAATAGCTGGATGACACGCTCCGTGGCCTTGCGGGCATGAATGATGAGCGCTTTGTTATGTGCCGCCGCGAGGCGCAGATGTTCAACGAAAATGACTTCCTGGCGGGTGTGATCCAGACCGGGAACGAAAAAATCCAGTCCGCATTCACCGACCGCGACGCACTCCGGGCGATTCAGCCAGCCGGGCAGGGCATCGAGATGGGCATCCGTATGTTCGGCCATGAACATCGGGTGCAGGCCATAAGCCGGATGGAATCCCGGATTTTGGGCTGCCAAGTCAGCCAAATCCGACCATCCCGCTTCGGAAATGGCCGGAACGATGAAGCGGTTGACGCCCGCCCGCCGCGCACGAGTCAGAACCTGCGGCAGGTCGCCCTGGAAATCAGCCACATCCAGATGGCAGTGGCTGTCGATGAGGTTCATTCCGCCGGGGGCTCCGGATCTTTGCGCTTTTTCCAGCGGGCGAGCAGCGCGGCGGTCAATCCAAGAATCAGCTCATCGGCAAAAGGAATGAAATCCGGGGTCAGGAAGTCGAATACGAACAGTGTAGCGGTAATGCCGAACAGCACCGGAAAACGCAGTTTGGCGAAATACGCGACAATCGGGGCAATAAGGGACTTCAGCATGCGGGGCTCCGTGAAAACGCGGTGAACGGGCTCATTTTGGCACAATTCAGGGTGGGAATATGGGGTAAAATAGCGGTCTGATTTTGACGAGGAACCCCCATGGCCCTGACCCCGACCGATCTGTTCGACATCCGCTCGATGCTCACTGAAGAAGAATGCATGATTCAGGACGCCGTGGCCCGTTTTACTGACGAAAAAGTCATCCCGATTATCGGCGATGCCTTCGACCAGGGTCGCTTCCCGAAAGAGCTGGTTCCGGAAATCGCCGCCATGGGCCTGCTCGGTTCCTCACTGCCGGAAGAATACGGTTGCGCCGGATTGAATGGCGTCAGCTACGGGCTGATCTGTCAGGAGCTGGAGCGCGGTGATTCCGGTATCCGGAGTTTCGTTTCTGTCCAGAGCTCGCTGTGCATGTATCCGATTTATGCCTATGGCTCGGAAGAACAGCGCCGTAAATACCTGCCGGGCATGGCCCGCGGCGAAATCATCGGCTGCTTCGGACTGACCGAACCGCACGGCGGTTCCGATCCGGCCAATATGAAAACCCATGCTAAGAAAGACGGCGGGGATTGGGTCATCAACGGCGCCAAGATGTGGATCACCAACGGCAATCTGGCTGACATCGCCATCGTCTGGGCCATGACCGAAGACGGCATCCAGGGCTTCATCGTGGAAAAAGGCACGCCGGGCTTCGTGGCCCAGGAAATCAAGCACAAGATGAGCCTGCGCGCTTCGGTCACCTCGGGTCTGTTCTTCGACAACGTCCGCATTCCCGACAGTCAACGCCTGCCGAACGTGAAAGGCCTGAAAGGGCCGCTGGGCTGCCTGACCCAGGCCCGCTACGGCATTACCTGGGGGCCAATCGGCGCCGCCCAGGCCTGTTTGACCGAAGCCATCGAATACACCAAAACGCGGATTCTGTTCAATCGCCCGCTGGCCGCCAATCAGGCCATCCAGATCAAGTTGGCCGAAATGGCGCGGCGTATCACCATGGCCCAGCTGCTCAGCCTGCAGCTCGGCCGACTGAAAGATGCCGGCAACATGCAGCCTTCGCAGGTGTCCTTGGCCAAGTGGAACAACTGCCGCATGGCGCTCGACATCGCCCGCGAAGCCCGTGACATCCTTGGCGGTGCCGGCATTACCACCGAATACTGTCCGATCCGGCATGCCCTGAATCTGGAATCGGTCATCACCTACGAAGGTACTGAGACGGTGCACCAGTTGGTCATCGGTCGCGAGCTGACCGGCATCAACGCGTTCTGAACGCGATAGCAAGAAGGATTTTGCATGAGTGCCGCCCTGATTCCCGCCCGTCAGAAAGATGTCAACCGCGCCAAGGTCTGTGACGACAATTTCATCGCATTCGTGCAGAACTGGCAGGGTGAGGTGCTTCCCAAGCCGACGCCGGACGAACCGATTCTCGATGGCAGCGCCTGCAGTGCCCGCGATTTCGACGAGCTGTTCCGTTCCCAGCTGATTTCACGTCATCTCGATCTGATGGCCCGCGTATTGCGGGTACAGCAGAAAGTCTTTTACACCATCGGTTCCAGCGGCCATGAAGGTAATGCCATGGTTGCCCGGCTGACGCGCCACACCGATCCGGCTTTCCTGCATTACCGTAGCGGCGGCTTCATGGCCGAGCGCTTCCGCAAACTGCCGGGCATGGATCCGATCATGGACTCAGCCCTCAGTTTCGCTGCCAGCAAGGATGATCCGATTTCCGGCGGTCGGCATAAAGTCTGGGGCAGCAAACCCTTATGGGTGCTTCCGCAAACATCGACCATCGCTTCGCATCTGCCGAAGGCGCTCGGTACCGCCATCGCGGTGGAGCAGGCCAAGCGCATCGGCCATGACTCGCCGATTCCGGATGATTCGATCGTGATCTGTTCGTTCGGTGATGCTTCCAGCAACCACGCCACGGCGCAGACCGCCTTCAATACCGCGCAGTGGACGGCCTATCAGAAGCTCCCGGCACCGGTGCTGTATGTCTGCGAGGATAACGGTATCGGTATTTCGGTGAAAACACCGACCGGCTGGATCAACAATGCATTCCGTCACCGGGACGGATTGGATTATTTCTATGCCGATGGCCTGGATATCGCCGAAGGTTACGGTCAGATCCAACGTGCCGTGAACCATTGCCGTCAGACTCGGCGTCCGACATTCCTGCATCTGCGCACGACCCGCATCATGGGTCATGCCGGTACCGATTTCGAAATCGAATGGCGTTCGTTCGAAGAGCTGATGGCGGTTGAAGCCACCGATCCGCTGTTGCGTTCGGCCGAGATCGCCCTGCAATCGGGGCTGATGTCGAAGCCGGAAGTGCTCGAACTATACGAAGCCACCCGGCGCCAGTGTTTTGCTGCGGCCGAAGATGCGGATAAACGCCCCAAGCTGGAAACCCTCGAGGAAGTGATTGCGCCGCTCGCGCCGTTCCATCCGGAGGCGGTCATGGCCGAGGCGGTCCGTGCCGATTACGCGGATAAGCGTCTGGCCGTATTCGGTACTGAGGAAAAACTGCCGGAAAAACTGCCATCGCGGCACCTTGCCCTGCAGATCAACAGCGCCTTGCATGACCTGTTCTGTAAATATCCGGAAACCCTGCTGTTCGGCGAGGACGTGGCCCAGAAAGGCGGCGTCTATACCGTCACCAAGGGCTTGCAGAAAACCTTCAAGGGCGCCCGTGTGTTCAACACGCTGCTCGATGAAACCATGATTCTCGGGCTGGCCCAGGGCTTCGCCAATCTGGGCATGCTGCCTTTGCCGGAAATCCAGTATCTGGCCTATTTCCACAATGCCTGCGACCAGATCCGCGGCGAAGCCTGTTCGCTGCAGTTCTTCAGCAATGGCCAGTACCGTAATCCGATGGTCATGCGTGTGGCCTCGCTCGGCTATCAACGCGGATTCGGCGGCCATTTCCACAATGACAACTCGATCACCGCCTTACGCGACATTCCCTCCCTTGTGGTCGGTTGTCCCTCCCGCGGCGATGATGCGGTGACCATGCTGCGCTCCATGACCGCGTTGGCGAAGGTCGACGGCCGGGTCTGTGCCTATCTGGAGCCGATCGCCCTGTACATGACCAAGGACCTTTACGAAACCGGTGACGGTCTCTGGCAGACCCGTTATCCGGCGCCGTCCGAAGCCATGGAAATCGGCAGCGAACGCACATATTTTCCGGAAAACAACGATGTCGTGGTATTCACCTTCGGCAACGGCGTACCGATGAGTCTTCGTGCGGCACGACAGATCGAGGACAGCCTGCAATGGAAAGTGCGCGTGGTCGATCTGCGCTGGCTGCAGCCCCTGAACGAGGCCGCTATCGCGCGTCATGCTGGCGAGTGCAAACGCATTCTGGTGGTCGATGAAGGCCGCCGCAGTGCCGGTGTGGGAGAGGGCATCATCACCGCCATCGTTGAATCCGGCCATGGCGCAAAGCCCTTGCGCCGCGTTGTCGGTGCCGATACCTATACGCCGCTGGCGGGTGCCGCGTTCGCGGTGATTCCGGCCGACGCCGACATCGTCAACGCCGCCATCGATCTGGTCTGAGTTATTTCTTGACCGGTGCTGCCGTTGCGGCCGGTGCGGCAGGTTTCACGGCAGGTGCCGGCGCCGGTTTCGGATAACCGAATACACGGCGCAGCATACGCTCGTTGCCGGCGATTTCCGCCGCATTGGTTTTGACGAACTGGGCGGTGCCGAGCTCGGTCAGCACATCGATCAAGGCCGGATTTTCATGCAGCTTGAGCATGGCGTTGGTCACGGCCGTGCGCACATCAGCCGGCACCTTGCGGGCTGCATTCAGGCTACGGCCGGGCAGGCTGCGCGAGAGATGCACGGACTCGAGATTCGGGTACTGCTGCGCGATATAGACCGGCACCATGGCGCCTTTGGCTTCCTGGGCAAAAACCGAGTCCACGCCGTCCTTCCAGGTCTGTGCGGTGGACGCGATTTCCGGCTGGGCGATCGGGTTCGGAAACAGTTCACCGAGGAACATATAGCCCAGGCTGGGCGAGGGCATGCTGACGATGGTGCCTGACATCAGGCCCTGCGGGCCGCCGGCGGTGTCTTCCGGACTGACCAGCAGCGAGAACTGGGTCGGCTCGGCGACGCGCACCAGAGGAACGAAGCCGTAACGCTTGGCCCGGAAATCGGCGAACGGCGCTTCTTCGAACGAAAAATCAACCGGTGCATTGGCCAGGATATCGCGCCAGTAAGCATGGTAGTTGTTGCTGGTTTTCAGGGTGAAGGTGTGTCCGGTACTGCGGCTCAGATAGGCCATCAGCGGCTTGTAAATATCCTGTGCCTGGGCGGCCGGATAACTCGGGTCGACCGTGACGGTGTAATTTGCGGCAGAAGCGGCAGATGCCGAAATGGACAAGGCAATGGCGAACAACGAGCGGCGCAGCATAACAATCCCCTGAAAATGACCTAATTCCGCTGAAATCCTAGCATATTTCCGGGGGGGCTGCAGGCGGCATCGTCTCGTTTATGGTAATGTCCGTAGTATGGAAACTGACCCGCTTAGCGAGGCGGCCCCATCCGCCGACGATGCCATTGAGGA
>CAJAPA010000147.1 GCA_903942465.1 uncultured Gammaproteobacteria bacterium
GATGATCACACCGGAAAGCAAATGGATGGGCACCAGCATCATCATCAACGGAAATCCGACCAGGAAGAAGATGAGATACACCAAAGGCACGGCCACCATGGCGGCGGTAATGATGGAAACCAGAAGATTCCGCCAATAATAGCCAAGCGCGAACACCGGAATGTCGAAGCGCCCGAACTCGATTGAGAGTGACAGGCACCGGCGTAAAAAACGCCATTGCCAGGGAAACGAAAGCAATGTACTCAATGATGCTCCGCACACATAAAGCATGAGCACGGTTTCGCGTGAGACACTGGCGAACGAAACCGGTTTTTCGGGCGGGAGATACGCCATCAATGCGGCTGCCGCAACCATCAAGGGGAGATTGACCAGCACGTAAAGCGGCCCGAAATCGCGCCAGCTTTGCCAATGGGCCGAATCCGTCTTCAGGCCCATTCGGTCAGTCCTTCGGACTCATACAGCGCCTTCCAGCTCGGGCGGGCTTTCATCAGGGCCGCCAAGCTGGCAAGTGCCGGATAGTCCAAAGCCGTTTTCGGCATGTTACGTGACCAGCGCATCAGCATCACCAGCATAAAATCGGCCACGGACGCGCTTTCACCCAACAGATAGGGCCCGTTCTTGGCCAGATGCGCATCGAGATTGGAGAAAACCGCGTGGATACGCGCCTCAGCGGCAGCCTTCCCAGCCTCGGCATGGTCTTCACCGGCGGCTTCGCTCGGATACCACCAGAGCCGGAACGGCGGCTGAAGCGTATTGGCCAGATGGAACATCCATTGCAGGAGTTCGCCGCGCTTGGCGCTTCCCGGAGTAGGAATCAGGCCTGACTCCGGCTTTGCCTCGGCCAGAAGCACGGCCATGGCGGCAGCCTCGCACATCGGTTTACCGTCAATCAGCAAAGTCGGTACCACGCCACTCGGATTGAGCGCGAGATACGCCGGAGTCTTGTGTTCGCGCGCGGCGATGTCGAGCTTGACCAGCTGATGCGGCAGATCAAGATCAAGAAGCAGCCAATGAACCACGAGGCTGGCGGCGCCGGGTGCGTAATAAAGTGTATACATGGCAGTCCCCTGGTCAGGTGCCGTGACGGGCACGGTAATCGGCAAGGAAGCGTTCGATACGGTCGAGCGCCTCGGTCATTTCATCGGTATTGGGCAGGAACACGACGCGCACGTGATCGTGATTCGGCCAGTTGAATCCGGTGCCCTGCACCAACAGTACTTTTTCCTGCTCCAGCAGTTCGGTGATGAACTTCTGGTCGTCGGCGATGGGATACACCGCCGGATCGAATTTCGGGAACAGATACAGGGCGCCTTTGGGCTTGACGCAACTGACTCCGGGAATAGCGGTCAAACGCTGCCAGGCCAGATCGCGCTGCCGGGTTAATCGCCCATCGGCGGCAACCAGCTGTGCGATGCTCTGCGTGCCGCCGAGTGCGGTCTGGATGGCATACTGCGCCGGCACGTTGGCGCACAGCCGCATCGAGGTGACGATGTTGAGACCGTCGATGTAGTCTTTGGCATGCTCACGCTCGCCGCTGAGAATCATCCAGCCGGCGCGGTAACCGCAGGCCCGGTAATTTTTGGAAAGCCCGCCGAAACTGATGCAGAACACGTCTTCAGCCAAGGAAGCCAATGCGATATGGGTTTCACCGTCGTACAGGGTCTTGTCGTAGATTTCATCGGCAAACACCAGCAACTGGTGTTCGCGGGCAATCTGCAATAAGGCCTCCAGCATCGGTTTCGGATAAACGGCACCGGTCGGATTATTGGGATTAATGACCACCAGCGCCTTGGTGTTCGGCGTAATACGCGCGCGCAGGTCGGTAAGATCCGGTTGCCAGTCGGCGGCTTCATCGCACAGATAATGCACCGGCTTTCCACCGGACAGGGAAACCGCCGCCGTCCACAGCGGATAGTCCGGCGCCGGCACCAGCACCTCATCGCCATCATCGAGCAAGGCGTTCATGGCCAGCAGAATCAGTTCGGACACGCCGTTGCCGATGTAAATGTCCTCCATGCCGACACCGCGGATGCCGCAGTCCTGGGCATAGTTCATCACCGCCTTGCGCGCGGAATAAATACCCTTGGAATCACTGTAGCCGCCGGCGCGGTTCAGATTGCCGATGACATCGCGGACAATGTCATCCGGTGGGTTGAATCCGAATACGGCCAGATTGCCGATATTGAGCTTGATGATGCTGTGGCCCTGATCTTCGAGCTCTTTCGCGCGCTCCAGCGCCGGACCGCGGATTTCATAACAGACCTGGTCGAGCTTTCGGGATTTTTTCAGGTTTTTCATGGTGAACTCGGCATCAATACCCCGTAATGATACCGCAAGGCATACACCACCATCACGCCCCTGGCATTAGTTTGGAGACTGGAATAGGAGTCAATCATGTCGAAATTCCCGCTTCTGGGCCTTCTCTTGTGGAGCAGCAGCCTGATGGCCATCGAACAGCCCCGTTACAGCGTTCTGAAGGAATTCGGCGGCGGCATTGAAGTCCGCCAGTACGATGCGTACATCATCGCCGAAACCGAAATCAAGGCGGCCGATGCCGATCAGGCCGGCAATCTGGCCTTCAAGCGGCTTGGCGGCTATATCTTCGGCGGCAACCGCACGAAACAGTCCATTGCGATGACCGCCCCCGTGAGCCAGGCCAAAAGCGAAAAAATCGAAATGACCGCACCGGTAAGCCAGACCCTGAAGACCGACGGCGTCTGGCTGGTTTCGTTTGTGATGCCCCAAAGCTATACGCTGGCTACTTTGCCGGTTCCGAACGACCCTACGGTTTATTTCAAAACCGTTCCCGCCCGCAAAGTCCTGGCCATCCGGTTCTCGGGGCGCTGGACCGAACAGAGCTTCGCACAGCATCAAGCAGAGCTGCTGGCTGCCGTCAAGAAAAATGCCTTGAAAAGCATCGGCAACACCTGGACGGCACGCTACGATCCGCCCTTCATGCCGGGATTCATGCGCCGCAATGAAGTGATGATCGAACTGCGCTGATTATTCCAGTACCACCGGAATCTTGCCGATACGGGCCTGCCACAGTTTCGGGCCTGTGTTATGGACTGACTCGCCGGTACTGTCCACCGCGACAGTGACCGGCATGTCCTTGACCGTGAATTCGTAAATCGCTTCCATGCCCAGATCCTCGAAGCCCACCACTTTTGCGGCCTTAATGGCCTTCGACACCAGGTAGGCGGCGCCGCCGACCGCCATCAGATACACCGATTTATGCTTCTTGATGGCCTCGATGGCCGCCGGGCCGCGTTCGGATTTGCCAATCATGCCGATCATGCCGGTCTGTGCCAGCACCTGTTCGGTGAATTTATCCATACGGGTGGCGGTAGTCGGGCCGGCCGGACCGACCACTTCATCGCGTACCGGATCGACCGGACCGACGTAATAGATCATCTTGCCGGTGAAATCGACCGGCAATTTTTCGCCCCGGTTGAGCATTTCCACCATGCGCTTGTGCGCGGCATCACGGCCGGTGTACATCTTGCCGCTGAGCAGCAGGGTTTCACCGGGCTTCCAGGTCGCGGTTTCGGCCGGAGTCAGCGTATCGAGATTGACCGGGCGCGACTGCTTGAAATCCAGGGCCAATTGCGGCCAATCGGCCAAGGACGGCGGATCCAGACTGACCGGGCCACTGCCATCAAGAGTAAAGTGCGCGTGGCGCGTGGCGGCGCAATTCGGTATCAAGGCCACTGGAAGATTGGCGGCATGGGTCGGGAAATCCTTTACTTTGACATCCAGCACAGTGGTCAGACCGCCGAGCCCCTGTGCGCCGATACCGAGCGCATTCACCTTCTCGAACAGTTCCAGCCGGAGCTCTTCAGCACGATTGGACGGGCCACGGGCTTTCAGGTCATTGATGTCGATGGGTTCCATCAGGGCTTCTTTGGCCAAGAGCATGGCCTTTTCGGCCGTTCCACCGATGCCGATACCGAGCATGCCCGGCGGGCACCAGCCAGCCCCCATGGTCGGCACAGTCTTGATCACCCAGTCGACGATGGAATCGGACGGATTGAGCATGGCGAATTTCGATTTGGCTTCCGAACCGCCGCCCTTGGCCGCCACGATGACATCGACCGTGGCGCCCGGCACCACCTTCATGTTGACCACGGCCGGGGTGTTGTCCTTGGTGTTGATACGCTTGCCGGCCGGATCGGCCAGCACTGAGGCCCGCAGTTTGTTATCCGGGTGATTGTAGGCACGGCGAACGCCTTCATTGACCATGTCCTCGACCGACATCGTCGCGTCCCAACGCACATCCATGCCGATATCCAGAAACACGGTGACGATGCCGGTGTCCTGACACAAGGGCCGGTGGCCCTCGGCGCTCATCCGAGAATTGATCAGGATCTGCGCCATCGCATCCTTGGCTGCCGGTGATTCCTCGCGCGCATAGGCCGCAGCCAGATTGGTGATGTAATCGACCGGATGGTAATAGGAAATGTACTGCAGGGCATCGGCGATGCTTTCGATGAAATCGGCTTGCTTGATAACGGCCATGACGGTTCTCCTCAGGCCGTTATTATAAACCGCGTCGGCAGAAGCGATGCCGGATTATTTCGCCGCCAGTGCCGCCTGCATGTAGGCTCTGGCCTCGGCCGCCAGATCATCATGGTCGAGCGCGTATTGGATGGTGGCCTCGATCAGTCCGATACGGGTACCGCAGTCGAAACGACGCCCCTCGAACTGGTAAGCCAGCACTTTTTCCTGTTTAAGCAGCCCGGCAATGGCATCCGTCAACTGGATCTCCCCGCCCGTGCCCGAGCGTGTTTTTTCGAGAATGGGAAAAATTGCCCCGCTGAGCACATAACGGCCGACTACGGCCAGATTACTTGGGGCGATCTCCGGCTTGGGCTTCTCGACGATCTGTTCGATGGCGCCGAACCGGCCGGTAAAATTCGGGGCCGACACAATGCCGTAACTCGAGGTTTGTTCCTGGGGCACCTGCTGCACGGAAATGACGCTGGCATTCTCCTTTCCGGCAAGATCGACCATCTGGCCCAATGCCCCCCTGCCCTTGCTCCAGATCAGATCATCGGGAAGCAGCACAGCGAAAGGCTCGTTGCCGATGACCGGCTTCGCGCACAGGACGGCATGGCCGAGCCCCAGTGCTTCGGTTTGGGTAACGAAAACGCAGCGCACATGCTTTGGCAGAACGTCACGGATCATTGCCAGCAGTTCGGACTTGCCGGCTTTTTCCAGTTTCTGTTCAAGCTCATAGGCCTTGTCGAAATAATCGGCAACGGCATGCTTGTAGCGGTTGGTGACGAACACCAGGGTATCGATGCCGGCCTCGATGGCTTCATCGACCGCATACTGGATCAGCGGCTTATCGACAACCGGAAGCATTTCCTTGGGCACCGTCTTGGTGGCTGGCAGAAACCGGGTGCCAAGCCCGGCGACCGGAAATACCGCTTTCTTCACTTGGAATGTCATTGATCGTCCTTGTTCATGATCCCAACAGGTTGAGCAGCGGCTTCACGCTGCCCCAATGCTTGCAGCTCGGACACTGCCAATGGTGGGCTCGGGCGCCGAAACCGCAGTTGACGCAACGGTAATTGGCGGAACGCACCAGCAGCTGGTCGGTAATCTGCTTGAGTGTTTTCAGGGTTTCGACCGGCTCGTCTCCGGGGTTGGCGACGGCTTTTTCAAGCAGGACCGCTTCGCCACGGACAGAGGGGCGCTGCAGCAGCTGTTTGGCCAGGAATTCCTGTGCGGCCATCGGACCTTCATCGCGCTCGATGAGATCGGTCAGTGCCAGCAACGGCGTGACGCCGGCATACTGCTCGATGACCTCTTGCAGAAAACCCCGGGCCCGCATCAATTCGGCACGGCGTTCGTAGCACTCCATCAGCTGCGGGAGTATTTCAGGCAGATAGTCGACGTCATGACGCGCAACACGCTCGAAAGCACGGATGGCGCCGGCATCGTTGTTTTCCAGAAGATCGAGCCTTCCTTCGATCATACCGGCGCGGACGCATTGGGAGTCTGAAGAATAAGCCGCCGCGATGCGATCGCGTGCCGCTTTGAGATTGCCCTCATGCACGTGCTTCTCGGCCAATTCGCAATGATAGTGGGCAATGCTCTCACCCATGGCTTCGCCGGTGATCTGCTCGTATTTCAGGGCATACACGATCGCCTGTTGCCAATCCCGTTCGGACTGATAGATAGCAATCAGCTGCTGAAGCGCTTTCGGGGCATGCACGCCCATCTGCACCAAGTCGTTGAACAGGGTTTCGGCACGGTCTAGCAGGCCGGCGCGCATGTAATCTTCGCCCAGCTCAAGCACTGCACGGGTTTTCTGTTCTTCGCTGAGGCCGGTGCGCGCCACCAGATTCTGGTGCAGGCGGATGGCGCGGTCGACCTCGCCCCTGCGCCGGAACAGATGGCCCAGGGCGAACTGGGTCTCGACGGTTTCTTTGTCGACTTCAGCTATCTGGAGGAATATTTCGAGCGCCTTGTCCTGCTGTTCATTCAGCAGATAATTCAGGCCGCGGAAGTAGGTATTGGACAGGCGCGATATCTTGGCGCCGCCCTTGATTTCACCGCCCCGCCGGCCGAGCAGCCAGCCGATGGCAATGGCCGCCGGAATCAGCAACAACCAGGCGACATTGGTCATCATGCGGAATTACCGGTTTCGGAAGCCGCTTTGACCGGTTTCGGCAAAGTACGCTTGTCAGTCAGCAGACTGATGCTGGCCAAAGCGCCGCCGATGACCGCTCCGGCAAGAACGCAGAGGAGAAGCGCGAGGCCGAGATGGGCCTGATAGCGCACGAAGAACAGATCGATGGATATGGTCTGCTGGTTGAGTGCACCGAGCGCGATGCCCGCCAGCACGAACAACAGGGCAATAATGGCTTTGAGCGCACGCATATCCGTCTCCGTTCCGATTCCTGAAGCTTAACCGAAAAGGCCGGTGGATTTAAGTGTGCGGCTGGATTTCGGTGACGTTGTTGACGCGGTCACGCAATTCCTTGCCCGGCTTGAAATGGGGCACGTGCTTGCCGCTGAGTTCGACCGCTTCGCCGGTCTTCGGGTTTCGGCCGGTACGGGCCGGACGGTAATGCAGCGAGAAACTGCCGAAGCCGCGGATTTCGATGCGTTTGCCCTCGGACAGCGAGGAACTCATCATTTCCAGAATGGTCTTGACCGCGAGGTCGACATCGTCCGCTTTCAGATGCGGCTGCTGCTTGGACAGGAATTCAATGAGCTCGGACTTGGTCATATTGGGATACCCGGTAAAATCCGGTCCGGCGTCATGCCGGACCGGATGGTGCTTGATTACTCGCCTTTACCCATCTGTTCACGCAGCAGCGCGCCCAGCTTGGTGGTACCGCTGGAGGCATCGGCCTTGTTCACTTCGGCCAGGCTTTCCTGCAGTTCGGCTTCGTCTTTGGCGCGGATCGACAGTTGCATGACGCGGCCTTTGCGGTCGTTGCCGATGTACTTGGCTTCGATCACATCGCCCACTTTCAGATGCTGACTGGCGTCTTCGATGCGCTCTTTGGCGATGTCGTTGGCTTTGACATAACCTTCGAGGCCGCCTTCGAGATCGATCACGGCGCCCTTGGCGTCGACTTCCTTCACGGTGCCCTTGACGATGGCGCCCTTCTGGGTGTTCGCGGTGAACTGGCCCATCGGATCCTGTTCCAGCTGCTTGACGCCCAGGGAGATGCGCTCGCGTTCCGGATCGACCGCCAGAACCACGGCTTCCAGATTGTCGCCTTTCTTCAGTTCACGCACGGCTTCTTCGCCGGTCGAGCTCCAGGAGATGTCGGACAGGTGGATCAGGCCGTCGATGCCGCCGTCCAGACCGATGAACACGCCGAAATCGGTGATCGACTTGATCTGGCCGGAGACTTTGTCGCCCTTCTTGAAGATGGCGGCGAAGGCTTCCCACGGATTGGAAACGCACTGCTTGATGCCGAGCGAAATGCGGCGGCGTTCAGCGTCGACGTCGAGAACCATGACTTCGACGTCATCGCCCAGCTGGACGACCTTGCTCGGATTGACATTCTTGTTGGTCCAGTCCATTTCGGACACGTGCACCAACCCTTCCACGCCCGGTTCGATTTCGACGAATGCACCGTAATCAGTGACGTTGGAGACCTTGCCGAAGGCACGGGTGTTGGCCGGGTAGCGGCGCGCGATGTTTTCCCACGGATCTTCACCCAGCTGCTTGAGGCCGAGCGAAACGCGGTTGCGTTCGCGGTCGTACTTGAGCACGCGGACCTGCAGTTCGTCGCCGACGTTGACCACTTCGGACGGATGACGGACGCGTTTCCAGGCCATGTCGGTGATGTGCAGCAGGCCGTCGACGCCGCCGAGATCGACGAATGCGCCGTAATCGGTGAGGTTCTTGACCACGCCGGTGACGATGGTGCCTTCGGTCAGGCGCTCCAGCATCTGCTCGCGTTCGGCGCTGTTTTCGGTTTCAACCACGGCACGGCGCGAAACAACGACATTGTTGCGCTTGCGGTCGAGCTTGATGATCTTGAATTCCAGTTCCTTGCCTTCCAGGTAACCCGGGTCGCGCACGGGGCGCACATCCACCAGGGAGCCGGGCAGGAAGGCGCGCACTTCGCGGATATCGACCGTGAAGCCGCCTTTGACTTTGCCGCTGATACGGCCGGTGACGATTTCGCCGGCGTCCATAACGGTTTCCAATTCGTCCCAGACCAGCGCTTTTTTCGCCTTGTCACGGGAAAGGATGGTTTCGCCGAAACCGTTCTCGACGGCTTCCAGCGCAACTTTGACGATATCGCCCACGGCGACTTCGATTTCGCCCTGTTCGTTGCGGAACTGATTGATGTCGATGACACCTTCCGACTTCAGGCCGACGTTGACGACGACGACGTCGGCACGGATTTCTTCCACGGTGCCGGTGACGATGGCGCCGGATTTCAGGTTATTAAGGGATGTTTGGCTTTGCTCAAACAGTTCTGCAAATGATTCGGTCATGATTAACTCTCGAGTTGATGAACAGGTTGCCGGACTAGGCAACCCACCTGTTGTGTGCGGATGCACGTTGAAAATCCCTGCCGGGGCAGAGGCCTGTCCTATTGCGGAATCGGAAACCCGCTTACGAGCGGTAATGTGACGGCAGAACGGAAAGAATCTGATCGATGACCGAGGCGATCGGCATTGAGGTCGAGTCGATGATGATGGCATCATCGGCCGGCTTCAACGGCGCCACCGCTCGGTTCGCATCACGTTCATCACGGGCCACGATTTCGTGCAATAGGTCGTCAAGTTTAACAGAAACTCCTTTTTCCATCAACTGCTTATACCGTCTCTGGGCACGTTCCATAGGGCTGGCGGTCAGAAAGAACTTGTAGGGAGCATCGGGAAAGATGACCGTGCCCATATCGCGGCCATCAGCAACCAGCCCTGGGGCCGTCCGAAAGCTACGCTGCAGCAGGACCAAAGCTGTGCGGACCTCGGGTTGGGCGGCCAAAGCCGATGCCATGGAGCCGGCCAATTCCGAACGGATATCGTCCGTTGCTTCTTTACCATTGACAATAATTTTAGGTTCTTCAGTGGCTTGAGTAACAAACTTAATGTCTGTTCGAGATGCGCAGGCCGCCAATTGTTCCGGCTCATCCAAGCCGATGCCTTCCCAGGCGGCGGCAATACCGACCGCCCGATACAAGGCGCCGGAATCCAAATAGGCCCATCCCAAGGCCTGAGCCACCAGCCGGCTGACCGTGCCCTTGCCGGCTCCGGCCGGGCCGTCGATGGTCACCACAGGGACTGAATTGTGCGGCATGGGCTCTCCGGAAGGCACGGGCGCTTAGCCCTCATTCAAGAATCATACCCGCTGAACGCGCCAAATCGACGAATCCGGGGAAGGAAGTAGCCACATTCTCGCAATCATGGATCAGGGTTTGGCCGGATGCACATTGCGCCGCGACCGCAAAACTCATGGCGATCCGGTGGTCGTCATGGCTGTCGATGCTGGCACCGTGCAGGGCACCCCCGGTGATGGTGACGCTCTCCGGGGTTTCTTCCACCGCAACCCCCATGGCACGCAGGCCTGCCACCATGCTGGCAATCCGGTCCGATTCCTTGATCCGCAACTCGCCCAAGCCGCGGGCGTGGGTGGTGCCTTCGGCCAAAGCGGCGGCCACGAAGAATATCGGACATTCATCGATCATGTCGGGAACCAGGCTCTCGGGCAGCTCAATCGCCTTCAAGGCTGAATGAACAATGTGAAGATCGGCCACCGGCTCCCCGCCCTGCTCGCGTTCATTGAACACCTCGATCCGTCCGCCCATCAGACGAAGGGCCTGCAGTATGCCGGTGCGGCGTGGATTGATGCCGATGTTCTCCAGCGTGATGTCGGAATCGGGAATCAGGAGCGCTGCGGTGATGAAAAAGGCCGCGGAAGAAATATCACCCGGAATCCGGATATCACCGGCCTGCAGACGGCCACCTCCCCGGATCCGTACCCGACCGGGACTGTAATCAATCGGCCAATCGAGCGACTTCAGCATCGCCTCGGTGTAATCGCGGGTCGGCCGGGGTTCGGTGATGACCGACTCACCCTCGGCATACATCGCCGCCAGCAACAAGGCGGATTTGACCTGGGCGCTGGCCACGCCGGTATCGATTTCTACTGGCCTGAGATGCTGCCCGCCATGGATATGCAAGGGCGCGTAATTGCCCTCACGTGCGGATATCTGGCCGCCGAGCGCTTGCAGTTTACCGATGACCCGCGCCATCGGTCGCTGCGACAGGGATGCATCCCCGGTAAGGACGCTGTCAAACGCTTGGGCGCACAAAAGGCCGGACAAGAGACGCATGCCGGTACCGGCGTTTCCACAATCGAGCGGCGAAGCACTGGCGTGTAGGCCATGCAGGCCGACGCCATGGATGACACGGGATTGCGCATCCGGGGTTTCGATGCGGACACCGAGTTGGCTGAAAATTTGGGCCGTGGCGCGGGTGTCCTCGCCTTCCAAAAAGCCGCTGACCCGGGTAATTCCCTCGGCCAGCGCGCCAAACATGATGGCCCGGTGCGAGATCGATTTGTCGCCCGGAACCCGGAAGCTGCCTTGAAGGCCTGCTGAGCGTGCCGCCTTCCAGACCAGACTCATGCAATCACCGCCTTCAGACCCGCAAGCAGGCGTTCGTTTTCGGATCGGGTCGCAACCGTAATCCGCAGATACTCCCCCAGGCCATATCCAGCCATCGGACGAACGATGGCGCCGCGTTCGAACAACGCATTTTCAATGGCAGGCGTTTCCGGACCGAAATGGGCCAACAGAAAATTGGTCTGCGAAGGAAGGACCTGCACACCCATGGACCGCACCGCTGCTGCCAGCCACTCGCGCTCCTCCTGTGTCCGTGTAACCACGTCCTGCAGGTGGGTTGCATCTGCAAGGGCTGCTTGCGCCGCAACCAGGCCCAGGCCATTGACATTGAATGATTCCCTGATGGGCTCCAATAATGCCAACAAGGACGGCTCGGCAACGAGATAACCGACACGAAGTCCGGCCAAGCCATACGCTTTGGAAAAAGTCCGGGCCACGATCAGGTTCGGAAAGCGCACACGAAGATCCAAGGCGCTGCTCAGCGCCGGATCGGAGACATACTCGATATAGGCTTCATCGACCAGTACCAGCACTTCAGGCGGCACGCGGGTCAGAAAATCGATCATCTGCAGGCTGCCAAACCAGGTTCCGGTCGGATTATTCGGATTGGCGAAGCAGATCAGTTTGGTCCGTGGCGTGATTGCCGCAGCCAAAGCGTCGAGATCATGGCCAAGCGGCATGTCGTGGTCTGCCGGAAACGCATCGGTGAAGACCAACTGTGCGCCGACGGCTTTGGCGGCGATGGGATACACCGCAAAACAATAGCGGCTCAGCAGCACCTCATCGTTTTGACCGATGAATGCCTGCGCCAGCTGCATCAACAGCTCATGCGAACCGTTGCCGAGCATGATGTGCTGCTCGCCAACACCATGTTTGCTGGCGATGGCCTGCTTCAAGGCCTTTCCGGCAGGATCGGGATAGCGGTGCAGATACGCCAACTCGGCATGGATTGCCGCCAACACCCTAGGCGACGGACCGAATGGATTTTCGTTGGAACCCAGCTCGAGCAAGCCGCCGGCATCGGCGAAGCGGCGGCGCAATGACGGAATATCATGGCCGGGATCATAGGCTGCGAGCGTCCGGATTGCCGGATTGGCCAATGCCTTGAAATCGGGAACGGCGGGCATGCTTAAATCAACGCGACCGGATACGATCCCAGCACCACCACATCGGAGGCGTATTCACCGAGTTCGGACATGGCCTCGGCGACGTTGTCGTCTTCGACATGGCCACTGACATCAATGAAGAACACGTACTGCCAGCGCCCGCTATGGGCCGGCCGCGATTCAATGCGATTCATGCTGACGCCATGCTTGGCGAACGGGCTCAAGACACTGTAGAGCGCGCCGGGCTGGTCGCGCACGAATACCAGCAGCGAGGTGCGGTCGTGCCCGGACGGCGAGAAGAACTCCCGGCCGATGACCAGAAAACGCGTAGTGTTGTCCTGCCGGTCTTCAATCGGTCCGGCAAGCACTTTCAGACCGTAGACATGGCCGGCGGTTTCGCCGGCGATGGCGGCGGCATCATCGGCGATGCGTGCGCGGCGGGCAGCTTCGGCATTGCTGGATACCGCGATTTTTTCGGCATGCGGCAGGTTGGCACGTAGCCATGCCTTGCACTGCGCCAGCGACTGCGGGTGCGAATACACCCGTTCGACATCTTCGAGCCGTCCGGTGCGGGACAGCAGGTGCTGATGCACGCGCAGCTCTACTTCGCCGCAGATCCGGAGCTTGGAGGTCAGGAACATATCGAGCGTCGACTGGATGGTGCCCTGCCCTGAATTTTCGACCGGAACCACACCGAAATCGGCATTGCCGCTCTCGATTTCCTGGAAAACCTCCTCGATGCTGGCCAAAGGCAGCGAGCGTGCGGAATGCCCGAAATGCTTGTGCAGGGCCTGCTGGGAAAAGGTGCCCTCCGGACCGAGAAAGCCGACTTTGAGCGGCTCCTGCTGGGCCAGGCAGGCCGACATGATTTCGCGGAACAGACGCAGCAGCACTTCATTGCTCAGCGGCCCCTGATTTCGGTCAAGCACGCGCCGGAGAATCTGCGATTCGCGTTCAGGCCGGTAGTATTCCACGGCCGCTTTCAGCTCGCCCTTGGCCGCGCGGACCTTGGACGCCCAGGTCGCACGCTGGGTGATCAGCTCCTGGATCTGACGGTCGATGCCGTCAATCTGCGCGCGGACTTCCTGCAGTTTCTGCGGATTGGCCGCCATGCGTTTGGTGGCAGACTTGGCTGCTGCTTTTTTCTTCGCCGGCGGTTTTCGGGTAGGTTCAGCCATGGCGCACCGCGAAATCACGCATGAAATCGGCCAAAGCCTGCACCCCGGACAAGGGCATGGCATTGTAGATGGAGGCGCGCATGCCGCCGAGGGCGCGGTGGCCTTTAAGTCCCATCAATCCGGCAGTTTCGGATTCTTTCAGAAACGCCTTGTCCAGGACCTCGTCCTTCAGCATGAAGGGGACGTTCATGGTCGAGCGTGCGGATACCGCGACTTCGTTCCGGTAAAAGCCGCCGGAGCCATCGATCGTCCGGTACAGCAATGCGGCTTTTTCGGCATTGCGGCGCGCGAAGGCTTCGGTGCCACCTTCGGCAATCATCCATTTGAGCACCAGGCCGACCACATACCAGGGGAATGTCGGCGGGGTATTGAACATGGAATCGTTCTTGACCTGGTTCTGCCATTCGAAAATCGGCGGCAGATTGCGTTCGTGGCGGCCGAGCAGGTCCTTCCGGATGACGGCAATGGTGATGCCGGCAGGGCCGAGATTCTTCTGGGCGCCGGCATAAATCATGCCAAAACGGTTGACATCGACCGGGCGGGCCAGAAAGTTGGAGGAGAAATCCGCGACCAGAGGCACGTCGCCCACATCCGGAATGTCCGCGAATTCCACGCCATGAATGGTTTCGTTCGAGGTGTAATGGAAATAAGCGGCATTGCCTGCGCGTTGCCATGAATCATTGCCCGGGATGCTACGGTAAGCATTGGCCTTGTCGCTGGCGACTACATGCGTGTTCAGGGATGCCTTGGCGTTTTCGATAGCCTTCTCGCCCCAATGGCCGGTCAGCAGGTATTCGCCGGTCTGGTCGGCACGCGCCAGATTCATCGGCAACAGTGCCGACACCGTGGTGGCCCCGCCCTGCAGAAACAGAACGGCATAGTCGTCACTGACGCCGAGCAGGTGGCGGAGATCGGCCTCGGCTTGGGCGGCGCAGTCGATGAAGGCCTTGCCACGGTGGCTCACTTCCATCACCGAGGCACGCTCGCCCTGCCACTCCAGCAGTTCCTCCTGGACCTGGACGAGAACGGATTCGGGCAAAGTGGCCGGACCGGCACTGAAATTGAACGCGCGCGACATAAAAACTCCTTGGAATATGCGTTCTAGCCTAGCATGCAGCGCTTGGGCAGCGAAACCCGTTATGGAAATTTCCGCGCGATTACGGCGAAAAACTGAGCAGAATGATGAAAAAACCGGAAATGGCGACGGCCACGGCCAGCAGAATCCATTGCGCCGGACTGAAAATACGCCTTGCCGGATCGGCCGGCATGGTGTCTTTGGCGTTGACGGGTTGAATCGACTCTGTCATTTCCGGTTCTGTCTGCGTTGCGGTTTCGCCGGTCGGCGCCTCGAATCGGTAGCGATGCTGCTCGATGCTGATGTGTGCTCCCGGTTGCAGAACGGCCTCTTCGCAAACCCACCCATCAACGCGCATCTCCAGCACCGGACTGAGATTTTTGACGAAAATATCATTGCCCTGACGCTGAAGCAGGATCTGGCGCTCGGCAAGCGCGGTATCGTCGATACGGACCTCGGACAGATCGGAACGTCCGATGCACAGGCTGTTGACCAGCACATGGCCCCGTCCTGCCTCGGCCCCGCTCAGCGCCCTCAAAAGTACCCGCCCGGAGAAATTGATCGGCTGCGACGCGGGTCTTCGCGCGGCATCAGGCTTACTGGCCGAGCTCAGCCGCAAGGCGCAGCTTCCCAAATGCAGCTCGCTGCCCGGAGCCAACAGGGCGCCGCGTACGATGCGGCGGCCATTGACGTGCACGGCCGCAGTCTCATCGGCAGCCGGCTCAATCCACAACACACCGGCGGCATCGGGGATCAAACGCGCATGCAGGGGGGCCACGCCAGGCTGTGCCAGATAGATCTCCGAAGCCGGGTCCGAACCGATGCGAAGCGGTGATTCGCCGATTGCCGCTGCAGGTTGTCCGGGAATGTGAAGTAGCCAGTGCATAGAAGCGCCTTTTTTGAAAATTTACCATATCCGGCCTGACAAACCGAGCATTTCATTGTATTTTCTAGGCTTCGCAAGTTAACGGATGCACCATGGCCGCGATCGACATCAAACGTACACACAGCCTTGAAATCGCCAAGGCCAAGAAGAAGGTCCAGAAAGTCGCCGACCACATCGCGGAGAAATTCGATGTCGAATGCGCGTGGGATGGCAACATGTTGAATTTCAGCCGTTCGGGCGTTGACGGCCATATCAAGGTGAATCCGAAGTCAATTCACGTCTTTGCCGACCTTGGATTCTTCCTGTCGGCGCTGAGAGGACCCATCGAAAGCGAGATCGAACGCTACCTGGACGAAGAATTCAGCTGAATGGCGGCGTGAACGGATCGGGGTTGCCGGCTGCAAGGCGATCGGCGATGCAGGTTTCCTGACGGTGGATTTCATCC
Organism: uncultured Gammaproteobacteria bacterium; assembly: GCA_903942465.1. Taxonomy (GTDB): domain Bacteria; phylum Pseudomonadota; class Gammaproteobacteria; order Xanthomonadales; family Xanthomonadaceae; genus Arenimonas. Next base: position 15,805 of record CAJAPA010000147.1, read on the forward strand.
AGGAAACCATCGGCGCCAGCGAGATGGTTGAATGCCCCGAAACCCCGTTCAAGAAAACTCTGCAGATGCTGCAAACCGAGCATGCGTGCCGGCAGGCGCGAGGCCGCCAGCAGCTTGGATATGCCGTGCTTCTGTACGACTGCGTCCAAGCGTGAACCGACATCCATGACCAGATCGATCTGGCGCCGGCGCAGGCGGCGCAGGCCCACGCTGCGGTAAGCCCTCTGGTAAAGCTCGGCGTCCAAAGACGCGGGCTTTCTGCCTGTTTGATGCAGCTCCCTGGCCATGCGCATGTCGATGGCGTGGCTGAGAACGGACAATTCGATGGCATCCACTGCGGCCGTCAACAGGTTTTCGGGGAGCAGCCGTGTCATTTTCGGGAGGATTTTGGCCGCTTCCTCGTCACGTTTCATGAAATCGGCATCGCCGTAGAGATCGGACAGGAAAAAGGCGGCGGCCGGCTGTTTGCGCGCATCATCCATGAAGTGGGCAAAACTTGCAGCGAGACGCTTCGCCTGCCATGCGCGCAGGACCGGCAACCACTTTGCGAGCACAACATCCTGTTTTTCCAACAGATGCGCCTGTTTCTGCCAACGTAGGCGCCGCGCCAGACGGTTTTGCAGCTCATTGACCGCCATGTGTGGACACACCCGATGATTGGATTGGGGCTATTTTAGCCTTACAATGAAATCCACCGTCAAATCACGGCCATTTCATGCTCGTATTGCAAGCCGCCAGTCAGCCCTCCAAACACCAAGGCAAAATCGGTCTCGCCATTGCCGGCGGCGGCCCCATCGGCGGCATGTATGAGCTCGGTGCCCTGCGGGCGCTGGAAGTGGCCATCGATGGGCTGGACCTCAACCGTCTCGATGTCTATGTCGGCGTCAGCTCCGGGGCATTCCTCGCCGCCGGACTGGTGAATCGCCTCAGCACGGCGGAAATCTGCCAGATCTTCATCACCAACGATCACCCCGAAATCCATTTTTCCCCGCGCATGTTCCTGAAGCCGGCTTTCATGGAGTTCGGCAAACGCGTTTCGGCCCTGCCCGGGCTTGCCGTGGATTGGTGGAAGAGCCTGATTACCGACCCGAGCGGCTCACAGCTCGGCGAACTGACCTCGCGCTTCACCGGCGCGGTTCCGACCGGTCTTTTTGATAACGCGCCGATCGAAAAATTCCTGAAAAACATCTTCACCGGCCCCGGCCGCAGTAATGATTTCCGGAAACTGGAACGGCCGCTGTATGTAGTTGCCGTCGATCTCGACCAGGGCAAGGCGGTCCGATTCGGCAGCAAGGACTGGGATTCGGTGCCGATTTCGCAGGCCGTACAGGCCAGCGCCGCACTGCCGGGCCTTTACCCACCTGTCGACATCAACGGTCATCATTTCGTGGATGGTGCCCTGCGTCGCACCATGCATGCCTCGGTCGTGCTCGATCACGGCATCGACCTGATGATTGGCATCAATCCATTCGTGCCGTTCAATGCCAAGAACCGCCCCAAGGGCAAACAGGCTGCAGTCAAGCTCGCCGATGGCGGACTGCCGATGGTGCTTTCGCAGACGTTCCGCACCCTGTTGCAGTCCCGCATGCAGGTCGGCTTGGAAAAATACGCCCGTCAATATCCGGAAACCGATCAATTAGTACTTGAACCGAATGAAGACGATGCCGAAATGTTCTTCACCAACGTCTTCAGTTATTCCTCGCGGCATCGCGTGTGCGAACATGCGTTCCAAAGTACCCTGCGCGATCTGAAATCGCGGGCCGCACAGCTGGCTCCGCTCCTCGCCAAGCATGGCCTGACGCTGAACATGTCGGTTCTGGAAAATCCGGAGATCACCCTGCTCGACGGCATCGTCCCGGTCTACCGCCGGACGGCGGCGACCGCGCAACTCTGGCATAACCTCGACGATATCGAATACGGACTGCGCCAGCGCAAGACCCGCTGAAGTCGTTGCCGGAAGCCCTTGATTTCTGGTGTGTTTGCTCTAGACATACCCCTCATAATGGGCACCAAGTCGGTACAGCGACTTTTTCAACCCACTTCCCAAAACGAGGTTACACCATGGCCAAGCTCAAAAAAGCCGCCCGTACCAAAACCGCAAGTCGCAAGCCGGCCGCCAAAAGCGCCGAAGCCGCTTCGCACAACCTGATCAGCACCGCACAGCAGATCTGGGCCGCCGGCATCGGCGCCCTGGCACGCGCCCAGGGTGAAGGCACCGACATGTTCGATGCCCTGGTCAAGAAAGGCATGAGCCTGGAAGCCCAGACCCGTAAGCTTGCCAACGGCAAAGTCGATGTCGTGCGTGCCAGCGTCGAAGACCGCGTCGAAAACGTCCGCGAAAAAGCCACGGACACCTGGGACCGCATGGAAAAGGTCTTCGAAGACCGCGTTCAGCGCGCCCTGACCCGTCTCGGCGTGCCGACCCGTGAAGATCTGGCCGGCTTGAACAAGCGCGTCGAAGCCCTCACCGCTGAACTGCGCAAGCAGAATGGCAAAGCTCCGGCTGCGAAGAAAGCTGCCGTGCCGGTGAAGAAAGCCGCAAAGAAAGCCGTAAAGAAGGCAGGCGTGGCCAAGAAAGCCGGCAAAGCCGTGCTGCCGAAAGCACCGACGCCGCGCGCGCCGAAGGCCTGAGTTTCAGAGACCGGTCAGACCGGACCGCGCCTCCCTCCCGGCGCAGACCCCGACCGGCATGAAACCGAAAAAAGCACCGCTTGCGGTGCTTTTTTCGTATCCGATGGATACTGACCGTTACCAGTGCACGCCGCGCATCAAGGATGCGAACGCGATCTGCTCGTTGGTCGGGTTGGCGGCATCACCGCGGCCGGCCATGCCTTTGGCGGCCGCCGAATCCGGGAACAGTTCGAAAGCGGTGCTCATCACCACTTCATAGGCCTTCGGGAACACCGCATGCACCACACCGGCGAACACGCCGAGTCGGGTGGCGACACGGCTCGGCCTGTCGATGATGGCCTTGACGATGAGGTCGGCGGCTTCTTCCGGGCTGAGCGTGGGAACCGAATCGTACATCTTGGTCGGCGCAATCATCGGCGTTTTCACCAAGGGCATGTTGATGGTGGTGAAGCTGATGCCCTTGCCGGACAGTTCGCCCTGGGCGCAGTGACTGAACGCATCCAAGGCCGCCTTTGAGGCCACATAGGCCGAAAACCGGGGCGAACTGGCCAGAACGCCGATGGATGAAATATTGATGATATGTCCGCGACGCTTGGCGATCATTCCCGGCAGCGACTGCATGATCAGGCGCAGCGAACCGAAATAATTCAGCTGCATGGTGCGTTCGAAGTCATGGAACCGGTCGAAACTGAGCTCGATAGAGCGGCGGATGGAACGACCGGCATTGTTGATCAGGATATCGACGCCGCCATGCTGTTTGGTCACCTGCTCGATCAGGCTGTCGCAGGAATCCAGATCGGCAAGATCGGCCTTGAAGGCATAGCACAGATGACCGGCATCGCTGATTTCCTTGCGCGTCGCTTCCAGCTCTTCCTCGCCGCGGGCGGCAATGACCACTTTGGCGCCGGCTTCGGCGATTTTGAGGGCGGCGGCCTTGCCGATGCCGGACGAGCCGCCGGTGATGAGCACCACTTTGCCCTCGACCTTGCCGCGCAGCGAACGGTCGATGAACAGATCGGGATCGAGATTGCGTTCCCAGTAATCCCACAGGCGCCAGGCGTAACTGTCGAGCGGCGGTACGCTGATTTTCGAGCCCTTCAATGCACGCTCGGCTTCACGGGTGTCGAAACGGGTCGGATAGGTGATGAATTCAAGCGTCGATTTCGGAATTTTCAGATCACGCAGAATCATATTGGTCAGGCGCTTCACCGGCGGTAGATTGGTGACCGCCATCCGCATCGGGGCCGGGATGAACGCGAACATCCGGGCATCCAGACGCATGGTCATTTCCGGAGCGTGTGCGGCGCGCGCGAAAGTATTCATCAGCTCACCGAAGCGCATCGGTTCGGGATCGACCAGATGGAAACAATGACCGTCCAGCCCTTTCTTGTGCGCGATGTGATCCATGGCATCCGCGACGAAATCGACCGGCACGACATTGATGCGGCCGCCCTCGATGCCGAGCGTCGGCATCCACTGTGGCAGGGTCTGCCGGATTTTCTTGATCAGGGTGAACAGATAGTAAGGGCCGTCGATTTTGTCGATTTCACCGGTTTTGGAATGGCCGACCACCATCGATGGCCGGTAAATGCGGTAAGGCACGACGCTTTGTTTGCGTACCAGACCTTCCGACTCATGCTTGGTCTTCAGGTAAGGGTCTTTCAGGCCTTCGGCCTCGTCGAACATGTCTTCACGGAACACGCCGGGATACAGTCCGGCTGCGGCGATGGAGCTGGTGTGATGGAAACAGCCGGCCTTGATGACCGCCGCCAGCTCAAGGGCGTTCTTGGTGCCGCCGATATTGGCCAGCTTCTGGCTATCGGCATCGGCAGTGAGATCGTAAATGGCGGCCAGATGGAAGAAGTGCTGGATCTTGCCCTTGAGTGCGGCAATCTGGGCAGCAGTCAGGCCCAGCTTGGGTTTGGACAGATCACCGGTAACCGGAACGATGCGTTTCATGTCCCAGCCCATGGCCTCGCCGATCTGGCCGAGCTTCTTGGCCGAGCCTTTACGTACCAGCACATGCACCTGGCCTTTGCGTTTCAGCAGGTTGCTGACCAGAAAACGGCCGATGAAGCCGGTAGCGCCGGTGACGAAATAAGCCATAAAATTACCCGATCCCTTTCCCGTTGAATGTTGAATAGGTGCTTGATTTTTTACCGCAAATCGCAGTTTAATGCATAATACTGGAATCCGACTTCAGGTCAAAGGACTTCTTCATGGCGACACTGCAGGAACAATTTGAACTGGCAGCCCTCGAGGCCAAGAATCTCAAGAAGCGGCCCGACAACGACACCCTGCTGCGCATGTATGGGCTTTATAAGCAGGGATCGGAAGGCGATGTCAGTGGGCCGGCGCCGGGCATGTTCGATTTCGTGGCCTCGGCGAAATACCAGGCCTGGCAGAAGCTTGAAGGCACCAGCCAGGAATCGGCCATGAAGAAATATGTCGACCTTGTGCATTCGCTGAAGGACTGACGTGTCCGGAAAAACCCGAAACCGCATTCTGGATGTCGCACTCCGCCTGTTCAACGAACAGGGCGAAACCAACATCTCCACCAACCACATCGCCGATGAGCTTGAAATCAGCCCCGGCAATCTGTATTACCACTACCGAAACAAGGACGACATCATCGAGCAGCTGTTCCTGCGTTTCGAGGAACGCATGGATCAGGCCTTGGTGGCGCCCGAAGGCCGCGATGTCACTCTCGAGGACGTCTGGCTGCAGCTCCATCTGGTCTTCGAGTGCATCTGGAATTACCGCTTCATCTACCGCGATATCATCAACATTCTCAGTAGAAACAGAAACTTACGCCTGAGATTTGCACGGATTCTGAAACGCGGCTCCTCAAATGCCCAAGGCATCATGCGCGGCCTGAACGAAACCGGGGCCATGCGGGCCAGCGCGGCTGAAATCGAGGGTTTGGCCACCAATATTCTGGTTTTGGCCACATTCTGGCTGAATTACGCCAATGTCCGGGGTGAAAAGGACGAGCAGCGGGCCATCCAGCAGGGCATCGTGCAGGTCATGATGCTGGTTTCCCCCTTCCTGCGCGACACCGAGCGCCTGCATCTGCATACCCTGTCCAAAGCCTATACGGATTAAGGTTTTATTTAATCAAGTTATTGCTTTCACAGGATTTTGGCGATATAATGCCCGCTTCCCGTTTTCGTTGTTTAGGAATATAGCCATGAAAGTCCTTAATTCGCTTAAATCGGCCAAGACCCGCCATCGTGACTGCAAGGTCGTCCGTCGTCGCGGCAAGGTCTTTGTGATTTGCAAATCGAATCCCCGTTTCAAAGCCCGTCAGCGTTAATCGCTTTCCAGGCCGCTGTCCCGATCAAGCCGGCTGAAGCCGGCTTTTTCATGTTCATGCCGCCCGCCTCCGGAGTTCAGGATGAGTGACAGCCCCCGCTTCCCGGCCGAATGGGAATCCCAATCCGCCATTCTCATGGCTTGGCCGCATGCCGGAACCGACTGGGCCGCACGACTGGAAAGCACCCGGAACTGTTTCGCCGGCATCGCCGCGGCCATCAGCCGTCGTCAGACCTTGCTTTTGCTGGTCTCCGATGCCGCTGTCGAGGCCGATGCCCGGACTGCATTGGTCCAGTCTAATGCGGACCTTGAACGGATTCGGTTCATTACCCTGCCCTATAACGACACCTGGCTACGCGACAGTGGCCCGATCAGTCTGCGCAAGGCCGACGGTTTTGAACTTCTGGACTTCCATTTCACCGCCTGGGGCGGCAAATTCGAGGCCGGACTGGATGACCGTATCGTCTCGGAAATGGACGCACAGGGCCTGTTCCGGAATGCCGAACATAGGCGCATCGACTTCGCACTGGAGGGCGGCGGCATCGAAACCGATGGCGCCGGCACCCTGCTCTCGACCTGGCATTGCCTGAACGAGCGGCACCCGGACAAATCGCGTGCGGACATCGAAGCCGTTCTGAAAGAACACCTCCGGCAACATCGCGTTCTTTGGCTGGAGCACGGCTATCTCGAGGGCGATGATACCGATGCCCACATCGACACCCTCGCCCGTTTTGCATCGGAGTCCGCCATCGTCTATCAGGGCTGCGACGATCCGCAGGACAGCCATTATCCGGAACTGCAGGCGATGGCTGCAGAACTGGCAAAGCTACTTACGGCTGCAGGCAAGCCTTACACCCTGCACGCCCTGCCCTGGCCAAAGCCGATTCTGGATGACGGTCGACGTCTAGCGGCCTCCTATGCCAATTTCCTGATCATCAACGGCGCGGTTCTGATGCCGGTCTATGGGGATCCGGCTGACGCAGAAGCGCTTTCGGTCATGCGCAGGGCCTTCCCCTCGTATGAGGTTCTCGGCATCCCCTGCCGGGATCTAATCTGGCAGAATGGAAGCCTGCACTGCTGCACCATGCAACTACCGGAAGGCTTACTGCGATGAACCGTTCGACGCTTAAAGCGGCACTGATCCAGGACATCAACCATGGCGATGCCGACGCCAACCTGTCCATTATCGAACAGCGCGTTGCAGACGCCGCTGCGGCGGGCGCGGAACTGGTGCTGCTGCAGGAACTGCACAATGGCGCCTACTTCTGCCAACATGAATCCGCAGATGAATTCGACCGCGCCGAAGCCATCCCCGGACCGAGCACCGAACGCCTGTCGGCACTTGCGGCCAAAAACAGCGTTGTTCTCGTCGCATCGCTTTTCGAGCGCCGTGCCGCCGGCCTCTATCACAACACCGCCGTGGTTTTCGAAAAAGACGGCAGCCTTCTCGGCAAATACCGCAAGATGCACATCCCGGATGATCCGGGATTCTATGAAAAATTTTATTTCACGCCGGGCGATCTCGGCTTCCATCCGATCGCCAGCAGCGTCGGAAAGATCGGCGTGCTGGTGTGCTGGGACCAATGGTATCCGGAGGCGGCACGGCTGATGGCGCTTGCCGGAGCCGAAGTGCTGGTTTATCCGACGGCGATCGGCTGGGATCCGGACGACACGCCCGATGAACGCGAGCGGCAACGCCAAGCCTGGATGCTCAGCCATCGCGGACATGCCGTGGCCAACGGCATCCCGGTCTTGAGCTGCAACCGGACCGGTTTCGAACCCTCCCCGATCGGTGCCAGCGGCATCCGCTTCTGGGGCAGCTCGCATGTACTTGGACCGCAGGGTGAAATTCTGGCCGAAGCCGGCACCGATTCGCCCGAAATCCTTTATGCCACACTCGATCTGGCCCGCAGCGAGCAGGTCCGGCGCATGTGGCCGTTCCTGCGTGACCGCCGGATCGACGCCTATGCCGATCTGCTGAAGCGCTACCGCGATTGATCTGCCGATGAGCCTCCCCGACTTCGCCGGCCAGCCGGTCCGCCAATGCACCGTGAACGGGGTCGTCTACACCCTGCTCGGTACCGCCCATGTTTCCGTGAAAAGCCTGGAGGCGGTAAAAGCCGCCATTGATGGCGGCGGTTTCGATACCGTTGCAGTTGAACTGGATACCAATCGGCATCGACAACTGACCCAACCGGACGCCCTCTACAAACTCGACATCTTCCAGATCATCAAGGAAGACAAAATCGGGCTGGTCGCGGCCAACCTTTCTTTGGCCGCCTACCAGCGCCGATTGGCCGAGCAACTGGGCATCGAGCCCGGCGCGGAACTCAAGGCCGCGGCCCAGGAAGCCGAAGCCCGCGGCCTGCGCATGGCGCTGATCGACCGGGACGCCGGTATTACCTTGAAACGCAGCTGGTCCAGGCTCGGGTTTTTCAAACGCGGCCAGCTGGTGGCCGGTCTTGGCGCCAGCCTGGTCAGCTCGGATGACATCGGCGAGACCGAAATCGAGCAGCTCAAGGAAGGCGACATGCTGGAATCGAGCTTCGGCGAGTTCGCCAAGCAGACCCCGGAATTGTATGAAAGCATCATCGCCGAACGCGACCGTTACATGGCCGCCAAGCTGCTGCAATTGCAAGCCCACGATGATGTCAAACACGTCCTCGCGGTTGTCGGCGCTGGCCACCTGGTTGGCCTTGAGCGGGCCCTGCAGGATCCGGCCAATCGCGATTCCGCAGTCGTGACCGATTTGGAGACCATTCCCGCAAAATCGGGCATTCCCTGGTTCAGCCTGTTCATTGCCGTCTTTCTGATCGGCGGATTCGCCTGGGGAATCCACGAGGGGGGCATGAAATTGGCCGGGCTACTGCTACTGCAATGGGCGCTCATCACCGGCACCGGCGGACTCATCGGTTGCATCGCCGCCAAGGGGCATTGGCTGAGCTGCATCGCCGCATTCGTCGCCTCGCCATTCACGCCGCTGCATCCGGCGCTGAGCTCGGGAATGGTATCGGCCTATGTGGAAGCCAAACTGCGCAAACCGACCTATGAAGACCTGCTGAAGCTCAAGGACGATACCACCGAAATCTCCGGCTGGTGGAAGAACCGCTTTGCACGCATCCTGGTGAATTTCATCCTGACCAACAGCGGTACCGCGCTGGCAGTCTGGATTGCCGGGGCGGCCTTCTTCATCAAACTGGGCTGACCGGCCCTCAGGCCGGTTTCACGAAACGCCGAAGCGGCGCTTTTTCCTTGGCCCGTGCAATGACACTGCCGGTCTTGATGCGCAGGTCATCCAGAGCCGCATAGATGGTCGGCAGGAAGATCAGGCTGACGATCGTCGAGAACGCTAAGCCGCCGACCACAGCACGTGCCATCGGATAATAGGCGGGGCCGTCGCCGCCGAGCTGGGTCGTGCCGAAACACAGGGGCAGCATGCCGAGAATAGTGGTGCCCATGGTCATCAGAATCGGGCGCAGACGCTCCTTGCAGCCCATGATCAGCGCTTCGGTACGTGCGTGCCCGCTACGCCGGAGTGCATTGATGTGCTCGAACAGCACGATGCCATTGTTCACCACCACGCCCATCAGGACCAGAATGCCGATTGACGCCATGATCGAGAATGTGGTGCCGGTCAGGGCGAACAGCCAGAACACGCCAAGCGCGGAGAACAGGATGCTGGTCAAAATCGCCAGCGGCATCAACAAGGACTCGAACAGCGCCGCCATGACGATGAGAATCATCAGCAGCGCAATCAGAGTGTTGATTCCCATCTGTCCCGCGGCATCGCCGCCGTTGAACCCGCCCTGGCTCTGGCTCCAGGAATATCCCGGCGGCAGATTGCTGAGCACTTTCTTGAATGCCGCCATGGCCTCTTCGGTCGTCACGTCATCGGCTTTGTTGGCCTTGATCGATAGCGACGTCAAGCGGTCTTGGCGGTAGATCTCGCTGTCGCCTTTCCGGATTTCGACATTGATGACAGACATGAGCGGAACCGTGGTGCCGTCCGGCCGGCGAAGGGTCAGGCCTGAAAGTTCCTCGACACGGAACTGCTCGGCACCGGCAAAGCGCACCCACATCGGAATTTCCTGGTCATCCTTGCGGAACTCGCGCAATGTGGTGCCGCGCAGGGCGATGCTGATGTATTGGGCCACATCCTGGGCGCTGAAACCGAGCGCTCCGGCGCGTTCGCGGTCGACACTGACCCGGATTTCACTGTTTTCATCGCCGGTGTTGAGTCGGACATCACGGAGTTCCGGTTGCTTGGCCAAAACCGGAATCATCTCGGTACCGATCTGTTTCAGCATTTCGGTCGAATCACCGCTCAGGAAAATCTCGACGCTGTTATCCTGGCCACCACCGCCGCCACCGCCACCACCACCGGGGCCGCCGCCCTGGAAACCGACCTCGGCACGGGCAAATTTCGGAATTTCAGACCGGATCATTTCCTGAACCTGTTCCGATGACATGGCACAGAGATAATCGCGGTTCACCAGACGGATGCTTCTGGACACGAAGCTGCCGCAGGATCGCAGATCATCGCGCAGGGTCAGGTTCATACCACCCCAGCCCTGTTCGCTGAAGAAAACATAGACCTGCTTGATCTGGTAGCGCTCACGGTTCTCATTCATGAACTGCTCGACCTTGGCGACTTCGTTCGACATCTGTTCGAGCGAATAGGCGCCATTCCATTTGAAATACATGGACAGCTCGCGGCCGACCTCATTCGAGTTCATGTCGAACTTGGTGAATTTGAACGGCACCATGCTGACCATGATGATGAACAGGATGCCGAGTAGCGAGAGCCTGCGGTTCGACAGTGTCCAGGCCAGGAATGACCCGTAACGCCGGGTCAATGCCGGCACGAAGCCATGGGCCTGGGTGATGGCCGGAGGCGTTTTGAGGCGCGCCGAAATCATCGGAATCAGACTGACCGCCACCAGCCAGGAGGCCAGCAGCGATATGGTGATGGTCAGCGCGACCTGCGAGAGATAGATCGAAATGAAATTCTTGTCACCGAACAGGTTCGGCAGGAAAACGATAATCGAAGTCAACGTGCCGCAGGAAATCGCCAATTGCACCGATTTGGTGCCCTCGATGGCGCACATCATCGGATTATCCGGATATTTTTCCCGGTACTGGTAGATACTCTCGACCACCACCACGGCATTGTCGACCAGCATCCCGATGCCGAGCAGCAACCCCATCATCGAGAGCACATTCAAGGTCATGCCGGTGAAGTACATGACCCCGAGGGTGATGACGATGCAAATCGGTATCGCGAGACTGACCATCAGGGTGGAAGGCCAATGCCGCAGGAAATAGAAAAGCACGATGATGGAAAGCAGCGAACCGACGACGCCGGCTTCGATGAGTTCGGAGATGGAACTCTTCACGCTTTCGGCGGCGTCGCTGACGATGATGAACTTGATGCCCGCCAGTTCCGGGTCTTCCTTGATTTTCTCGATTTCGGCGTGGATGGCATCGGCGACATTGACCAGATTGGCATTCTGCTCGCGCAGGATATCGACGCCGACCGCCGGGCGGCCGTCGAGACGGCGCCCGAAATCCTGGCGTTGCAGCTTGAAACGCACATCGGCGATGTCGCCGAGTCTGAGACCCTTATCGTTCAGCGGCAGACTGCGCAGTTCTTCAACCGTCTTGATTTCGCCGACCGGCTGGACACGGATCCGGCGATCGCGGTCATTGATGTCACCGGCGGATACCGAGAAATTGACCGACTGCAGCTTGGCCGAAAGTTCGTTCAGGCCGACATTGTGGCTGGCCAAACGGACCGGATCGATCGCAATCTCCACTTCAGGCGGCGGGGCGCCGGTGATGTCCACCCTGGCGACGCCGGGAATCCGCTCAAGGCGCTTTTGAATGGCATGCTGAATCAGCGTATAGCTGTTTTTCAGATCACGGTCGGAAGCGAACCGGACCCGCATCAGCGGCTCGTCGTTCGGCGAGAACTTCTGCACGAAATAACGCTGGACATCATCCGGCAGCTCCGAGCGTATCGCGTCGATACGGTCACGTGCTTCGCTGGCGGTGATGGCGATATCGCGGTTCCAATCCGAGAACATCAGGAATATGCCGGCATTGTCCGAGCGCGACGTCGAATTCATCATCGAGATGCCGGGCAAGGTCGAGAGCGCCTCCTCGACCGGCCGGGTAATCTGACGCTCGACTTCCTGCGGGGTGGATCCCGGATAGGGAACGCTGACGAAGACGAAGGGCACATTGACGTCAGGGAACTGTTCCAGCGGCAGACGGACCGCCGCCAAAAGGCCCACCACGACCAGCGAAATAAAACACATCACTGCGGTGACCGGCCGGCGCAGACTCAGTTCGGCGAGACTTTTCACCGGATGCTCCCGCCTTCGAGGGCATCATGATGGAGCGCACCGCGCGCTTTGTAATAGCTGTCCGGACGCCGATCGAGCAGATCATAGACGATCGGAATGACGACCAGCGTCAGCAAGGTCGAAACCGTCAGGCCACCGATCACGGTCAGCGCCATCGGTGCGCGGACCTCGGCACCCTCGCCGCCGAAGAATGCCAGCGGAGCGAAACCGAACAGGGTCGTCAGGGTCGTCATGATGATCGGACGCAGGCGTGATTCCGCACCCTGGCAGATGGCTTCGCGCTTGGCGACGCCCTCCTCGCGCAGTTGGTTGACCTTGTCGATCAGCACGATGGCATTCTTGACCACGATGCCGACAAGAAGTATCAACCCGATGAAGACCACCACCGATATCGGCGACCCGCTCAACCACAACGCCAGAACGGCACCGACCATCGCCAAGGGAATGGAGAACAGGATCACGAAGGGATGCAGCAATGATTCGAACTGCGATGCCATGACCAGATAAACCAGGAAAATCGCAAGGCCGAAGGCGAAGAACAGCGAATTCCGCGAACGGTCGAGCTCCTCGCTCTGGCCGCCGAAGGCCATTCGGACATCGGCCGACAGCGGGTCGGCCGCCACCATGTCACGCACTTCCGCCACGGCCGTACCCAGATCGATGTCCCGGAGATTGGCCGAAATTATTGCGACCCGGGTCTGGTCGACACGGTTGATTTCGCTTGGCCCGATGGTTTCAACCACCTGTGCGACCGAAGCAAGCGTGACCGGCTGCAGTGCCGACGGGTTGATGATGATGTTGCGGATATCATCGACCGAAGACCTCGCCTGTTCCTCGGCACGGACCAGAACATCGATTTTCCGGTCACGGAAGCTGTAGCGGGTGGCCACTTCGCCACGCACCTGCTTGACCACCTGATCGGCGATCTGTCGTGAGGTCAGCCCAAGTGCCGCTGCGCGCTCCTGGTCGAAGATGATCTGGATTTCCGGGTAGCCCTGTTCGACGCTGGATTTGACGTCAGCGAAATGTTCGGCTTTCTGCATCATGCCGGCAAGCTTGCGTGCCGACTGCTCCAGGGATTTCAGATCAGCACCGCGGATTTCGATTTCCAGCGGGGTTGAAAAGCTGAACAGTTCCGGCCGGCCGAACTTGACCTGCACATCCGGATAATCACGCATGGTTTCACGCAGTCGCTCGGTGATGGCCGCCTCGCTGTCACGGCTGTAGCCCTTGCCAAGGACCACGCTGAGCTTGGCGATGTTTTCGCCGGACTCGGTCGGGTTGGCATCCAACCGCGTGCCGGAACCGCTCACGCCATAAAGCGCTTGGATATCGGCGTCCGCCTTGTGTTTGGACTGGATGGCACTGACCAGCTGATCGGTTTCCTCAAGACGCGTTCCCGGAGCAAGCTTGGCCGTCATTTCAAAACGGTCCTGCGCCAGTTGCGGAATCAGATCCGAGCCCAGTGTCGTGGCCAACAGCAACGAGGCGATGAAAGCCACGGCTGCGCCCGTCAGGATTTTCCGCGGACGCTCCAGGGCTTTCGGAAGGATGTTGTGGTAATAGTCGGCTGCATAATCATAAGGTTTGATGATCACATCACCGAGTCTGACCATGAAATTACCGCAGGTTCCTCTGCCCAACCGGCTTAACGCGGCCATGACCCAGGTAATACCGAAAACCACCAGGGGATAGAGCAGACTGAATAGCAGGGCTACGGCATAGATTAGCCCAGTCAACAGCTTGAATGGAATCAACACAATCCATGCAGCATAGGCTAAGGGCCGTTTCCATTGTTGCTGCAGCGGATATCGTGCCAGATCTTTCAGGCTGGCAAGGAACTGTTGCCATTTTTCCCGGGCAGTCAGCGGTAGCTGATTGTCTTCCGGGAAGGCCATCGGCGAATGTGCTTTCAGCGAAGAAAGCATCGGAATAAGTGTCAGGGAAACAATCAGCGAAATCATCAGGGCAATCGAAACGGTCAGTGCCTGATCCTTGAATAACTGTCCGGCCACGCCTTCCACGAACACGAGAGGGAAGAACACAGCCACCGTGGTCAGTGTCGACGCGACCACGGCCATACTGACCTCGCCGGCGCCCTTGATGGCGGCATCGAGGATGCCAAGCCCACGTTCACGGGCCTTGGCGATGGATTCGAGCACGACGATGGAGTCGTCGACCACCATGCCCGTAGCCAGCGCCAGTCCTGCAAGAGACATCACGTTGAGACTGAGGCCGAGCTGGCCCATGAAGAAAAAAGTGGTGATGATGGAAATCGGCAAGGACAGACTGATAACGAAAGTGCTCCAGCCGTCGCGAAGGAAGAAGAAAATAATCAGAATCGAGAAAATACCGCCGAGCAGTGCTTCCTTCTTGACTTCAGACAACGCGTTTTCGATGAACAGCGATGCATCTTCGATGGTCGTCAGCTCCAGCCCATCTATCTGGTAAACACCGTTTGCAGGCGCCGAAGACGGACTCCCCGGGGAATCACCTTCATCACTTTGCATGCGTTGCAAAGCCTGTTTGACGGATTTGGCGACGGCAACGGTATTGGCGTCACCCTCCTTGTAAAGCGCGAGCTCGATGGCTTCCCGGCCGCCGACACGGATGATGGCCTGCCGTTCCTTGTAGCCCTGAGTGACGGTTGCTACATCTTTCAGCTTGACCGGAACCCCCATGGCGGTATTGGCCACCAGCATGTCGGCCATGGTATCGAGATCGGCGAACTGGTTCACCGTGCGCACCAGATAGCGCTCACTGCCTTCCTCGATGCGGCCGGCGGAGATGTTGATGTTTTCCTGACGCAGACGGTTGATGACGGTTTCGACCGATAGGTTCAGCTGCGACAGACGATCGTTGTCGATGGCAACCTGGATTTCATCTTCGAGGCCACCGGCGACCTTGACCGCGGCAACGCCGTCGACCGGCTCAAGACGCTTCTTGAGGTCTTCTTCCGCAAAACGGCGCAGCTGGATGAGCTGGGCCTGACGGCTTCCGGTGACTTTCTCAGGAAGCACCAGGCCGAGGCGCATGATCGGCTCGGTGCTGGGATTGAAACGGAGCACGACCGGTGATTTGGCTTCCAAAGGCAGGCGCAGCAGCTCGAGCTTGTCACGCACCTCAAGTCCTGCCTGGTCCATATCGGTACCCCAGGCGAACTCCAACACCACATCGCTCTGTCCGGTGCGCGAAACCGACTTGATCTTGCGCAGATTCTTGACCACGCCGAGGGATTCTTCAAGAGGCTCGCTGATCAGCGTCTCGATTTCAGCCGGCGCCGCGCCTGTGTATTCGGTGCGGACGGTGAGCGTGGGATAACTCAGGTCCGGCAGCAGATTGACCTTCAGGCTGCCGAGGGCGATGAGCCCGAACAGCACGAAGGTGAACGTGACCATCGCGACGGTAACCCGCCGCCGCGTCGAGAACTCAACCAGACTCATTTTCCGGAATCCGCTTTTTTATCGTCTTTCTTGGGCTGTGCCACGGTCTTGCCATCGATGGCAATCACGGCCACTTCGGCTCCGTCTCGTACCGCGACCTTCCCGGCGGTGATGATGCGGTCACCGGCCTTCAAACCGGAAACGACTTCGGCGATTTCACCATTGCTGTAGCCGAGCTTGACCGGGGCACGCACGGCTTTGCCGGCGCGTACTACGTAAACCGCGGGGTCGGTCTCGTCTTCGAGCATGGCGGTACGCGGAATGGTCAGCACGTTCTCCCGGCGGTCGTAGATGATTTCGAACCGGCCGAACATGCCGGGGCGCAGAATCTGTTTGCCATCGAAAGCACAGGTCACCCGGAAAGTGCCGCTGCCCGCTTCCATCACCGGACTGACCCTGTCGACACGGCCTTCAAAGGCCTGACCGGGAACCGCATCGACGATCATACGAACCGGCATCCCGGCTTTAATCAGCGCAAGTTCCCGCTCGGGTACATTCATGACCGCTTCGAGATATTGCGTATTGACGATGCGGAACACGGGGGAATTGAGAGTCACCAGATTGCCCTGCTTCACCATGCGTTGCGCGATGACGCCGGATATCGGCGCCGTGACATTGGTGTAAGAAAGCTCCAGCCTGGCGAGATTCAGACTGGCCTTGGCCGATTCCAGATCAAATCGGATCTGGTCATGGGCTTCGGCGGAAATAAGATTCTGCTTGCGCAGCTCCTGGGCACGCGCAAAGTTGTTGCTCAGTTTGTTGACCGTTGCCTGGGAGCGCTGGACCTCCAGCTGGGCGCGTGCCGGATCGATACGGGCCAGTACCTGGCCCTGACGGACAGTATCGCCCTCCTCGGCCAATTGGGCCACCATGACACCGGAGCTCTTGGCAACCACTTGCGCCTCATTCGGCGCCTCCAGATTGGCGGTGCCGGCATAACTGGCATTGATGCTCTGACTGGCTGCGGTGACCACCTCGACCGGAACCGATTCCGGCTCTTTGGGCTTACCGTCTTTGCCATCCTTACCCTTTTCCGCACCGGCTTCGGCTTTTGCCGCTTCGGCATCATCGGGTTTTCCGCCGCAGGCGGTCAGCACCATGGTAAGGGCCAACAACAGAGCTGCGGTTTTAACGTGTTTGGAGGGAGAGTGCATGGGTTTTCCGGTTACCGTAACAGGGGGGATTGGTGGAAATGGTAACGGGAATATGGGCCCGGTGTACCTGCCTAAAGTCATACATACTTGCCTGATTCCGGTGAATTTTAGGTATAATTGGCGGACTTTAACCCACTTCGGCATTTTGCTATGACCAAAACGTCCCTCTTCATCGGTTTAGTGCTGGCTCTGGCCGGCAGCACCTGCGTAGCCAAGGGCGATGCCCAGAAAGGCAAGGCCTTGGCCTATACCTGTACCGGCTGCCATGGCATTCCCGAGTACAAGAATGCCTACCCGAGCTACCATGTCCCGAAAATCGCCGGACAGAACGAGGCTTACATCGTCAATGCACTGACGGCCTATGCAAAGGGTGAACGCAACCATCCGACCATGGGTGCGCAGGCCAAAAGCTTCAGTGCCCAGGACATCGCCGACATCGCCGCCTATGTTTCCGCGCTGAAAACGGCTAAATAAAGGATCCCCACGATGAAGACCAACACTCTCCTCGCATTCGCGCTGTTCTGCCTCGCCGGCCAAGCCGCCGCCATGGGCGTGAAAGGCGATGCCGCCGCCGGCAAACAGAAAGCCACCGCCTGCGCGGCCTGTCACGGTGCCGACGGCAACAAAACACTCGACAACACCTACCCCAAGCTGGCCGGCCAATACCCGGATTACCTGCTGAAGGCCTTGAAGGAATACAAGTCCGGAAAACGCGTCAATGCGGTGATGGCAGGACAGGTCCAGGCTCTGACCGATGCCGACATGGCCAATCTGGCGGTTTACTACGGATCTTTGAAAGGCCAGATGGGCGTCGTCAAATAATCCCCGTTCTGATGCTAGAAGGAAAAAAGCGGGCTAATGCCCGCTTTTTTCATTTCAGGGTTTCGCCTGGGGTTTTAGGCATTCTTGCTCATAGAGGCTGCGCGTGCGCCGCCATTCACTTTGGGTTTTTGCAGAGACAATCAAATCCCACCAGGCCCGGCATTGCTGCTCCTCCAGCGGACTGAGCGTGTCGGGATCGTCACGCGCGACGAAATAGCCATCATCATTGGCGGTGAAACCGCAGGTACCGGATGCCGCGAGCACCATTAGGCTGCATTGCAGATGAGCACCCGGCCTTCCGGGAATGGGAATTTTTACCGTTGCCGTGGTTTTTTCGACAGCCGTTTCCAATAGACGGGTCAGCCGGGGTTTGTCTCCCTGCCAGGCGGCGTCGAATCGTGTTGAACGATAATCCAAGACCACGGGGCGCTCTAGCAATTCATCCATGTCGTCCAACCCGTCGCGCTGGATATCGAACTGACGCGATTGTCCGTTCTTCAGGAATTCATCCATGGCTTCCTGCGGAATCCAGACCCGTCCCTCGCCGTCAACAATTTTGAGCGTCACATTCTCACTGGCCGCAGCAGGTGATTTGACTGGATCGCTGGGCTTGAATGCCGATGATGCTGATTCTTCCGGGGATGGGCGAAACCGATTCGAAACCCTCTCGCGGGGCAAGACCGGCAGAACCGGGGGCTTGCGTGTAACGAATTCAACCACCGTGCGTGTCTGCCAATCCTGCTTCTGAATCCCGTATCGCGTGATGGCATCGAGCCAGAACAAAAATCCGATATGTCCGGCAAGAATCAGGCCGAACAGCAGAACTCGTGCGATCAACGTGGAATGAACGGCGCCGAACCGGAGCTATGGTCGGTCGCATCACGGACGGCGCTGATCTGAGGTATCTTCGCCATCATGGTTTTTTCGATGCCCTGCTTGAGGGTGACGTCTGCCATGCCGCAGCCGTGGCATCCTCCGCCGAAACGCAGGTAGACGACATTATCGGCATCGATGGAATCCAGACTGACCTTGCCCTTATGCGATGCCAGCTGAGGATTGATTTCGGATTCAATCAGCCACATGACCTGCTCGGCCAGCGAGCTTTCGGCATCCGGTGCCTTGCCTTTGATATTGGGAGCGCGGATGGTCAATTGGCTGCCGGCGGCCGTGGCGGTGATGTCGATGTGGGCACCGTCCAGAAATTTGACGCTGGCGGCATCGACATACAACACGAACCCGGCGCATTCGACCTGCCATTCGTCGCCAAGCAGATCGCCGGCATCGGCGAACTCGAGCCGGGCATCAGCCGCCGGCGTGCCCGGATTCAAGGCGCTGACGCGGATGCCGACGGCATCGCCGCCCTGACTCTGCAGCAATTGACGGAAATGATTCTGGGCGGATTCGGTAATTTCAATCATGCGTTCATTTTACCTTAAACTAGTGAAACCCCCATGAATGGAACGATGATGGACACGCCCCTTCACCTGCAACACTGCCGGCCTTTGCGCGGCGCAGAACACCGGCTCGAACCGCACCAGTCCGAGACACTGATGTCCCTGCTCGACGGCTGGCAGCTGACCGAACATGGACAGGCGCTGTTCAAAATCGTTCCCTTCGAGAACTATCATCAGACCATGGCCTTCGTGAACGCTTTGGCCTTCATCGCGCACCGCGAAGATCACCACCCGGATCTGGGCGTGCATTACAACCGCTGTGAAATCCGGTTTTCCACGCACGATGTCGGCGGCCTGAGCCTGAACGATTTCATCTGCGCGGCCAAGGCCGACGCCCTACTCGTCCGCTAAACGGTCCAGCACGGCGTTGAGTTCCGGCGCCAAGGGCGCGTTGAGGGCGTAAGGGGATTGTCCGTCATTCAAGGCGAACTGCATGGAGGCGGCATGCAGGAAAAGGCGTTTCAGTCCGTAGTTTGCCGCCAATTTCTTATTGGCGTCCTTGTCCCCGTACTTTTCATCACCGGCGACCGGATGCCCGATGTGCGCGGCATGCACGCGGATCTGATGGGTGCGGCCGGTTTCAATGCGGATTTTGCAGAAACTGTGGCCGCCTCGGCGTTCTAGAAGGGTGAAATGGCTGGTGGAAGCCTTGCCGGCCGGGTCGACGCGGACCATGCGCTCGCCGCCACGGATGACCGATTTCTGCAGCGGGGCGTTGACGGTCATGGTGCCATTCGGCATTTTCCCGACCAGCAAGGCCAGATACTGCTTTTCTGGCCCTTCTTCTTCATCATCGCCACGCATCAATGCCTGTAATTGCAGTAGGGCTGAGCGTTTTTTCGCCAAGACCAGCACGCCGGAGGTGTCACGGTCCAAGCGATGAACGAGTTCGAGCGGCTCATTCGGCCGCAAGGCCCGCAGCCCCTCGATGACCCCGAAGGACACCCCGCTGCCACCATGGGTGGCAATGCCGGAGGGCTTGTTCAGGACCAATAAGGCCTTATCTTCGAACACGATACTGGCCGCCAACCGCTCGAGCATGGATTTCGGCGGAGCGCGGTCGGGGTCTGTCTGTTCGATCTTGACCGGCGGAATACGGACCTCATCCTCCGCTTCCAGGCGGCTATCGGGCTTGGCACGTTTGCCGTTGATGCGCACCTGACCATCGCGGATTATCTTGTAAATCAGGCTTCTGGGAGCCCCCTTGAGTTGCCCGAGCAGGAAATTATCCAGACGCTGCCCGGCCCTGTCATCCAGGACTTTGACCATTTTTACGCCCGGATTCAAGGAAACTCTGTTCATTTTGGTTCCATCTGTTAAACTAGGCGGGCAAGTAAGATGTTGATTTCACTTGTTGCCGGCCGAAAGCCAGTGCCTAGTGTATCCCAATAAGCGCCCCACACTCCCAGGGAGTGACCATGTAAAGCGCTTGGCGGGCTTCATCGAACCTGCATATAGTCCGAACGACGCTCGGCGTGGTTTGGCCCCTTTAACGAAACAACAGATTTGCGCTCCCGTAAGTTCGCTTATGGTCTGGTAGCGCTGAACAATTCGGAAGTGCCTTGGAAGCATGCCGAACTCGGCGATCCTTACGGTAGAGCGCGTGAGGATATTACAATGAAACGGATGTTAATCAATGCCACGCAGGCTGAAGAACTGCGCGTGGCGATTGTCGATGGACAGCAGCTTTACGACATCGACATCGAGCAGCCCGCCAAAGAACAGAAGAAGTCCAATATCTACAAAGGCCGGATCGTCCGGCTGGAACCCTCCCTCGAGGCGGCGTTCGTGGATTACGGCGGTCCCCGCCACGGCTTCCTGCCGCTGAAGGAAATCTCCCGCGACTATTTCGTCCCCGGTGTCGACCCGAACAAGGCCGGCATGAAGGAGTACCTGCGTGAAGGCCAGGAAGTCGTCGTTCAGGTCGACAAGGAAGAACGCGGCAACAAAGGCGCCGCACTGACCACCTACATCTCGCTGGCCGGCCGTTACATGGTGCTGATGCCGAACTCGCCGACCGCCGGCGGTGTTTCCCGCCGCATCGAAGGCGACGACCGCCAGGCCCTGAAACAGACCATGGACGCCCTGAACATCCCGGACGACATGGGTGTGATCATCCGCACCGCCGGTATGGGCCGTGATGCCGATGAGCTGCAATGGGATCTGGACTACCTGATCCAGGTCTGGAAAGCCATCAGCCAGGCCGCGTTGTCCAAACCCTCGCCGTTCCTGATTTATCAGGAGTCGCGCCTGATCATCCGTGCCCTGCGCGACTACATGCGTCCGGAAATCGGCGAAGTACTGGTCGATACCGACGAAATCTTCGAGCAGGCGCAGGATTTCATGCAGCTGGTCATGCCGCATAACCTGCGCAAGCTGAAGATGTACAAAGACGATATCCCGCTGTTCAACCGCTTCCAGATCGAATCGCAGATCGAGCAGGCCTATGAACGCACCGTTCGTCTGCCCTCCGGCGGCTCCATCGTACTGGACCAGACCGAAGCGCTGACTGCGGTCGACGTCAACTCCTCACGCGCCACCAAGGGTGGTGACATCGAAGAAACCGCGCTTAACACCAACCTCGAGGCAGCTGAAGAAGTAGCCCGCCAGATGCGTCTGCGCGATCTCGGCGGCCTGGTGGTCATCGACTTCATCGACATGAGTTCCGGCAAGCATCAACGCATGGTCGAAGATCGCCTGCAGCAAGCCCTGAAACTCGACCGCGCGCGCGTGCAGATTGGCAAGATCTCCCGCTTCGGCCTGCTCGAACTGTCACGCCAGCGCCTGCGTCCGTCACTGGGTGAATCCAGCCAGATTGTCTGCCCGCGTTGCGATGGCCATGGCCGCATGCGCAGCGTCGAATCCCTGTCGCTGTCCATCCTTCGTCTGTCCGAAGAGCAGGCGATGAAAGACAAAACCGCGCAGGTACTGGTACAGGCTCCGCCGCAGATCGCCAACTATCTGCTCAACGAAAAACGCCGGGCGCTTGTCGAAATCGAAAGCCGCCACGAAGCGCCGATCATCATCGTCGCCGATGAGGCCCTGGAAACCCCGCACTTCAATGTCACCCGCATCCGCGAAGGCGATCAGCCGGAAGACACCGGCAAGCCGAGCTACCAACGTGGCGTGCCGCGCAAACTGGAAGTGCATGCCCTGACCAAGGCACAGTTGAATGTCCCCGCCGAACCTGCGGTTACTCATGTGAAACCGGCCCAAATCGCTCCGCCGCGCCAGAGCAGCAATATCGAGGAAGAATCCGCCAAACAGGCTCCGGCCGCAAAGAAAGCCGGACTGTTCAGTAAAATCATCGCAATCTTCACCGGCGATGCCGGAGACGACGCGAAGAAAAGCGAGCCTGCACCGGCGCGTCGCAATGATAACAACCGCCGTGACCGTTCCGAAAACCGGGGCAATCCGCGCAACACGCACAACAAGCAGCAACGCGGCAACCGTCCGGAGCGCAGCGAGGAAGAGCGCAAACTGGCCGATGAGCAGCGCAAACAGCGCCGGGAAGAGCAACAGAAACGGGAAGCCGAACGCAAGGAAGCCCAGCGCGCAGACAACCA
The DNA here is from genome assembly GCA_903942465.1 of uncultured Gammaproteobacteria bacterium. Classification (GTDB taxonomy): domain Bacteria; phylum Pseudomonadota; class Gammaproteobacteria; order Xanthomonadales; family Xanthomonadaceae; genus Arenimonas. The sequence continues at coordinate 38,558 of CAJAPA010000147.1, forward strand.
GCGCCGCGAAGCTGAAAAACGCGCACAGCGCGAAGCTGAAGCTGCCGCACGTGCCGCCGCAGGAATCAATGGTCAGGCTGAAGATGCTGCTGAGGCAGCAGCCGACACTGTAACCACGATTGCCGATGGTGATGCCAATCCAGTCAACACCGAACTGCAGGCTGACGGTAGCCCGCGTCGTCGTCGCGGCCGCCGCGGTGGACGCCGCCGCCGCCGTCAGGAAGGCGAAACCGCGGGAGCCGTGGATACCGCCAATGACCAGTCGGAAATGGATTTCGAAGATGCCGATGATGTGCTTTTCGATACCGCATCACCGGAACCCGAAACTGCCGAGGCGCCTGCAATAGCGGATGCCGAAACCGACAGCCGCCAGCAGCCGACCGTCATCCAGCGCCCCGCTCCCGTTGTCGTATCAGCCATTCCGGTTTCTACTGCCGAATCCGATTTCACCGATCTCGGAACGGCGACCGAAGCTCTAGATGCGGATCCGATGCAAGCTTCGGCCGAATCGGACTCCACTTCCGCCGCCGCAGAGCCTGTCGGTGCAGAAGTCACGGCGACACCTGAGGCGGTCACCCCTGGGGTTTCTGCGCCTGAACCGGCCAGCCAGCCCGTGCCACCTGCTCAAGCCGAGTTCATCGAGCCGAAACCGAAACAGACAGGCTATGTGCCGGTCGCCCCGCCGTCATTCTCGATGCCGAATACGCCGAATACCGGATTCGATTTCACGGTGCGAATCAGTCCGGAAAGCAAGGAAGATTAAACCCGTTGCGTGGGCTCGGTGATGCCGTACTGTGCGGCTAACCGGGCCAATGCAATCGTATCCTGGATACCCAGCTTTTCGAGTATCCGGTATTTGTGGGTCGCGATGGTTTTCGAGCTGACGCAGAGTTTGCGTGCCATGTCCTCCGCGCGCCATCCCTGGCAGAACAGCAGCGAGATTTCGATTTCGCGTGCGCTTAGGCGCTCGAAGGGGGAGTCATTGCGGCCGTCAAAGACCATTTTCTGTGCCAGAGCATTGCCCAAATAGCGTTTCCCCCGCGCGACATCCCGGATGGCACGGACCAGTTCCTCGGCCTCACAGGCCTTGCCCAGATAGCCGCAAGCGCCGGCTGCAAGCAGACGTTTCGGCATCGGCCCGTCCTGCTGCACGGAAACGATGATGACTTTGGCGGTTACGCTGCCGCGGTTGAGCCGTTCCGTGATTTCCAGACCGCTCAGACCCGGCATGTGCAGATCGCACAGCACCACGTCCGGCTTGCAGGCCCGGATTTTATGGAGCCCCTCCTCGCCGCTATCGGCTTCTCCGATAACCTGAATATCCAGATGCTGCTGCAGAATGAGGCGATAACCGGAACGAACGAGTGCGTGGTCATCCAGAATAAATACCGAAATCATGCTTAGCTCCAACACCATGGGAAGATGGAATCAGATTAACGGAGGCATTAATGGCCCGGAATCGGCAATATTCTGCATCATCACTAGGAATTTTCCTATAATGGGGGCTGACCGCCGCCGGTTCCGCCATGAATCTTGAAACTCTGAAACAGCATTGCCAGGACATCGCACAACGGGTCAGGCATAACGAATGGCCCCGCCTGGTGCACTGGCTGGAAACACACAGTCCCCGCAGTCTGTTCCTGAGGGCATTATTGATCGGACTGCTGCTTTCCGTACCTTGGCAATGCAGTCGCTGGGTTTATCACGCCTATTTCAGCGCCGACGAAAATGCCGTCATGGAAAGCTCAGGGCCACTCAATGCGCCCGGCAGTCTGTCGGGCAACATCACCGATATGCCCAACCCGAGAGCACGCCGCGCCGCGCCGGCATCGGCTGCACCCTCCGAATCCGCCAGCGTGGCCGACACCAGCCCACCAGTCGCTGAGAATGGCACCTCCGCCAAAACACCGGTTGGCGATCATGAGGCCAGTGTTCTGCACCGAGTCGCTCCCAAATACCCGGTTTCGGCCCTTCGTAACAACAGCAGCGGAACCGTCACTGTCGGTGTCCAGGTCGATGCGGATGGAAAACCGGACAAAGTCCGGATCGAAAAGAGCAGCGGATCGCGCGACCTCGACCGTGCCGCCCGCGAGGCAGTCATGCAATGGCAATTCAGCCCAAAAGTCGAAAACGGATCGCCGGTTTCTTCCGAATTGCTGATTCCGGTCGAATTCAAACTGGGTGACTGACCCCAGGGCATGGAATTGGGTTTAAAATGATGCCACGGAGAGATGGCCGAGTGGTTTAAGGCAGCAGTCTTGAAAACTGCCGTGGGTGCGAGCCCACCGTGGGTTCGAATCCCACTCTCTCCGCCATTCCAGCCATGCCAGCCCAACGGAGGCATTCATGTGGATCGGATTGATCGTCATCATTGGCATCCTCTGTGCCGGTTATTATTTCCTCAAAACCGCCCGCTCGGGCAAGGCGAGACGTGCAGGTGTCATGCGCTTGGCCGATATTCCGGCAAAGGTTCCCAACCCTTCGCGTTATGCCGGCATCAAATCCGTGGCGGCCTGGGAATTTATGGCACCGAATCTCAGCACGGCCTGCAGTTTTGCACGCAAACACGATCGTATCCGGATGTCGGCGGCAGATTGCACCCCCCTGCCATTGGCCGACTGCGGTTCAAAAACCTGTGAGTGCCACTACCGCCCAATCATCGATGGCCGTAAAGGACAACGCCGACTGGACAGCGACCGCCGGACCGCATACCGCATGGACAATGGCACCAAAGCACCCGATCGCCGCAGAATGACCGACCGCCGAAGGGAAAATGCCGGTTGGGATGACGAGCATTTGCGCTGAATACACGGCGATTCAATCACCATTCAGCATTGTAAAAAGCTCATCAGCATCCGTTCAGGGTGCCTGAATCATACTGCATGGACTCTCTCTGAGTAGATTTATCTCCATTAGGCCACCCCATGCCTCCGCCAGACCCTGTCTGGCGTTTTTTTGCCACAAAAAAGCCCGACATCCTGTCGGGCTTTTCCGGTCGATGCATTCAGAGAGAGTTGAATTCCGCATCCCCGGCCGTGCGGTACGTCGACAAGGGCATTCTGCGCCTTTTGCATCCCGGCGCCACAAGAATTTTTCGGGGGTCAGCCGATCTGCGTTTTTCCACGCATGTAAGACTGCAATACCAGCGGAACACGGATGCTGCCATCGGCATTCTGGTAGTTTTCCATGACCGCCACCAGACAGCGGCCGACCGCCACCCCGGAACCGTTGAGGGTATGCACCAGCTCCGGCTTGCCGGTTTCCGGATTACGCCAACGTGCCTGCATGCGGCGGGACTGGAAGGCCTCACAGTTGGAAATCGAGCTGATTTCACGATAGGCATTCTGACCCGGCAACCAGACCTCCAGATCATGCGTTCTTGCGGCACTGAAACCCATGTCACCGGTACACAGAAGCAAGCGACGATAAGCCAGACCCAGCTTTTCCAGAATGGCCTCGGCATGCGATGTCATCGCCTCATGCACGGCATAGCTTTCATGCGGCCGTGCAATGGCCACCAATTCGACTTTTTCGAACTGATGCTGGCGGATCATGCCCCGGACATCACGACCGTAGCTGCCGGCCTCGGCGCGGAAACATTGGGTATGTGCGGTCAGCCACATCGGCAGGGTGGCATCATCGATGATTTCATCGCGGACCAGGTTGGTCAGGGTCACTTCCGACGTGGGGATGAGGTAGCGCCGGTTATCGCCAACCTGCGTACTGAACAGGTCTTCCTCGAATTTCGGCAGCTGTCCGGTGCCGGCCATGCTTTCGGCATTTACGATCAGCGGCGTGTTGTGTTCGATGTAGCCGTGTTCATTGGTGTGGGTATCAAGCATGAACTGAGCCAATGCCCGATGCAGCTGGGCCAACTCGCCGCGCAGCACGGTGAAGCGGGAACCCGAAAGTTTGGCGCCAGCGGCGGCATCCAGCCAGCCATGGCGTTCACCGAGAGCGACATGGTCCTTGACCTCGAAATCGAACACCGGCGGCTGACCCACCTTCTTGAGCTCGACGTTGTCGTGTTCGTCACGACCGAGCGGAACGCTTTCATGCGGAATGTTCGGCACCACTGCCATGGCTGCCTGCATCTCCAGCATCAAGGCATCCAGGGCCTGCTCGGACGCCTTCAATTCATCGCCGTAACCGGCGACTTCGGCCATTAACGCGGAAACATCCCCGCCTTGGGCTTTGGTCTGGCCGATGGCCTTGGATCGGGTATTGCGCAGATTCTGAAGTTCCTGGGTACGGCTCTGCAGACGCTTGCGCTCGGACTCGAAGCTCTCGAAACGGGCGACATCCAGATCGAAACCACGCAGGCGCTGCAGGGTCTCGGCGGTTTCCGGCAAATGGCTGCGGAACAGAATCGGGTCTAACATCGTACGGCATCCGGAAATGAGCTGATCAGATGCCAATTATCGCGCCGAACGCCATGTCCAGCAAGGCATTTATGCATCCAGAGCCCGTAACAACGGTGTTTCAGCGGGGAACGTGGGCTTTACGCAAAGCCCGGATACGCTCCAATTTTTCCGCGATCTTGAGTTCGGCACCCTGCGCCACCGGCTCATAGTAGACTTTTTCGCCCAAGGCATCGGGAAAACCGGTTTGGGCATAGTCAATGCCGCCTTCCACATCCGGATCATAGGAATAGTCCTTGCCGTACCCCAGATCCTTCATCAGCCGGGTCGGCGCATTGCGGAAGTGCAGCGGCACATCCAGACTGCCCGTGTCCTGCACCTCACGTTTGGAACGGTTATAGGCCATGTAGGCGGCATTGGACTTCGCCGCCACCGAGAGGTATAGCACGCACTCGGCAAGCGCCAGCTCGCCTTCCGGAGCCCCCAGACGATCGAAAGCGTCCCAGGCCTGCAAGGCGATGCCGAGCGCTCGTGGATCGGCAAGACCGATGTCCTCGACCGCCATCCGGGTCAATCGACGCGCCAGATAGCCCGGATCGCAACCGCCGTCGATCATGCGGGTAAACCAGTACAGCGCCGCGTCCGGATTCGAATTCCGCACGGATTTGTGCAGGGCCGAAATCTGGTCATAGAACTGGTCGCCACCTTTGTCGAAGCGACGGGTTCGGTCAGCCAGCACCTGTTGCAATACGGCATCGGTGACCTCGCCCTGCCCCGTGCCGGCAACTTCCGCGGCAATTTCAAGCAAGGTCAATGCCCGCCGGACATCGCCGTCCGCGGCCTGCGCGATGCTGTGCAGCTGCGCGTCGGAAATAACGATGGTGGCGGCAAGGCCGTTTTCCCGGTCGGCCAGTGCCAGCCGGAGCGCGCGTTCGATGGCTTCGACCGAAACCGCATCCATGACATGTACACGGCAGCGCGAAAGCAATGCGGAATTGAGTTCGAAGCTGGGGTTCTCGGTCGTGGCACCGATGAACACGATGCTGCCTTTCTCGATGTAGGGCAGAAAAGCATCCTGCTGCACCTTGTTGAACCGATGCACCTCATCCACGAACAGTACCGTGGCTTCGCCGCGCAGAAAATGCTGTTCGGCCTCGGCGAGGACTTTGCGCACTTCGGGCAGGCCGGACATCACCGCCGAAATCGAGATGAAACGCGCCTTGGCGTATTGCGCGACCAGCAGTGCCAGCGTGGTCTTGCCACAGCCCGGCGGGCCCCAGAGGATCATCGAATGGATGCGGCCGGACTCGATGGCCTTGCGCAGGGCCGCATCCTCGGAAAGCAGACGGTCCTGGCCGACCATGTCGGCCAGTCGGCGCGGACGCATCCGTTCGGCCAGCGGCTGCAGGGCGGACTTGGCGAACAGGTCGCTCATTTCATTCGACGATATCGACGTTTTTCGGAACGGTGAAGCGGAACCGCTCGTCAGCAATCACGGTATTGCGTTTCCAAGTACCAAAGCTGAATTCCGAAACCTGTCCGAGGTTATCAAACAGCCTCATGCTCCGGAGGCCATTCGCATCAAAACCGAGCCAGGCCTTGTCGAACGGCGAGTTTTCCGGCTGTTTCGGGAGCAGCTGCAACCACTGTATGCCCTGTTTCCCGGGCAATGCGCTGGTCGTGTAAAAGCGGTCCAGAGCCTCCGGCGATGACAGCGCGCTCAGCGGATTATCCTGATTGAGTGCGTCCTGGGGCTTTACCGTGACCTGCTTCAGGTCCGGCTCGTAAATCCAGACTTTCCGGCCATCGGCGACGATGAGCTGCACATCCGGCTTGCTGTATTCCCAGCGGAACCGGTTCGGTGACTTCATCTGCATCACCCCCTGTGAGGCCTGCACCTTTTCTCCGTTCGGGCCGGTCACGACCTGCTGGAAGGACGCCGATGCCGTTTTCAGACCACGGGCGAATGCATCCAGCTGTTGGCGTGCGCTCTGCGCCTGCAGGGGAATAGCGACGGTGAACAGCAGAAGAAACAAAAGTCGTTGGCGCATATCAGCCTTTGACCGGCGGCGGAGCCAGCACGGATCGATCACCATTGTGTTCCGGTTTGGAAACGACACCGGCGGCTTCCATCGCTTCCACCAGGCGTGCAGCCCGGTTGTATCCGATCTTCAGGCGGCGCTGGACCCCGGAAATCGAAGCGCGGCGGGATTCCGTGACGATCTTGACCGCTTCATCATACAAGGGGTCGGATTCATCGCCATTGCTGCTGGCCTCGGGAAGACCGGTGGCACCGACCACGACGCCGTCACCCATCATCTGTACTTCCTCGAGCACGCCGGCGATGTATTCGGTACCGCCGCCATGCTGTTTGAGATGTTCGACCACGCGGTGCACTTCCTCGTCGCTGACGAAGGCCCCATGGATGCGTTCCGGCAGCGATGTACCGGGCGGCATGTACAGCATATCGCCATGACCGAGCAGGGTCTCGGCGCCGGACTGGTCGAGAATGGTCCGGGAGTCGATCTTGCTGGACACCTGGAAGGCGATGCGGGTCGGGATGTTGGCCTTGATCAGACCGGTGATGACATCCACGGAAGGCCGCTGCGTAGCCAGAATCAGGTGAATGCCCGATGCGCGGGCTTTCTGCGCCAGACGCGCAATCAGTTCTTCGACCTTCTTGCCGACAATCATCATCATGTCGGCGAATTCGTCGATGATGACCACGATGTAAGGCAAGGCTTCGAGCGGGCGCGCCTCGATGCCGAGTTCGGGATTGGGCTTGAACAGCGGATCCATGATCGGCTGGCCGGCGTCGATGGCATCCTGCACCTTGCGGTTGAACCCGGCAAGGTTGCGAACGCCGACCGCACTCATCAGCTTGTAACGGCGTTCCATTTCTGCGACGCACCAGCGCAGGCCGTTGGCGGCTTCTTTCATATCGGTCACCACCGGCGCCAACAGGTGCGGAATGCCCTGATAGACCGACAGCTCGAGCATTTTCGGATCGATCATCAGCATGCGCACGTCCTTGGCACTGGCCTTGTATAGCAGGCTGAGCACCATGGCATTGACTGCCACCGACTTGCCGGACCCGGTGGTGCCGGCCACCAGCAGATGCGGCATGCGCGCCAGATCGGCAACGCTCGGGCGGCCGCCGATGTCCTTGCCGAGCGCGATGGTCAGCGGACTGTTGGACTTATCGTATTCTTTCGAACGCAGCAGTTCCGAAAGATAGATCATCTCGCGCTGGGTATTCGGAATTTCCAGACCGACCACCGACTTGCCCGGGATGACATCGACCACACGCACCGATTTCACCGACAGGCCACGGGCGATGTCCTTGTCGAGCGAGGAGATCTGGCTGCCTTTGACGCCGGGCGCCGGCTCCATCTCGAAGCGGGTGACCACCGGCCCCGGATAAGCGCCGACCACCTGCACGTCGATGCGGAAATCCTTGAGTTTGAATTCAATCTGGCGCGAAAGCGTTTCCAGGGTTTCTTCGGAATACCCCTTGGCCTGCGGCTTGGGATCGTCGAGCAGCGACAGCGGCGGAATCTCGCTGACGCCGCCGGCATTGAACAGCGGAATTTGCTGCTCGCGTTCGGCACGGTCGCTTTTTTCGACCAGCGTCGGTGCCGGCGCCGCGATTTTGATCGGCTCGCGTTTGGCGCGGCGCTCGGTTTCGGTTTTACGGACTTCTTCGCGCTCGGAGCGGATGGCACGGGTACGGCTCCATTCCGCCGCCTGGTCGGTCTTGGCCGAGAAGCGGCCGATCAAGGCCAGTACGCCGGCACCGATCCAGTCCATGACCGCGAACCAGGACAGCCCCGTCGCCAGCGTTACCGAGAGCAGGAATACGGTCAGCAGAAAAAGATTGCCGCCCATGCCGCCGAACAGCGTGTCCATGCTGCGGCCGACCATGTCCCCGATGAAACCGCCCGACTGTGCCGGCAGAGCCGGTGCCGGACCGCCGATGAGATGGCACAAACCGGTGCCACTGATCAGAAATCCGACGATGCCGAGCAACCGTAGTGCCGGTCCGAAATCGACCCGGCCGTCGCCGTCGCTGTCCATGCCGAACAATCCGATATAGGCCACACCGGTAAGTACCAAGGGCACGGTGTACGCCATGTACCCGAAAAGCCAGAAGCTGATGTCGGCCAGATACGCGCCGACCAATCCACCGATGTTGTGCACGGAACCATCCAGGCTGCCGGTGCGCGACCAACCCGGATCCTGCGTGGAATAAGTGACCAGACTGGCCAGAAGATAGAGCAGGATTGGAGCGATGGCCACCAGTGCCAGCTCCTTCCACAACTTCTGGCGTTGCTGGTCCGGCGTGGATGCGTTTTTAGCAGTGCTTCTGGCCACAGGGATTACCCGAATGCAATTGCTTCTAGTTTAACGGTTAAACCGGCCAATTGTGTGGCCTTCGGCTCCCATCATCGGCTTTTTTACACTCTACGCAGGCTTGATAAATCGCCGTGCAAGCCCCAAGCTATGGGTCTATCCAAACCGGTTTTTGCCATGTCCTCGCCCAAACACTGCCAACTGCTCATTCTCGGATCCGGCCCGGCCGGCTACACCGCCGCCGTCTATGCGGCACGGGCGAATCTGAAACCGGTGCTGGTCACCGGTCTGCAGCAGGGCGGCCAGCTGATGACCACCACCGAAGTGGACAACTGGCCGGGCGACGCGCACGGCCTGATGGGGCCGGATCTGATGACCCGGATGCAGGCGCATGCCGAGCGTTTTGAAACCGAAATCGTGTTCGACCACATCCATACCGCTGACCTGTCCGAACGCCCGTTCAAGCTCAAGGGGGACTCGGGCGAATACCATTGCGATGCCCTGATCATCACCACCGGCGCCAGCGCCAAGTACCTCGGCATCCCGTCGGAACAGAAATTCATGGGCAAAGGCGTTTCGGCCTGCGCCACCTGCGATGGGTTCTTCTTCCGCGACCAGGATGTGGCCGTCATCGGCGGCGGCAATACCGCGGTGGAAGAAGCCCTGTATCTGTCCAACATCGCCCGAAAAGTCTATCTGGTACACCGCCGCGACCGCCTGCGCTCGGAGAAAATCCTGCAGGACAAACTTTTCGCCAAAGCCCAGGCCGGCAAAGTCGAAATCATCTGGAATCATGCCGTGGATGAAGTCCTCGGCGATGACAGCGGCGTCACCGGCATGCGCATCACGGATGTCAACAGCGGAGCTGCCCGGGAAATCGACCTACATGGGTTTTTCGTGGCCATTGGACACACCCCGAACACATCGCTGTTCGAAGGCCAGCTGGACATGCGCAACGGCTACCTGAGCATCAAATCCGGGCTTGAGGGTGGCGCTACCGCAACCTCGGTTCCGGGGGTATTCGCGGCCGGCGATGTCGCCGATCAGGTGTACCGGCAGGCTATCACCTCGGCCGGCTTCGGCTGCATGGCGGCACTTGATGCCGAAAAATTCCTCGACAAGGACGCCTGAGCAGGGTGCACGGATCAGTGCAGCGGCCATGAGCGAATTCCGCCTGTGCCCTGCCCTGTCGGAAATCGATCCGGTGCAATGGGATGCCCTGCATGACGGCGGCAATCCGTTTCTGCAGCACGCCTTCCTGGCAGGGCTGGAACAAACCGGCTGTCTGCGCACGGACTGGGGCTGGCGGCCGCAACACCCGACGCTCTGGCGCGGCAACACCTTGGTGGCCGCGGCACCGGGCTACCTGAAAGACAACTCGCACGGCGAATTCGTTTTCGATCATGCCTGGGCCAATGCCTACGCGCGTTACGGCCTCGACTACTATCCGAAGTGGCTGATCGGCATTCCCTACAGCCCGGTCACCGGACCCCGCATGATGGCGCCGGATGACGACATACGCCGTCTTCTGCTCGATGGAATGATTGCCGAGACCGAGCGCAACGGATGGTCGTCATTGCATGTTAATTTCTTACCGGAATGGGAGGCCGGCGCATTTTCCCCGGAATGGCTGGCGCGCGGCGATATTCAATTCCACTGGCGCAACCGGGGATGGAAGGACTTTCCGGAATTCCTCGAGGCCTTGCAGCCGAAAAAGCGCAAGAACATCCGGCAGGAACGCGCGAAAGTCCAAGATGCGGGTTATCGTTTCCGACAGTTGCATGGCGATGAACTGGGCGAAAGCGAACTTCAGGCGATGTATGCCTTCTATGCACGTACTTTCGATGCCTACGGCAATGCCGCGGCGCTGACCTTGGATTTTTTCCGGCATCTCGCCAACACCATGCCGAGACAAACCTTGTTCGTGCTGGCTGAGCGCGAAGGCAGCATCCGTGCCGGCGCACTGTTTCTGCGGGGCGGAGACACCCTTTACGGGCGCTACTGGGGTAGTAACGAGCAGAGCCCCGGTCTGCATTTCGAAACCTGTTATTACCAAGGCATTGATTATTGTCTGCGTGAAGGACTGACATCTTTCGAGCCCGGCGCACAGGGCGAACACAAAATCGCCCGCGGCTTTCTGCCGACGCCAACCCATAGCCGGCACTGGATTGCAGATGCCCGCTTCCGCCCCGCCCTGCAGGCCTGGTGCGCCGCTGAAAAGAACGCACAGGCGGATTACGCACTGCACTTGCAACAGGCCGTTCCCTACGCATGAGTCCCGTCCGGATACCTCAGCTTTCGGAGCATTCGCCCGGAAATTTTCCACCCGCAAGCCGGGCACTGAGCTATCCCGACGGGTTGCTGGCCCGGGGCGGCGGTCTTGGTCCGGACTGGCTGATTCCGGCCTACCGTCAGGGGATATTCCCTTGGTACAACCCCGGCGAGCCGATTCTGTGGTGGTCTCCGGAAATGCGCTACGGATTCGCACCCGGCTCCGTCCATCTCGGCCGCAGTCGTCGTCGGCAATTGCGGAAAACGCGCTGGTCAATTCACGCCGACACGGCGTTTGCGGACGTCATCAGGGCCTGTGCAGATGCACCGCGCGCCGGTCAATCGGGCACATGGATTGGCGATGACATGATCGCGGCCTATAGCCAATTGCACGCCCTGGGCATCGGTCACAGCATCGAGGTCTTTGATGGCAAGACCTTGATTGGCGGGCTTTATGGCTTGGCGCTGGGTCGCGTATTCTTTGCTGAAAGCATGTTCAGCCGCTGCAGTCAGGCATCGGCGGCCGCCCTGTTTGCACTGAGTGAAACCCTGCATCAATGGCGATGGCCATGGCTCGATGCGCAGATGGAAAACCCGCATCTCAGGCTTCTGGGCGGACAACGCATGGATCGGACGGACTATCTGGGACTGCTGGCCCGTGATGCCGCCGAAAACGGGGTCACAGCAGGCTGGACCGCCCATTTTCCAGGTCTGGAAATCAACGATTATCTGGCCAAAACCCGCTTGGCATAGGGCTTTTCTTTGCACTTCAGGGCCAAACCTGTCAAAATAGCGCCTTCTCAACCGAAGCACCCATTCTGCATGTCCAAAGACGATTCAATTGAATTCGACGGCACCGTTCTGGAAACCCTGCCCAACACCATGTTCCGCGTCAAACTGGAAAACGGACATGTCATCACGGCACACATTTCCGGCAGAATGCGCAAAAACTACATCCGCATCCTCACCGGCGACAAGGTCAAGGTCGAGATGACCCCGTACGACCTCAGCAAAGGTCGCATTACCTACCGCGCCAAATAAGCCTCAGGGCTCAACCGACGCCGGCAGCAGCCGTTCGGGTTCGGGCAAGGCATTCACCTGCAGACCACCCTCGCCGACCGTGACGCTGGCACGGCCGCCGTTGACCAGTGCGCCGAACAACAGCTCGTCCGCCAAAGGCCGCTTGATGCGATCCTGGATCAGGCGTGCCATCGGTCGCGCTCCCATCTGGGCATCGAATCCGTTTTCGGCAAGCCACTGGCGCGCATCCGGACTGACGCTCAGCACCACATGCTTTTCGTGCAAGAGCGCCTCCAGTTCGATCAGGAATTTATCGACCACGCGCAGGATGTGATCCATGCCCAGCGCCTGGAACTGCACGATGGCATCGAGCCGGTTGCGGAATTCCGGGGTGAACTGCTTGCGGATGGCTTCCATGGCATCGGTGGTATGGTTCTGTTCGACGAAACCCATGGAACGGCGCGCGGCAATCTGGGCGCCGGCGTTGGTGGTCAGCACGATGACGACATTCTTGAAATTGGCTTCACGGCCGTTGGTGTCGGTCAACACGCCACGGTCCATGATCTGCAACAGGATGTTGTAGACATCCGGATGCGCTTTCTCGATTTCGTCGAGCAGCAGCACACAGTGCGGGGTTTTCACGATTTTCTCAGTGAGCAGTCCGCCCTGATCAAAGCCGACGTATCCCGGAGGCGCACCGACCAAACGGCTGACGGAATGCGCTTCCATGTATTCCGACATATCGAAGCGGACCAGCTCCACGCCCAGCTGCATCGCCAACTGCTTGGTGACCTCGGTCTTGCCAACACCGGTCGGGCCGGCGAACAGGAAACTGCCGATCGGCCGGTCCGGATGGCCCAAGCCCGAACGCGCCAGTTTGATGGCGGAAACCAGGGTTTCGATGGCCGGATCCTGTCCGAAAATCAGCATTTTCAGGTTGCGGTCCAGGTTA
>CAJAPA010000148.1 GCA_903942465.1 uncultured Gammaproteobacteria bacterium
CCTGCTGTTGTTCGGGGTGGCGTCATTGCTGGCACTGGCCACGGCCGCCCGCTTCTATTTCGTGTCCCTGCTGGGCGAGCGCGTCATTGCCGATCTGCGCAAGCAGCTGTACGCCCACCTGATCCGTCTCGATCAGCGCTTTTTCCATGAAACCCGCTCCGGCGAACTGATCTCGCGGCTGTCGGCCGACGCCGAACTGCTGCGCACGGTGCTGGGCTCGAGCATGTCCATCGCATTGCGCAGTGCCATTACCGTCATCGGCAGCGCGGTGATGATGGTGATCACCAACCCGCGACTGGGCGCCTATGTGCTGATCGGCATTCCGCTGATGGTGTTGCCGATGGTACTGTCCGGCCGTGGCGTGCGTGGCGCCTCGAAAAACAGCCAGGACCGTCTGGCCGATGCCAACGCACGCGCCAGCGAAACCTTCAATGCCGTTCACACGGTACAGAGCTTCGTGCGCGAAAGCTACGAAACCGGACGCTTCACCGCCGCCATCGACTATGCACTGGCCGCGGCACGCAAACGCATCGGCCTGCAGTCGGGGCTGACCGCATTTGCCATCCTGATTATTTTCGGCGGCATCACCCTGATTCTCTGGTCCGGCGCGCGCAGTGTGGTGTCCGGCAGCATGACCGCCGGCACGCTGACCCAATTCGTGTTCTACGCCATGATTGGCGCCGGCTCGGTCGGCGCCTTGGCCGAGGTCTGGGCGGAAGTGCAACGCGCGGCTGGCGGCATGAGCCGTATCGCCGATCTGTTCGAGGAACACAGCACATTGACAGTCACCGATAATGCGCCGGTGCAGAATGGCAAACAGGCGATTCGTTTCGAGCAGGTCGCATTCAGCTACCCAAGCCGGCCGGATGACAAGGCCTTGCACGATTTCTCGCTGGCAATCCAGCCCGGCGAAACCGTGGCGCTGGTCGGACCCTCGGGCGCGGGCAAGAGCACGGTCTTCCAATTGTTGCTGCGCTTCTACGATCCGCAGCACGGCACAATCCGTCTGGGTGATGCACCACTGGCAACACTGGCGGTGGATGATTTGCGTCGGCAGATTGCACTGGTGCCGCAGGACCCGGTGATTTTCGGCGGAACCGCCCGCGACAACATCCGCTACGGCAATCTGGACGCCGATGACGCCGCGGTCAAACGCGCCTGCATCGCCGCCGAAGCCTGGGAGTTCATTCAAGCCCTGCCTGAGGGCCTTGACAGCGAGCTTGGCGAACACGGTGCGCGCCTGTCGGGCGGCCAACAGCAGCGCATCGTGATTGCGCGCGCCCTGCTCAAGGACTCACCGATTCTGTTGCTCGACGAAGCCACCAGCGCCCTTGATGCCCAATCCGAGCGCGCCGTGCAGGTGGCGCTGGAACACCTGATGCAGGGCCGCACGACGCTGGTCATCGCGCACCGGTTGGCCACGGTACTGAAAGCCGACCGCATCGTGGTGATGGATAAGGGCCGCGTCATCGCCACCGGCACGCACCAAAGCCTCATGGCCGAGAACGGACTGTACGCCGAATTGGCAAGGCTGCAGTTCAATCTATCCCTCGCCGACTGAGACTCGCCTCTCGCGCGTGTCCATGGCATCATAAGGCCGGATCACCGAGAACCAGGGAGAACGGTATGCGCGGATTCATTTTGTCCATGGGGGTAGTGCTGATGTCGGCATGCACAGGCACTCCGGAAACGACTGCGCCAGTCGCAGATCCACTGAAAGGAACCCAATGGCAGCTGGTGGATATCCAATACATGGACGATACCGTGCTGAAACCCGACGCGGCCGGCAAATATGCCCTGCGTTTCGACAACGACGGCAGCGTCAGCATCAAGGCTGACTGCAATATGCTCGGCGGCAGCTATACCTACACATCGCCGTCCGGTCTGGAATTCGGCCCGCTGCGCAGCACCATGGCGTTCTGTGGCGAGAAATCCCTGTACAACCGGTTCACCAAGGACATGCCGTTCGTGCGCTCGTTCGTGATCAAAGACGGCAACCTGCATCTGGCCCTGATGGCCGATGGCGGCATCTATCAATTCTCCCCGTTGCCCTGAACAGGGCTGAGGACTTTCCATGAAATGGCGTGGACAGCGTGAAAGCAGCAATGTCGAAATCGGCAGCAGTAGCGGTGGCCGCGGCGGTGGCCTGAAAATGGGTTTGGGCGGCATTGTTCTTGTCGTCATTCTTGGTCTGATCATGGGCAAGAACCCGATGGAAATGCTGGGCCTGGTGGCTCAGATGGAAAGCAGCGCACCGCGTGCGGCAAACACACCGGCCGATCCGAACGCGCCGGTCACCGAAGAACAGCAGTTCTCGAAAGTGGTGTTGGCCTCCACCGAAGATGTCTGGGGCCGTATTTTCTCAGCCAGTAACCAGAAGTACCCGCCACCGACCATGGTCTTGTTCAGCGGTGCGGTGCAATCGGCCTGCGGCGGCGCCACCAGCGCAGTCGGTCCGTTTTATTGTCCGGGCGATCAGAAGGTCTATCTGGACACGCAATTCTTCGATGAAATGACCGCCAAGCTCGGCGGTGGCGGCGATTTCGCGCAAGCCTATGTGATTGCGCATGAAGTCGGCCATCACATCCAAACCCTCACCGGCGTCTCTGAACAAGTGAATAAAGTCCGCGCCAGAGGCGGTACCGTCGAAGGTGATGGCGGCCTCTTGGTGCGTCAGGAACTGCAGGCCGATTGCTATGCCGGTCTTTGGGCGCATTACGCCCAACAGGAAAAACGATGGATGGAACCCGGCGATCTGGAAGAAGCCATCAACACCGCGCAGGCCATCGGCGACGATACGCTGCAACGCCAGAGCCGGGGTACGGTGGTGCCCGACTCCTTCAGCCACGGCAGCGCCGAACAACGCATGCGCTGGTTCCGCCGCGGTTTCGATAGCGGCGACTTGGGACAATGCGACACCTTCAAAGCGGCATCACTTTGATTGATATGTTGCTGACAGACGGTTGACTCGGATTGTCAGAAAAAACGCCCCGAAAGGGGCGTTTTTTTCAGCGTGCAGCTTGAGGCGTGGCTTCCGGTGGCGTGGCCACCAGCGACAGATTTTCGGTTTTGCACTGCGAGAGCTTTGCGGTACCGGGCCCGTGCGAATAGATGAACTGCCCTTGCTTGAGGGTATCTATCATCGGCTTGGCGACTTCACGGCGCACCGCCGGGCAGCCCCAGGATCGGCCGAGGCGACCCATGGCCATGGCGGCGATGGGATTCACATACGGCGCGCCATGCATCACAATCAGGCGCCGCATTGCCGATTCATTGAAGCCGCGGCTCAGACCATGCAGACGCAGAGAATACCCATTCCCCCCCTGATAGGTCGTGTCGGTCAGGAACAGACCGAGGCTGCTCTGATGGCTACCTTCACGGTCGGAAAAGGCATTGGGGATGTCATTGCCCGAACCCTGGCCGTGCGCAACATGCTCTTCAAACAAAAGCTTCTGCTGTTTCAAATCCAGCACCCATAAGCGCGGCAGACGCGAGGGAATGGTGTAATCGATGATGGCAACGCGACTGGCATTGATGCCGACCCCGTTCTTGCGGGCACAGTTCATCGCAGAAACCGCTTCGTTGATGACCGCCGGGCTAATTTTCGGGGCCAGACGCGCAATCAAGGACGCGTCGACGGACTGGGCATGAACTTGGCTGGCGGACAGCAAACCGAGGGCAAACAGGGGAAGAAAACGCATCGGGTGCTCCAAAGGCTGAGAGACATCGCGAGATTCTATCCACCATAACGAAAACACCGCCTGAACACAAGTCGTTTTAATGAACTAAAAATGAATCAATTCATTAAGATATGTTCAATTCTTGTTAAACCACAACAACAAAAAAACCCGGCCGAAGCCGGGTTATTCATGATGCAGATGCCTCAGTACACTGTAAATATCGCCCGGCAACCGTTCCAGACGTACACGCCGTTGCGGTCGTAGTCCCAGTCCTGACCGAAGCGGCAGGCCGAGTTCGACAGCTTGCGGCTGATGCGGACGGTATCGCGGCCGACGAACAGGGCGCAGCGCTGGCGGCGCTGATCACGCGATTCGCAGGTCACGCTGGCACGGTCGCCGCCGTAGTTGTTGTTGTAGCCGTAGTTATTGTTGTTGCCATTATTGTTGCCGTAACGGTCGTAGCCATTGCCGTAAGTACCATGGTTGTTGTTTTTATTGTTGGCCGCCGCAATGGCGGCCGCGCCAATGATGACGGCGGCGGCGGCGGCAGCGGCTTTGCCGTTGTCGGACGATTCATGGCTGTCGTAGCGGTTGCCATAGCTGTTGTAGTTGGTGCTGCCTTGGGAAACGCGGAAGGTGGCACGGCAGCCGTTGGACACCCAAACCCCGTTGCCATCGGCACCCCAGGTCGAATTTTCATTGCAGGGTGAGCGGGATAGCTGGGTCTTCAGATAGACGGTGCCATAGCTGCCGTTGATCGGACAACTGCGGGTCTGGCCGCTGGTCGATTCGCAGGTCAGGTCGAAATCGGCACGGGCCTCGGAGCCGAATGCGGCGGCGGCAAGCAGTAATGCGGTAAGCGTAATGTTTTTCATGGGGCCTCCGTTACTTGTTCAGGGACGGAGCAACGCCCCATTCCGCGGGTTGCAGGAAGCCATCCTTGTTGGCATCGCCCATGTCGAAACTATGGCTGATCGAGGCCATGTAATCGGTAATGGTCAGATTGCCGGTGGCGACCACAATGCCCTTGGCGTTGCGGTATTCCGGGAGTTCATCGGCGGTCAGAACGCCGTCTTCGTTGTGGTCGTAATCATGAAACAGGAAGGCCGCGCGGTTGCGGTATTCCTCATGACTGATTTTGCCATCGCCGTCGTAGTCGGCATTTTCAAACGGTGTGGGCGCTTTGGCACTCTGAGCCGAGACCGTGCATGAAAATGCAACGGCGGCCAGCGCACACGAAAGCACAAGCAGCTTGCGTGACATGGACTTTCCCCTTGGTTGATAGGCGGTCTCAGTCTAGTCCCGCATTTACGGGGATGTCAAACCGGCCGGCCGGCACGCCGATCAGGAGATGATGCGGTCCAGGAAGGACTTCACGCCGTCGAAGAAGGTACTGGATTTTGGAGAGTGCTTGGCACCGGCCTCACCCTCGAAGGTTTTCTCGAAAGATTCCAGCAGTTCACGCTGCTTTCCGGTCAGGTTGACCGGGGTTTCCACCACCACCCGGCACAGCAGATCGCCGGTACCGTGACTACGCACCGATTTCACGCCTTTGCCGCGCAGACGGAAGACCTTGCCGGTCTGGGTTTCGGCCGGCACTTTCACCAAGGCCTCGCCCTGCAGTGTCGGCACCGTTAATTCAGCACCAAGCGCGGCCTGGCTGAAACGGATCGGCACTTCGCAGTAAAGGTCATTGCCTTCACGCTGGAAAATCGGGTGTTCGCGGACATGCACTTCCACATACAGATCACCGGCCACACCACCCGCCGGAGCGGCCTCGCCCTCGCCTTGCAGACGGATCCGGTCATCGGTATCCACGCCCGCTGGAATTTTGACCTGCAGGGTTTTCTGGCTTTGCTTGCGGCCTTGGCCGTGGCAGGATTTGCAGGGTTTGGCGATGGTTTCACCGCGGCCACCGCAGGACGGGCACGGCTGCTGCATGGCGAAGATGCCACGCTGCATGCGCACTTGGCCGCGGCCCTGGCAGGTTTTACAGGTTTCAATCTTGCCATCTTCGGACCCGGAGCCTTTGCAGGGTTCGCAGGCAATCAAGGTCGGGATGTCAATCTGCTTCTCGACCCCGAACACCGCCTCTTCCAAATCGAGCTCGAGCACGTAGCGCAGATCATTGCCGCGGCGCGGGCCGCGTTGACCGCGTCCGCCGCCGAAGATATCCCCGAAAATATCACCGAAGATATCGCCCATGTCGGCATAGCCGGCACCGCCACCGCCACCACCCATGCCGTGTTCAAAAGCGGCATGGCCATGGGCATCATAGGCGCGGCGCTTGTTGGCGTCGCTCAGCACCTCGTAGGCTTCCTTGGCTTCCTTGAACGCGTGCTCGGCCTTGTCATCGTCCGGATTACGGTCCGGGTGATGCTTCATCGCCAGACGGCGATAGGCTTTTTTCAATTCTTCCTCGCTGGCATTCTTGGCCACACCGAGGACGTCGTAATAATCACGCTTGCTCATGACGGAAAATCCGGTTCTGCTTTACGGAAAAACCCACGCCGGCGGGAAACCGGCGTGGGTCGGGAACGAAACGCTTACTTCTGGTCGTCTTTGACTTCGGTGAACTCGGCATCCACCACGTCATCACCGGCCGGCTGGGCCTGCGCCTGAGCTTCCGGCTGGGCACCGGCCGAGGCGGCGGCATACAGCGACTGCGCGGCTTGACTGAGTGCTTCGGTCTTGGCCTCGATCTGGGCCTTGTCGTCGCCCTTCATCGCGGTTTCCAGATCACTCAGCGCGGTTTCAATGGCGCCCAGCTGATCGCCCGGCACCTTGTCGCCGTGTTCCTTGATCGCGGTGCGGGTGCTGTGAACGGCGGCATCGGCCATGTTGCGCGCAGTCACCAGCTCGTGGAACTTCTTGTCCTCTTCGCGGTGGGCTTCGGCGTCCTGAACCATCTGCTGGATTTCCGCTTCCGACAGACCGGAACCGGCCTTGATTTCGATGCGTTGTTCTTTGCCGTTCTTCTTGTCCTTGGCCGAAACATGCAGGATGCCGTTGGCATCGATGTCGAAACTGACTTCGATCTGCGGCATACCGCGCGGCGCGGAATCGATGCCGGCCAGATCGAAGCGGGCCAGGGACTTGTTGTAGCGGGCCTGTTCGCGTTCACCCTGCAGCACATGCACGGTCACCGCCGACTGGTTGTCCTCGGCGGTCGAGAAGGTCTGCGAGGCTTTGGTCGGAATGGTGGTGTTCTTCTCGATGATTTTGGTGAACACGCCGCCCATGGTTTCAATACCGAGCGACAGCGGAGTAACGTCGAGCAGCAGCACGTCTTTCACGGTACCGGCCAGCACGCCGCCCTGCACGGCCGCACCGATGGCGACGGCTTCGTCCGGGTTGACGTCTTTACGCGGTTCCTTGCCGAAGAACTCGGCCACGGCCGCCTGCACTTTCGGCATGCGGGTCATGCCGCCGACCAGAATCACGTCGGACACATCGGCGGCGCGCAGACCGGCATCTTTCAATGCGATGCGGCAAGGCTCGATGGTCTTCTTGACCAGATCATCGACCAGGGCTTCCAGCTTGGCGCGGGTCAGCTTGATGTTCAGGTGCTTGGGACCCGAAGCATCGGCGGTCACGTACGGCAGATTGATGTCGGTCTGCTGCGAGGTCGACAGTTCGATCTTGGCGCGTTCGGCGGCGTCTTTCAGGCGCTGCAGGGCGAGCGGATCCTTGCGCAGGTCGATGCCCTGCTCCTTGTTGAATTCTTCCACCAGGAAATCGATGATGCGGTTGTCGAAGTCTTCGCCGCCGAGGAAGGTGTCGCCGTTGGTGGCCAGCACTTCGAACTGCTTCTCGCCGTCGATTTCGGCGATTTCGATGATCGACACGTCAAAGGTGCCGCCGCCGAGATCGTATACGGCGATCTTGCGGTCACCGCCTTTCTTGTCGAGACCATAGGCCAGCGCGGCCGCAGTCGGTTCATTGATGATGCGCTTGACTTCCAGACCGGCGATGCGGCCGGCGTCCTTGGTGGCCTGGCGCTGGGAGTCGTTGAAGTAGGCCGGCACGGTGATGACCGCTTCGGTGACCGCTTCGCCCAGATAGGCCTCGGCGGTTTTCTTCATTTTTTCCAGCACGCGCGCGGAAATTT
This sequence comes from uncultured Gammaproteobacteria bacterium, assembly GCA_903942465.1. Lineage (GTDB taxonomy): Bacteria > Pseudomonadota > Gammaproteobacteria > Xanthomonadales > Xanthomonadaceae > Arenimonas. The sequence goes on from CAJAPA010000148.1 coordinate 7,792, forward strand.
CCTGGGCCGCCATTTTTTTGCCATCGGCGGTCTGCACCCAGGCATCGCCGTTGTCGTGCGCGACGATGCCGTACGGCACCAGGTCGATGTCTTTCTTGACTTCGGCGTCGGTGAACTTGCGGCCGATCAGGCGCTTCACCGCGTAGAAGGTGTTTTTCGGATTGGTCACGCCCTGGCGCTTGGCCGAGGCGCCGACGATGACTTCACCGTCTTTGGTGAAGGCCACGATGGACGGCGTGGTGCGGTCGCCTTCCGCATTCTCGATGACTTTGGCGACGCCGCCTTCCATCACGGAAACGCAGCTGTTGGTGGTGCCCAGATCGATGCCGATGATTTTACCCATGTCTGTTTCTCCTCAGGATTCGTTGATTGCAGGCGTCGCCGCCTATGATTCAGGATGTATGGCGCTTTTGCCGGATTTCAAGCGCCGGCGACCACGACCAGGGCCGGGCGCAGCAGGCGTTCATTCAGCAAGTAGCCTTTCTGGAACACCTGCACCACGGTATCGGGCGTGGCATCGCTGCCGTCCTGCCGGCTGATGGCCTGGTGTTGGTCCGGGTTGAACGGCTGGCCGACCGGGTCGATCAGCTGCAGGCCGTTGTCGGCGGCGACTTTCAACAGTTGTTTGAAGGTCAACTCGAGGCCGTCACGCAGCGGGCTGGCCTCACTGCCAGCAGCGCTCAGGCCGGCGTCGAGGCTGTCGAATACCGGCAACAGATCGCCAAGCAGCCGCTCGTTGGCGAACTTGCGGGCCATTTCCACGTCACGCACCAGACGCTTACGCTGGTTGTCGAGTTCGGCGCGTTCGCGCAGACGCTCTTCCTGCATCTGGGCCACGGCAGCCTTGAGTTGTTCGAAATCGGCCAGCAATTGCTGCTGGGCATCGATTTCCTGGGTTTCAGGGCTGTCGGGAGATTCCGATGTGGGGTCGTTGGTATGCATTGCCTTGTCCATGAAAAACCGCCCGAAATCCGGGCACAAGGCAGATTTGGGGGTGTTCAGTCCAGTTTCAAGGCATCGCCGAGCAATTCTGCGGTGGCCTGCACGATCGGGATGACCCGCTCGTAGGGCATCCGGGTCGGACCGATCACGCCCAACACGCCCAGCACCTGACCCTGGCTGGAATACGGCGCGGTGATGACCGTACAGGCCTGCAGGGGCGCCAGACCGCTTTCTTCGCCGATGAAAACGCGCACACCCTGGGCGTCGGCGCAGGATTCGAGTAGGCCAAGGATTTCCCGCTTGCGGGAAAAAGCCTCGAACAGGCTGCGCAGCCGGTCCACATCGGACAGCCCCTGGGCCCCCATCAGCCGGGTCTGGCCGGACAGCACCATATCTTCCGGACGGGGCTCGGCCGCCAGCAGCTGCTGGGAAATATCGAGGGCGGCATTGAGCAAGGTATCCATTTCGGACTTGGCCTGCTGCATTTCCGCCACCAATTGCCTGCGGATCTGGGCGAAACCCTGCCCGGCGAAATGCCGGTTGAGGTAATTCGCGGTCTGTTCCAGCGCTTCGGTGGAAAACGGGCGCTGCAGTTGCACGATGCGGTTCTGCACCTCGTTATCCGGGAACACCAGAATCACCAGCACCCGGTTGTCATCCAGCGCCAGAAAATCGATGTGCTTGAAAGCCGATTGCCCGCGCTGGGGCACGGTGACCACGCCGACGAACTGGCTCATCGCCGACAGCATTTCACTGGCTTGGGCCAACAGGGCCTGGGTGCCGACGCCGGGTGCCATCTGCTCACGCAGTCGCTCCAGCTCGGGCTCGCGCAGCGGCGCCACTTCCAGCAGGGAATCCACGAACAGGCGGTAGGCCTGGGCGGTCGGCACGCGGCCGGCCGAGGTATGCGGCGCCGACAGCAGACCGACATCCTCGAGATTGGCCATGATGTTGCGGATGGTGGCCGGACTGACCTCCAATCCGGCCTGCTTGGCCAACATGCGGCTGGGCACCGGCGTGCCCTCGCGGATATGCTGGGCAATCAGGGTATGCAGCAGACGTCGGGCGCGCGGGTCAAGCGGAAAATTCATGCCCTTAGCATAGGTCAAAGCGGACGCTCGGCATAGCATTGCCATGCATTCCGACCCGAAATTCCGACACGCCTGCGTTTTTGACGCTGCAAATCGGGCAAAATAGCCGACATGTTGACGCAATTGCAGCTCACTAATTTTGCCGTGGTCTCGGCCCACGACCTGGCACTGGCGTCCGGCTTCACGGTCGTCACTGGCGAAACCGGTGCCGGCAAATCGCTGATCGTGGATGCCCTGTTGTGTTTGACCGGTGCCCGGGCCGATTCGGGCATGGTGCGCTTCGGCAGCGAGCGCGCGGAACTCGCCGCGGCATTCGCTCTGTCGGATGCGCCCGAAGCCCGGGAATGGCTGAACGAAAACGATTATGACGAAGGCGATGAATGCCAACTGCGCCGGGTGATCCGCGCCGATGGCGGCTCCAAAGCCTGGATCAACGGCCGTCCAGCTACCCTTTCGCAACTGGCGGAACTGGGCGGACTGCTGCTGGAAATCCATGGCCAGCACGAACAGCAGCAACTGCTGGAACGCCGCAAACAACTGGTTCTGCTGGATGTATTCGGGCAATCCGGTACCCAGGCCGACACCGTGCAGAAGCTGACGCGTCGCTGGAACAGCCTGCAGCAGCAGATCGACCACGTGCAGCGTCAGGGCGATGTCAGTGCGCGCATCGCCGAGTTGGAGCATCAGTTGCAGGAAATGAACCGGCAACCAATCGATCCGGCCGGCATCACCGAGGCACTGGCCCGGCACAAACGGCATAGCCAGTCCCAGCAACTACTGGCGGCCACGGCCAGCGCGCTGGCGCAGCTGGATGGCGATGACAGCGCCAACGCCTTGGCCCTGCTGCAGTCCGGAAAAACCCAACTGGGACGATGGCAGGCCGACGAGCCGGTGTTGGCGGCCGTGACCGAACTTCTGGAATCGGCCAGCATCCAGATCAAGGAAGCGGTATCGCAGCTGCAGCACTGGCAGGAGGGCATCGAACTCGATGCCGGCGAACTGGCCACGCTGGAATCGCAACTCGGCCACTGGCATGAGTTGGCACGCCGTCACCGGGTTCCGCTGACTGAACTGCAGGAAAAATCAGACGCGCTGCAACAGGAGCTGGATGGCCTGCGGGGTTCCGGGGAAACCCTCGAGCGCCTGCTGGCCGAACAGAAGACCGCCATGAGCGACTGGCAAAAGGCCGCCGCCGCTTTGACCGCCGTCCGGCAGCAGGCCGGCGAGCGGCTCGGTGCCAGTGTCAGTGCACTGATGGCCGAACTGGGCATGGGTGGCGGGCAATTCGTCATTGCACTGGAGGCCAATGCCGATAATACGCCGCAGCTGCACGGCGCCGAGCGTTGCGAATTCCTGGTTTCGGCCAACCCCGGTCAACCGCCGCGGCCCTTGCGCAAGGTGGCCTCCGGCGGCGAACTGGCCCGCATCAGCCTGGCCATCGAAGTGGCCACGCTCGGCCTGGATCCGACCCCGACCATGGTGTTCGACGAAGTCGATGCCGGCATCGGCGGCGCGGTCGCGGAAGTGGTCGGCCAGAAACTGCGGGCGCTGGGCAAAGGCTGCCAAGTGCTGTGCGTCACCCATCTGGCCCAGGTCGCCAGTCTCGGCAACCAGCATCTGCGGGTCGCCAAACAAAGTGACGGCGCCTCCACCGAAAGCCAGGTCCAAACGCTCGACGGCGATGCCCGGGTGCAGGAAATCGCCCGCATGATGGGCGGCAAGACCTTGACGGCGCAGACGCTGGCCCATGCCGCCGCGATGCTGGATCACGGGCAGTCGGTTTAAGGGCGATTCCGCTTATTTCTTCGGGCGGACGTACAGGACCAGACTGTGGTCCTCGATCTCATAACCGTGCTCGGCGGCGATTTGTTTCTGCAGACGCTCGATCTCGGCGTTGCTGAACTCGATGACTTTTCCGCTTTCCACGCAGACCATGTGATCGTGATGCTGACCGCGGTCGAGTTCATAGACGGCGGTTCCGCCTTCGAAGTTGTGCTTTTCGACCAGACCGGCGGCCTCGAACTGGGTCAATACCCGGTAAACCGTGGCCAGACCGATGTCCTCGCCGTCAGCCAGCAAACGGCGGTAAAGATCCTCGGCGCTGAGGTGGCGTACCCCTTCCGAACCGAGGATTTCAAGGATCCGGATGCGCGGGTGGGTCACTTTCAGGCCCAGCTTCTTGAGGTCGGTACTTTGTGGCATCGGCGTGCAACTTTTTCCGTCAACAGGGGTCGTAAGCTAGTGTATCATTGAGGCCTGAACAATTGTGAAGAATGCCATGCGTAAGCTCCTCCCCCTCGCGTTCGTCCTGCTGCTGCTGAGCGGCTGCCGCTTCGTCTACAAACAACCGGTGTTCCAGGGCAATCTGCTGGACAAAGCCAATGTCGAGCAGCTGGCTACCGGCATGAGCCGCCAGCAGGTCTTTGGTCTGCTCGGATCCCCGGCCGTGGAAGACCCCTTCCACAAAAACCGTTGGGATTACATCGCCACCCAGCGCCGCGGCCACGGACAGACCGAAGTCAAAACCTTCACCGTGCATTTCGATGGCGACAAAGTGGCGCGTTGGGAAGGCGAGTATTTTGCCGAACAGGATGCGCAGCTGGCCGCGGAAATGGCCAAGTTCGGCAATCTGCCCAAAGACGATAAAAAGAAGAAACGCTGATTCGCGTGACTTCACCCAAAAGGCGGCTCAGGCCGCCTTTTTTGCGTTTAACGTGCGGGCTTTTTCAGCGGATTGTCGGCGGCGCGCAAACGACGGGTGTCTTTCGGATCGCGGGTCAACGGCCGCAACAGTTCGATGCGGTCATGCGCATGCAGACTGTCACCAAAACGAACACGGCGGCCGTAAACGGCGAGGAAATCCTCGGAGACCTGCAGGCCCTCCGGAAACAGTCGGTGATCCAATACCGATAACGCGTGCTGTACGCTGGCTCCGGTCGGAACCCGCAGCTCCTGCCGCCAGACCCGGCCCGGTTCGGCATAGACGATTTCGACCGGAATCATCTCAGTCATCGCGGTCGGCCTGTCGGCAGAAATCATCGACCATGCGATCGGCCAAGCCCTGAAACCCAATGGCAAAGGCCGGCGACAGCAGGCTATTGGCCTCGAAATCCAGATTCAGGCTGACCTTGCAGGCGTCTTCGGCCAGGGCGTGGAAGACCCATTCCCCGTTCAGATGGCTGAAGGCACCCTCTTCCAGGCGCATCCGGATGCGATGCGTCGGCTCCAGGGTATTGCGGGTGGTGAAGGCGCTGCGGATGCCGGCGATGCGCAGTTCCAGACGCGCACGCATCACGAATTCGGTGTGCTCGAGCACTTCCGAGGCGCTGCACCAGGCGAACCAATCCGGGTAGCGGTCGACGGCATTGACCAGATCGAACATGCGCTTGGCGGAATGACGGACCAGGGCGTGGCGTTGGATTTGCGGCATGACGTTCCTGCGTTAAGCAAAATCGGCGACAATAGCCGGATGGTGAAGAAGAATACCGACAAGAATAGCGCAAGCCAAGGCCAAAAAACGATTGCCCTGAACAAGACCGCACGTCACGAATACCATCTCGAGGCGCGCTTTGAAGCCGGCATCAGCCTGCAGGGCTGGGAATTGAAAGCCATCCGTGCCGGGCGCTTGGCCATGAGCGAAAGCTACGCCGTGGTCAAAGGCGGCGAGATTCTCTGGTTCGGCGCACAGATCACCCCGCTGCTGTCGGCCTCGACGCATGTGATTGCCGATGACCGGCGCACCCGCAAGCTGCTGCTGCACCGGCATGAAATCGACAAACTGGTCGGCAAGGTCGAGCGCGACGGCTACACCCTGATTCCGACCGCCTGCTACTGGAAAGGCAACAAGGTCAAACTCGAAATCGCACTGGCCAAAGGCAAGCAGGCACACGACAAGCGTCAGGCCAACAAAGACCGCGACTGGCAGCGCGAGCAGCAGCGCGTGATGCGCCGCCACAACAAAAACGCCTGATCAGTCGAACGCGTCCAGAATCACGTCGGCAATGACATTGCTGAGCGCATCCACCAGCACCAGATCGCGGCCATAGCCGCGCCATTCATAGCCCGGATAACGCGGCAGACGATCCACATAAGCCTGCGGCAATCGGGTCATGGCGATGCCGGGCGGAATCGGTTTGCCGCGCGCGAGGTTCTTGCGGATACCCGGCGGCAGCGGTTTCTGGCCACCCACACGGTATTGGTCGGCATAGCGGCGGGCGTCGTCTTGACTGATGCCGGCGTAACGCAGATCCTTGCCGTCATGGCCTTTGCGGCCATCGTGTTTGCCGCCGTGATCATCGTATCCACCTTTGTCGTCGGATTTGCCGCTGTTGCCTTTGCCATTTTCCGATTGTTCCGGCTTGCCCTTGCCTTCCGGCTTGGCGGCCTGGGCACTGCCGAAGACCAAGGTGGCAGCGATGGCGGCAATCAACATGAATTTTACGGATTTCATGGGCAACTCCTGCAGATGGAACGGACTATGAAACTACCACAGGCCCGGAAACCGCGTCCATGCGCTAGCGCACATTATGAATGCCGATTCATCGGCCATTGAAAAAGCCGACGGGAAGTCCCATACTGGGTGTGTTGAATGAATTTGTTTGACCGCTTTCGGGGGTGTTCTGGCTTCGACGGGGGTTGCAAAGTTATTTGGCGCATGCCGAGGGGGCGACTTTCCTCGTTAATCCAGTAGCAAAACTCTAGTTGCCAACGACGACAACTACGCTTTAGCCGCTTAAGGCTTCGCCCCGAACCCACTTGTGTCCATGCTCGTCGGTGTAGGGTCATTATCATGGAACCGTTCCAGGTGGCGACCCGTCAGCCCGGAATCAACTAAAGCGGGTATGTTTGCAGGTGTGCTTCGTACGTTGTGTTGCCTGCCGACGAGACTGAACAACGGACTAAGCATGTAGTGCTGGAAATGGCGCGCTTTCGGACGCGGGTTCAACTCCCGCCACCTCCACCAAACAAAAACCCCCGCCTCGGCGGGGTTTTTTGTGGGTTGTTTCCCATTTCCCGGGAATTCACTCTCAAGCATCTCTGGAAACGTAAAGCCTGATTCCCGAAGATTTACTTGTCGGAACCCTTCTTCATTTCATTGGCGATTTCATTGGCCTGATTAGCCAGGCGCACGGCCTCTACGGCCGCGTCGGCCGCGATGCGCGAGGCTTCCGAGGCTTCGGCCGAGGCCTTGAGCGAGGATTCTTCGGCCTGATGGGCAACGGCTGTAGCCGCTGCCGCGGCAGCGGC
>CAJAPA010000149.1 GCA_903942465.1 uncultured Gammaproteobacteria bacterium
AAATACCGTGCGTCTGATTGGCATCAGCGATGAACCGATTGCCGATTGGGATGACGGACGGTGCGTGCCACAGGGCGAAATCGGTGAAGTCACCGTGGCCGGCCCGAGCGCCACCGACAGCTATTACCGCCGCGAGGCCTCCAATCTTCTTGGAAAAATCCATGAAACCCTGGCCGATGGCAGCACCCGCGTCGTGCACCGCATGGGCGATCTGGCTTGGCAGGATACGCAGGGCCGTCTGTGGTTCTGTGGTCGTAAATCGCAGCGCCTGCAGACCGCCCAAGGTCTGCTCGGCACCGAAAACGTCGAGCCGATATTCAATTGCCATCCGGCGGTGCGGCGTTCGGCTTTGGTCGGGCTCGGTGCCTATGGCGCGCAAAAACCAGTGCTGTGCATCGAGCGCGAACCGGGCGCGACCATTACCGATTCCGTGCTGTGCAGCGAATTACTCACCATTGCCAGCCAGCATCGGCACACGCGGCAGATTCAAATCGTACTGTTCCATCCGGGCTTTCCGGTCGATATCCGGCACAACGCAAAAATCGGTCGCGAGCAGCTCACCCTGTGGGCGGCCAAACGCCTGGCTAAGCGCGCATGAAAGTTCTAGTGACCGGCGGCAGCGGCTTTCTCGGCCAGGGCCTGTGCCGCGGTCTGCTGGCGCAAGGCCATGTCGTGGTCAGTCTGCAGCGGCATCATTCCGAAGCGCTGGCGGCATTGGGCGTGACTCAGGTGCTCGGTGCGTTGGATGATGTTGAAAAGGTGCGCAGCGCCCTTGCGGGTGTGGATGCGATCCTGCATAACGCCGCCAAGGCCAGTGGCTGGGGCGTCTGGCAGGAATTCGAACGCACCAATGTCACGGGCACCGCCGTGCTGCTGGCCGAAGCGCGCGCTGCCGGCATCCGCCGATTCGTGTACACCTCGACGCCGAGCGTGGTGCATGCCGGCACGACGCCGGTACGCGGCGGCAATGAAAGCAACACGCCCTATGCCACACATTTTTCCGCGCATTATCCACACAGCAAGATGCTGGCTGAACGCGCCGTGTTGTCCGCGAATACAGCAGGCTTCGCGACGGTCGCACTGCGACCCCGTTTGATCTGGGGCCCGGGCGATACCCAGCTGTTGCCGCGTCTGGCCCAGCGCGCCCGCGCCGGCCGTCTGCGTTTCATCGGAGACGGCAATAACCGGATGGACTGCACCTACATCGACAATGTGGTGCAGGCGCATCTGCTGGCGCTGGAACACCTGCAGCCGGGTGCAGTCTGCGCCGGCAAGGCCTATTTCATTTCCAACGGCGAGCCGATGCCGATCCGCGACATCGTCAATGGCCTGTTGGACGCCGCCGGCGCCCCGACAGTACAGTCGAGCGTACCGTTTGCGGTGGCTTACTTGGGCGGGGTGGTGTGTGAATTGCTCTGGCGTGCGTTCCGGGTGCCGGGCGAACCGCCGATGACCCGGTTTCTGGCCGAACAATTGTCGACCGAGCATTGGTATGATTGTTCCAACGCGCGCCGTGATTTCGGTTATGTGCCGCAGGTGTCCTTCGCGGAAGGCCTGCGTCGTCTGCGCGACTCCCTGCAGAAGGCTGATTGATGAGTACCCCGTTTTCCCTGGATTCGATGAAACCCCTGGCCGGCCGTGTGCTGCAGGAGGGTTTGAACCGCGCGCTCCGTCTTGATCCGGCCAGCCGTGAAAAACTGCAGGCCTTGGAAGGCCGCCGCATCGAAGCGCATCTGCAATCACCCGATATCGCTTTGGCCATCGATGTCCGCAAGGGTCTGCTGCAGGTCGGTCCGGTGGATGCCGCGCGCGAAGCCGACGTCAGCATCAAGAGCAAGCTGTCCGGGCTGTTGCAGAGCCTGCCGGTGTTCGCGCAGGGACGGACTGTGGTCGGCGCCATGCGCATCAATGGCGATGTCGAACTGGCACGCGTGCTGCAGGATTTGCTGAAAAACTACGACCCGGATTGGGAGGCGCCCTTCGTCACCACCTTCGGTCCGGTGCTTGGTCCGCAAGCGGCAAAAATTCTGCGCGAAGGATTCCGCCATGCCCGTATCGGTGCCGCCGGCTTGGCCCGTTCCGGCGCCGAATACGCCACCGAAGAAGCGCGTGTGGTGGTCGGCAAGGCCGAGCTTGCCGATTTCTATGGAGAGGTCGATCGTCTGCGCCAACGCGCCGATCGTCTGCAGGCCCGCGCCGAACAGCTTGCCGGGCGGATGAAATGAAACCGCTGCTGCGCGCCATCGCCATCGTCGGCACCGCATCGCGTTACGGTCTGGATGAATGGCTGCCGAAATCGCGGGCTACGCCCTTGCTGCGTGTTGCCAAAGTGTTCGTTCCGACCTCGGCCGCCAATCGCGCCTTGCCGCGTGGCGCCCGTCTGCGCATGGCGCTGCAGGAACTCGGCCCGCTGTTCGTCAAGCTCGGCCAGGTCCTGTCCACACGCCGCGATTTGCTGCCGGCCGATATCGCCGATGAGCTGGCCGGTCTGCGTGATCAGGTGCAGGCCTTTCCCTCGGCCCAGGCACGGACCTTGATTGAGGCCAGCCTCGGTCAGCCATTGACGGAGGTGTTCGAGCGCTTCGACGACGAACCGCTGGCCTCGGCCTCGATTGCGCAGGTGCATGCGGCGTGGCTCAAGGATGGCCGGGAAGTCGTGGTCAAAGTGCTGCGCCCCGACATCGAATCCCGGATCCGCGCCGACATCGCGCTGATGCGATTGCTGGCCGATGGTTTATGCCGTCTGCATCCGCATGCCGATAAAATCCGGCCACATGATGTGGTCGCCGAATTGGAAAGCACGCTGTTGGCCGAATGTGATCTGCAGCGCGAGGCCGCCAACGCCAGCCTGATGCGCCGTCTGTGGCAGGACAGTACCGAACTGACCGTGCCGGAGGTGATCTGGCCGCTGACCGGCGAAAGCGTTCTGGTCATGCAGCGCGTGTATGGCATACCGGCCGATGCCGTTGCCGAGCTCGACCAGCGCGGCATCGATCGCAAGGCGCTGGCGGCGAAAGCGGTGCGGATTCTTTACCAGCAGGTATTCCGCGACAATTACTTTCACGCCGATGCCCACGCCGGCAATATCTGGGTCGATACCGACGGTGAACGCTGCGGATCTTTCATCGCGCTGGATTTCGGCATCGTCGGCCAGCTTAGCGAGCAGGACCAGTATTATCTGGCCGAAAACTTCATGGCGATCTTCCAAAAGGATTACCGCAAGATCGCGCGCTTGCACGTGCAGGCCGGCTGGATGCCGGCTTCGCTGCGTCTGGATGAACTGGAAGCGGCCGTGCGTGCGGTCTGCGAGCCGTACTTCACGCGTCCGCTGTCGGAGTTCTCCATAGCCGAAGTGGTCGCCAAGCTGCTGCGTACCGCGCAGAAATACCAGTTGACCCTGCAGCCACAGCTGATTCTGTTGCAGAAAACCCTGCTCAATACCGAAGGTCTGGCGCGTACACTCGATCCGGAAATCGATCTGTGGGCGGTGGCACAGCCGGTGCTGGAAGCCATTCTGCGCGAACGTTACAGCCCGAAGGCCTTTGTCGCCCGCCTGCAGAAGCAGTGGCCGGAAATCCTGCATCAGGCCGCGGGTCTGCCTGCGCTGCTACAGTCGGCGCTGGCCCAGCAGGTCGAGGGCGAAACCCGTATCCGCATGCGTTCGGATGAAATCGCACAGCTGGTGAAAATCAGCCAGCGCAACCAGCGCCAGCTGTTCGCGCTCGCGCTTGCTGTCACTGCCGGTTTTGCTTCCGGTCTGCTTTATCTGCTTGCAGGCCCCGGCCCGCTGCTGTACACCGCGATTGCCGTGAGCCTGATCGGTTTTGTTCTGGCTTGGCCGCGCCGTCTGTGACCGAAGACGTCTTGCAGGTCCTGTTCCGGGACGCGCGCTGCGCCGTCATCAATAAACCGGCCGGACTGATGGCCCATGCCAGCGGGCTGGCCCGCGGTGAGGATGATTTCCTGCTGCACCGCCTGCGTGAGCAGTTCGCCTCGAAAGTGCATCTGGTGCACCGCCTCGATCGCGCTACCAGCGGCTGCGTGCTGGTCGCCTTCGATGCCGATGCCGCGTCCATACTCGGCAAGGCGTTCATGGGCCGTGATGTCGGCAAGGATTATCTCGCCGTCTGCCGCGGCTGGCCGGAGGCGGAATTTACCGTTGATCATGATCTGGACGGCGGCCCGGGCAAGCCGGAAAAGAAACCGGCAGTCACGGTATTCCGTTGTCTGGGGACCGCCGAATTACCGGTGGCCAGCGCCAGTCACCCGACTTCACGCTACGCCCTGCTGCAGTGCACGCCCGTGACCGGCCGTTTTCGCCAGATCCGGCGCCATCTCAAACATGTCTCGCATCATCTGATTGGCGACACCAGCCACGGCGACGGCCGCCACAACCGTGCTTTCCGCATGCTCGGTGTGCACCGGATGTTGCTGCACGCCTGGCGTTTACGTTTTCCTCATCCGGATTCGGGTGAAATGCTGACGTACACCGCACCGCTGGATGCCGAGTTCGACAAAGCCTTGGCCCTGCTCGGAATGGCCGACCCCGGCTGACTTCCGGCACATGGCCGCAGCGCCGTGCAGCCGTATGCTGTAACCCTCGCCACCGCTTCCGGAAAATATGATGAAACTCCGCCATGTTCTGACCCTATTCGCTTTGATGCTTGCCGCTTCGCCCTTGCACGCCGCCGATGTCGGTCCGAAGGATGATGCCTTCATCGTCCAGTCACGCAGCTTTCTGAGCAGTCATCCGGATCTTTATGGCCGCGTGCTGGGCATGAAAAGCTACAGCAAAGGCGATTACAAAGAAGCCATGCGTCAGTTCCGCAAGGGCGCCTATTACGCCGACAAGCCCTCGCAGGCCATGGTGGCGGAAATGCTGTGGAAGGGCGAGGGCGTGCAGATCGACCGTGCCGAAGCCTATGTCTGGATTGATCTGGCAGCCGAGCGGCTGTACCGCGATCTGGTGGCCAAACGCGAGCAGTACTGGAGCGAACTGACCGAGCTTGAGCGGCGCCAGGCATTGGATAAAGGGGCGGCACTGTATGCCCGCTACGGTGATAGCGTGGCCAAGAAGCGCATTGAAGCCATTCTGGAGCGCAACCGCCGCAACATCACCGGCAGCCGTACCGGATTCGTGGGCAATCTGCGTATCGAAATCCCCGGTCCCGGCGGCATGCCGATCCAGGTCAGCGGCGATGAGTTTTACCAGGATAAATTCTGGCAACCCGAAGCCTACTGGAAATGGCAGAATGGAACCTGGAAGGCGTTGCCGACCGGCACCGTGACCGCCAGCGAACTGATGCCGGTGGCACCGGCCGAAGCGCCGAAAAAAGACGACGAATAGGACGATTGTGGCCAAGCTTTATTTCTACTACTCCACCATGAATGCCGGCAAGACCACCACCTTGCTGCAGAGCGCCTACAACTATCACGAGCGCGGCATGCGTACGCTGATCCTGACGCCGCGGCTCGACAATCGGGCCGGCGAGGGCATCGTTGCCTCGCGCATCGGTCTCAAAGCCAATGCGGTGACGTTTACCGGCGACGATGATCTGGCGGCGCTGGTGCGACAGGCTTTGGCCGCCAAGGGCAAGATCGACTGTGTCTTGGTCGATGAATCGCAGTTTCTGTCCAAGGCGCAGGTCTGGCAGCTGACCGATGTGGTGGATAGCCTGAAGATTCCGGTGCTGGCCTACGGCCTGCGCACCGATTTCCGCGGCGAACTGTTCGAGGGCAGCCAGTACCTGCTGGCCTGGGCCGATAACCTGATTGAGTTGAAAACCATCTGCCATTCCGGCAAGAAAGCCAACATGGTGGTGCGTGTCGATCAAAACGGGCGCGCGGTCACCGAAGGTCCGCAGGTCGAAGTCGGCGGCAATGAACGCTATGTGTCGGTGTCGCGTCCCGAGTTCAAGAAAATCATGGCCGGCGAAAGCGCCATCGAACTGCAGCAGAGTGTGCTGCCGCTGGATCAGGACGACTGATTCAGAGCCAGCGCCGAACGCGTTGGCGGTAAGTTTCGAAATCCGCGCCGAAGTGCTGTGCCAATAAGCTTTCTTCCGGCATGATCTGGAAATGCGTGATGTAGGCGATGAACGCGCCGATACCCAATAGTGCCGCCGGACTTTCCAGATACACCGCCCAGGCCAATAACAGCAGGGCCATGCCCACATACATCGGATTGCGGCTGATGCGATAAACGCCGCCGGTGACCAAACTGCTTGTTTTTTCCGGATGCAGCGGGTTGATCGTGGTGTGGTGCCGGCGGAATGAAATCAATCCGGCCAAATCGAAACCAATGCCGATGATCGCCAGCGTGATGGCGGCGGGCAAGGTCCAGACCGGACCCAGCCCATAGGGCATGGTGGTTTCGGCAAGGGCATACATGGCTCCGGCACAGAGCAGAGCAATGACCGGCGGCGGAATTTTCAGGGCCAGTGTGGTCATGTCAGAGAATCACGGCTGCGTTGGTTGGGGGTGATGTGCGCGAAGGCGTCATCGCCGTAGGAACGGATTATTTCCGAGACCACGATGTGATAGCCCTTGTACCACTGCGCATATTGGCGCTTGGCTTCCTGATGCGCCGGATGCGTTGAAAATGCACGCAGCGTGTCGAGGTCGGTCCAATAGTAATTGGCGCAGCGGCGCGAACCGTCTGGGTTCTGCCAGGATTCCACGCCCAGGTAACCGGGCAGGGCCAAGGCCACTTGATCGATGATGTCATTCAGGCGGTGGAAATCGGCATCGTAGGTGCCGGGTTCCCAGATGAAGGCGGCGCAGAACATCGAGCTTGCTACCTGCGGCTCAGGCCGCGCCATGTGCAAGCATTGAGGATAACAGCTTGAAAGCCCAATACAGACCGATGCCCATCTGCACCGTGAAGGCGGTGAAGCGGATGGTGACTGCCGTCGGGCTGGTGGAAGCCAGATGCACCAGCGATTGGAACACGCGGCAGGCGAGGAACACATAGGCCAACGGGTCAGTGATGGCGGTGCGTTCGGTCACGATGGCCACCAGCAACAGACCGCCGAATACCGGCAGGCTTTCCACGCAGTTGGCGTGCGCCCGCGCCAGACGCTGCATGAACGGCGACAGTCCGGCGTTGTCGGGCGTGAAGCCATTGGCGACGACTTTGCCGCTAAGCACCAGTTGTGAGCGGATGACTTCCATCAGCACCAGAAGCAGAAGCGCCCAGGTGATGAATGCGGTAAGGGTGAGTACGGTCGCAGAAGTCATGTCATGCTCCATAGTGTGTGGGTATGCTTAATACTATCGTGATTCAAGATATTCTCAAGTTTGACAGCTCCCGCACCACGCTCCCGCCCGGTTGTTCAGGCGTGAATCGCGCAACGGCCGGCCGCATTGCTTGCAGGGTTCACCCTCGCGGCCATATACATCCAGTTCCTGTTCGAAGTAACCGGGCTCGGAATCGGGGTTGATGAAATCGCGCAAGGTAGTGCCACCGCGTTCAATGGCATAGGCCAGGATTTCTTTGGCCGCGTCCGCCAATTTTTCATAACGCGCTTTGGTGAGGCTCCCCGCTTCGCGCAGCGGTGAAATACCGGCGCGGAACAGGCTCTCGGCCGCGTAGATGTTGCCCACGCCGACGACCACGGCCTGATCCATCAGAAAGGATTTGACTGCGGCGGTCTTGCCGCGGCTCTTGCGGAACAGGTAATCGCCGTTGAACGCCTCCGACAGCGGTTCGGGCCCCAGCTTCTGCAGCAGCGGATGGATTTCACCCGGCGGTTGCCAGAGCAGACAGCCGAAGCGGCGCGGATCGGTGAAGCGGATAATGCGCTTGCCGGTCAGTTCGATATCGACATGATCATGCTTGCCGGCCGGTGTGCCGGCCTTCAGCACGCGCATGCTGCCGGACATGCCCAGATGCCAGAGCGCGCTGCCGGCGGCGGTGTGCATCAGCAGGTATTTGGCGCGGCGCTCGATGCCGGTGATTTTCCGGGCTGGCAGTTGCTCGACGATCTCGAACGGAATCGGCCAGCGTAGGGTGTCGCGGCGCAGCACCACGCCGGTAATGCGCTTGCCGAGGATGTGTGGCTCCAGGCCGCGGCGGGTGGTTTCGACTTCGGGCAATTCAGGCATGGCAATCAGGGGCGTGGACGATTTCGGATACCATACACGAGAACCGGTAATGCCCGCGTGAGGCGGTGGAGACCCATGACAGACCTGTATCCCGTATCCGATGCTTTCGCCGCCAAGGCCACACTGGACAAAGCCGCTGTTGACGCGCTGCATGCCGCCGTGGCTGAAGATTCCGACACATTTTGGCGCGAACAGGCCGGCCGCCTGCTGTGGTCGAAACCGTTTACCGTGGTCAAGAACGTCAGCTTCCATAAAGACGACTTCCGTATCCGCTGGTTCGAAGACGGCGAACTGAATGTGGCGGTCAACTGCCTGGATAGGCATCTGGCCGCGCATGGCGATAAGACCGCCATCATCTGGGAATCCGATGATCCGGCGGTACCCTCGCAGCGCATCAGTTACCGCGAGCTGCACGCCCGCGTCTGCCGCCTGGCCAATGCCCTGCAGAATCTGGGTGTGGTCAAAGGCGACCGCATCACCATTTATCTGCCGATGATTCCGGAAGCGGCAGTGGCCATGTTGGCCTGCGCCCGGATTGGCGCGGTGCATTCGGTGGTGTTCGGCGGCTTCTCGCCCGATGCCATCGCCTCGCGCATTGAAGACTGCGCCAGCAAACTGATTATCACCGCCGGCGCCAGCCAGCGCGGCGGCAAATGGCTGCCGCTGAAGGCGCAGGTCGATGAGGCCCTGCAGCAGCGCGGCACGGCTTCGGTGGAAACCGTCTTGGTGGTCCGTCACGGACCGGGCGCGCCGCCGATGCAGATGCCGCGCGATCGCTGGTATGACGAGGTGGTGGCCTCACAATCGGCGGAGCACAGCGCCACGGCGATGAACGCCGAGGATCCGTTGTTCATTCTTTACACCTCGGGCTCCACCGGCAAACCCAAGGGCGTGCTGCACACCAGCGCCGGCTATCTGCTGCACGCCAGTTTCACCCACGAGGCCGTGTTCGATCTGAAGCCCGAGGATGTGTACTGGTGCACCGCCGATATCGGCTGGATTACCGGCCACAGTTATTGCGTTTACGGGCCGCTGGCCAATGCCGCCACCACCGTGATGTTCGAAGGCGTGCCGAACTGGCCGGATTTCTCGCGCTTCTGGCAGGTCGTCGATAAACACCAGGTCACCATTTTCTACACCGCGCCGACGGCCATCCGCGCCCTGATGCGCGAAGGCGAAGCGCCGGTGCAGCGCAGTTCGCGCGCCTCGTTGCGCCTGCTCGGCACGGTCGGCGAGCCGATCAATCCGGAAGCCTGGCGCTGGTATCACCGCGTGGTCGGCGATGGCCGTTGTCCGGTGGTGGATACCTGGTGGCAGACCGAAACCGGCGGCATCCTGATTGCGCCGCTGCCGGCCGCGACCGATCTGAAACCGGGCTCGGCCACGCTGCCGTTCTTCGGCGTGCGCCCGCAGTTGGTGAATGGCGAAGGCGTGCCGGTCGAGGGCGCCGGCGAAGGCAATCTGGTGCTGCTGGATTCCTGGCCGGGCCAGATGCGCACGGTGTACGGCGATCATGCGCGCTTCTACGAAACCTATTTCAGCACCTATCCCGGCACCTACTTCACCGGCGACGGCGCCCGACGCGATGCCGACGGCTATTACTGGATCACCGGCCGCGTCGATGATGTGTTGAATGTGTCCGGGCACCGTCTGGGGACCGCCGAAATCGAAAGCGCACTGGTCTCGCATCCGGCAGTGGCGGAAGCGGCGGTGGTCGGTGCACCGCACGACATCAAAGGCCAGGGCATTTATGTGTATGTCACGCTCAAGGCCGGCCAGACCGAATCCGATGCACTGCGCCGTGAGCTGATTGAACACGTACGCCATCACCTCAGTCCGATTGCCAGCCCGGATTGGATGCAGTGGGCGCCGGGCTTGCCGAAGACGCGTTCGGGAAAAATCATGCGGCGCATTCTGCGCAAGATCGCCGAAAACCAGCCGGATGCCTTGGGCGATATTTCCACTCTGGCCGATCCGGCCGTGGTCGCGCATCTGGTCGAGCACCGCCTGATCCGCTGAGTCAGTCCAGCAGCACCAGTTCGATCTGGAAGCCCTGGCTGTAAAGCCGGGCGGCGAAGGTATTGAGCGCCTCGAAGCGGCCCTGACGCACCAGTACGCGCCGGCGCTGGAGCAGGTTCAGCAAGATGGGATCTTCGTCCCCGGGCAGAATGCCACGCAGCGCCTGCCGCGTCCGCTCCGGATTTTCGTCCAGATGCAGATGGTCCAGCACATAAATGCCGTACAGACGGTTCTGCGCCGGTCCGGCAATCGGGTGGATATTGCTGTTCATGGGCAAAGCCTAACCCCGGCCAGCAGGCGCCGCCATAAGAATAATTCTTGGATGTCCCCACGGCC
>CAJAPA010000150.1 GCA_903942465.1 uncultured Gammaproteobacteria bacterium
CTGCCCACCCAGTGCCGACAGCCGGGCATCGCCTGTCCGATCTCGGCCAGCGGTACGCTCAACCGGCACGACTTCGGCATGCACGCCTACCGCTGGAGCCTGCGCGACGAGGTGGTGGTCGGATTTCAGCTAAAATTTGCCGATGATCACTAGACTGTCCGCGGTCGTGCTGATGCTTGCGCTGGGCGCCTGCGCCAGCCTGCCCGAAAGTAAGCATCGCGAAGCGGGTGCGTTTGCCGGCAGCCTGCAGGAAACCGCAACGGCCTGCCAAATCGCGTCCGGCTGCGGCCTGGATTCGCCACTGCGCGATCTGGCCGACACCACTGCCGTGGGCGGTGGCGGCAAACATCAGGTCATCCTGCTCGATCAGGGCAACGACGCGCTGCTGACCCGCCTGCACATGATTGAGACCGCGCGCCACAGCGTCGAGCTGCAGGTGTTCATCTACGACCTCGACGAAACCGGCACCCTGGTGCTCGATGCGCTGGTGCGCGCGGCCCAGCGCGGGGTGAAAGTACGCCTGCTGCTCGACCAGCTGTACGGCCTGACCCGGCCGCAGCTGCAGGCCAAGCTCTCGGCCCTGCACCGCAATTTCGAACTGCGCCTGTACAGCCCGATGTTCAATCAGGCCAAGACCGACAAGGCCGAATTCTTCGCCGGCATCGTGTTCCATTTCCAGAGCCTGAACCAGCGCATGCACACCAAGCTGCTGCTGGTCGATGACCGCATGGCGGTGGTCGGCGGCCGCAACATCCAGGACCGTTATTTCGATTGGGGCGCCAGCTACAACTACCGCGACCGCGACCTGTGGGTGGCCGGGCCGGCGGTGCTGGGCATGCGCGACAACTTCAATGCCTTCTGGCAGAGCGAGCGCAGCGTACCGGCGCCGCAGCTCGATGACGTGGCGCGGGTGCTGCTCGATGCCCAGGCCGATCCGCAGCGCCTGCAGCTGCCGAAGCGTGCGTATTCGCCGCGCATGAACGTCATGGCCGCCATGGCGCAGGACGGCCCGCGCCTGCTGGCCACGCTGGAACCCTACCGGCGTGCGGTGGGCGATGCGGTGTTCTATGCCGATCTGCCGGAAAAACATGCCGATGAAGCCAGCAGCCGGGCGCGCGCCTCCAATGCGGTGTACCAGGTCATTTCGCAGGCACAGACCAGCGTGCTGCTGCAGACCCCGTATCTGGTGATGTCGCGCATGGCGCGGCAGACCTTCCGTCAGCTGAAGCGGCGCGAGCGGCCGGTGCAGGTCTGGGTCTCGACCAATTCGCTGGCCGCCACCGACGCCTTCCCGGTGTACGCGCTGTCGCACAAATACAAGCGCCTGTACCTGCGCGAGCTCGGCTTCCGCATCCACGAATTCAAGCCGTTTCCGGTCTCGGCCTATATGCGCGTCGGCCGTGAGCCGGGCTGGCTGGATAAAGAGGAAACCGAAGCCGGCGACGGTCCGGGCCTGTTCGGTTACACCGGCTCCGGCACGCAGTCGCCGGTGCCGCTGAACAAGGAAGGCCAGCGCGTCGGGCTGCACGCCAAATCGATGGTGATCGACGACCGCATCGCGGTCATCGGCAGCCACAATTTCGATCCGCGCTCCGACGACTACAACACCGAAAGCATGCTGCTGATCGAAGATCCGGATTTCGCCGCGCTGCTGTCCGGCAGCATCCGCAATGACATGGTGCCGGAAAACGCCTGGGCCATCGCCCCGCGCGAGACCCTGCCGGCCCTGGCCGATTTCAACTACACCATGGGCAAGCTGTCCGAGCAGATGCCGGTGTTCGATGTCTGGCCCTGGCCGTACGCCACCAGCTATCAGGTCCGTGCCGAGTGCGGCCTGATCGACTACACCGCCCCGGAATTCACCGGCTGCAGTGAAGCGGTCGGCGACTTTCCGGAGGTGAACATGAGCCTGAAAGGCATCTACACCCGCATCATCACCGTGTTCGGCGCCGGCCTGGAACCGATCCTGTAATCCCCGAATCCAAGAATTCCTCGGGTTGACGCTGTCTGGGGCAGGCGGTACTCTTAGCGTTCAGTCAAATCGTACCAGGGGAAACAGCATGCCGATGTCCTTCACCATCGAACTTTCCGACGCGGATCTCGCGCATTTCAACGAAGCCATCGCCAAGGCCAAGGCCGCCGCCGTCGGCAAATCCGACGCCGAAGTCACCGGCGCCGCGCGCCAGCTGCTGGTCAACGCCGCCAACCTGACCCTGCCGGATTTCATTTCCAGCCGCCTGAACAAGCTCGATGCCATGATCGCCATGCTGGTCGACGAAGCCTGGGCGCTTCCGGACGAGGACCGGGCCCGGGTCAAATCCGCCATGGCCTATTTCTCGGAAAGCGAAGACCTGATTCCCGACAGCATTCCGGTGCTGGGCTTCTTCGATGACGCCATTGCCATCGAGCTCAGTGCCCTCGATCTGGTGCACGAGCTGGCCGCCTACGATGAGTTCTGCAACTTCCGCGAAGAGCAGGCCACCGACCGCGGTCTGGATCCGGCCAATGTCGGCCGTGCCGACTGGCTGTCAGTGCGCCGTGACGAACTGGTCAACCGCATGCACCGCCGCCGCAACCGCGAGCAGGGCGGCAGCTACGGATCCAGCTCCGGCTACGGCGGAAGCAGCAGTTACGTCAGCAACGCCTGGCGTCCGGGTCCGATGCGCGTGCGCTGAGTCCCCTGCGGTATCGTAAAAAAGCGCGGCCGGTCCGCGCTTTTTTCGTTTTGGCCGGTGCTTCGCGCTAAAATGAAGCGACACCACCGGTTACACCCCATGCCCCGACTGTTCCGCTACCTCTACCGCGTTCCGCTGCTGCTGGTGCATGCCCTGATCGGCCTGCCGATCGTGCTGCTGTTGCTCAGCCCGGTGTTCGGGCGTTTCAGCATCTACGGTGAACGCGTCGATCAGTGGGTGGCCGGATTCTGGTCGCGTATCTTGGTGCGCATCTTCGGTCTGCGCATGCGCCGCTTCGGCACGCCGCTGCCGGGTGCGGTGCTGTTCGTGGCCAATCACATCAGCTGGATCGACATCTGCGTGCTGCACAGCCAGCGCTGGATGGCGTTCGTGGCCAAGGCCGAAATCGAACGCTGGCCGCTGATCGGCACCGTGGTCAGCAGCGCCGGCACCATCTACCACCACCGCGGCAGCAATGATTCCCTGCACGGCGTCATGCATCAGATGCTCGAACGCCTGCAGACCGGTTTTGCGGTCGGCGTGTTTCCCGAAGGCCGCACCCATTCCGGGCATGCCATCGGCGTGTTCCATGCCCGCATCTTCCAGCCGGCGGTGATCGCCGGCACCCCGGCACAGCCGATTGCCATCAAGTACGGCGACAAAGGCGACGCCCAGGTGCTGATGGCGTTCGGGCCGAAGGAAAACTTCTTCAGCAATCTCTGGCGCGTGCTCGGTGAACCGGCGCGTCCGTGCGAGGTGCATTTCCTCGAACCGGTCGCCGCGCATGAAGACGGCCGCCGCAAGATGGCCGATCTGTGCCGGCAGCGCATTGTCGATGTGATGGCAGGCTGATGCGTTCACGGGTCTCGGAATACCGGGTCGAAGGCCTGCTGAAAAATCCGCATGTGCAGTCGGTGCTCAGTTCCAGTCCCTGGCGCCGGCGGGCCGGTGCTGCGCGTCTGGCCGCGCTCGGCGCAAGCAGCCAGGTGCATGTGCTGGATCTGCCGGAGGGCATCCGCTTGGCCGGTCTGTACACCGCCGCGCCCACCCCGCGCGCCGATGGCGCACTGGCCCTGCTGCTGCACGGCTGGGAAGGCAGCGCCGAATCCAGTTACATCCAGCAAAGTGCCGCCGAGCTGTTGACGGCCGGGGTGGCGGTGTTTGCGCTCAACTTCCGCGATCACGGCCAGACCCATGGGCTCAACGAAGGCCTGTTCCATTCCTGCCGGCTGCAGGAAGTAATCGATGCCACGCGTGCTGTGCAC
>CAJAPA010000151.1 GCA_903942465.1 uncultured Gammaproteobacteria bacterium
CTCAACCCCGGCCGCCCGGAGCTGTATTACGGCGGCGGTGCGGAAGGGTATACGGATTATCCGGCCATCTCGGGATAAGTATTCGCTACTGTTCCGTGGTGAAACGCACCGGTGCGGGGGTATGCAGGAATGCAACTTCCGCTCCGGGCTATTTCCGGTCCAGCAAAACGCGTGCACCGGCAATGCCGATTAACAGCCCAATCTGCGCGATGAGCCAGAAAAACCATCCGGCGCCTGCCCAGAAGGCAAACAGTGAGGTTAGCAAGGACAAGGCCGACCAAAGCACGGCATGGTCGGCCGCGCCGCCGCGCGCCTCGATTTTTCCGGCATTGAAAAACAAGGACATGCCGATGATGCATAGGGCGATTTTGGTGTAAAACACGGGCGCTCCTGATGTTCAGCGCTTCCCGCTTTCAATGGGTTGCCGTTTGCGGGGCGCAATACCGATGATACGTCGAATGCGCGGCACTGCACTTTGTGTCGGCAGCTATTTTGGTGCATGGCGCTGCAGAGGCTGCGTCAGTGTCATGTTTTCGGGACTAATTCGACAGGATTTACTGTCTAAAATCAGGCGCATAAGGTAATCTATAGGGCAATAATCCCAAGATCTTAGCGCCCATGTCCGTGTCTGCCGAAAACGCCGAATATCCACCGCAAACCATTGAAAAACAAGCCCAGGAGTTCTGGAAGGCGCAGCGTGCCTTCGAGGTCAACGAGCAATCGGCGCTTCCGAAGTACTACTGCCTGTCGATGTTGCCGTATCCGTCCGGCGCTCTGCATATGGGCCACGTGCGCAATTACACCATCGGCGATGTGATTTCCCGCTTCAAGCGCATGCAGGGCTTCAATGTGCTGCAACCCATGGGTTGGGATGCTTTCGGCCTGCCGGCTGAGAACGCCGCGATCAAGAACAAGACCGCACCGGCCAAGTGGACCTACGCCAACATCGATCACATGCGCAGCCAGTTGCAGAGTCTGGGCTATGCCATCGACTGGTCGCGCGAGCTGGCGACCTGCACGCCCGAGTATTACCGCTGGGAACAGTTGATGTTCACCCGCCTGTACAAAAAAGGCATCGTCTACCGCAAAAATTCGGTGGTGAACTGGGATCCAATCGACCAGACCGTGCTCGCCAACGAACAGGTCATCGACGGCCGCGGCTGGCGCTCCGGCGCGCTGGTGGAGAAACGCGAAATTCCGCAATGGTTCCTGAAGATCACCGATTACGCCCAGGAATTGCTGGACGGTCTGGACACCCTCAGTGGCTGGCCGGATTCGGTCAAGACCATGCAGCGCAACTGGATCGGCCGCAGCGAAGGGCTGGAAATCCGTTTCGAGGTCGAAAACGGCGAGGCGTTGACGGTATTCACCACGCGCCCCGACACGCTGATGGGCGTGACCTATGTTGCCGTGGCTGCCGAGCATCCCTTGGCACAGAAAGCGGCGGCGTCCAATCCGGCCTTGGCCGAATTCATCGCCGCCTGCAAGCAGGGCGGCGTGTCCGAGGCCGAGCTGGAAACCCAGGAAAAGAAAGGCATGGCCACCGGCGTGTTTGCCGTGCATCCGTTGTCGGGTGAAAAGGTGCCGGTCTGGGTCGCCAATTTCGTGCTGATGGGTTACGGCACCGGCGCGGTGATGGCGGTACCGGGCCACGATGCCCGCGATTTTGAATTCGCCAAAAAATACGCACTGCCGATCAAGCAGGTCATCGCCGTCCCCGGCCAGGAATACAGCACCGAGGTCTGGCAGGATTGGTATGGTGACAAAGCCGCCACGGGCATGCACGTCATCGCCTCCGGCGCGCTCGACGGCAAGAATTACGCCGAGGCCTTCGCCCACCTGAAACAGCACTTGGTCGATGCCGGGCAGGGCGCACACCGCGTCAACTTCCGTCTGCGCGATTGGGGTGTTTCGCGCCAGCGCTATTGGGGTTGTCCGATTCCAATGATTTACTGCAGCAGCTGCGGCGCGGTGCCGGTTCCCGAAAATCAGTTGCCGGTGCGCCTGCCTGAAGATGTCGCTTTCGCCGGTACCGGTTCGCCGATCAAAACCGATCCCGAATGGCGCAAAACCAGTTGCCCGCAATGCGGTGGTGCCGCCGAACGCGAAACCGATACCTTCGACACCTTCATGGAGTCGAGCTGGTATTACGCGCGTTATACCTCGCCGGGCGCGCAGGATCTGGTCGATCAACGCGCCGATTACTGGCTGCCGGTCGATCATTACATTGGCGGCATCGAACACGCCATCATGCATCTGATGTATTTCCGTTTCTATCACAAGCTGATGCGCGATGCGGGTCTGGTGCACAGCGACGAGCCGGCCACGCATCTGCTGTGCCAGGGCATGGTCATCGCCGATACGTTTTACCTCACCGAATCCGATGGCTCGAAGACCTGGTACAACCCGGCCGAGGTCGCCATCGATACCGATGAACGCGGCAAGATCACCGGCGCCACGCTGCTGGCCGACGGTCAGCCGGTGTCGATCGGCGGTACCGAAAAAATGTCGAAGTCGAAGAACAACGGTGTCGATCCGCAGATCATGGTCGACAAGTTCGGCGCCGATACGGTCCGCCTGTTCTCGATGTTCGCCGCACCGCCGGAACAAAGTCTGGATTGGAGCGAGTCGGGTGTCGAAGGCATGTACCGGTTCCTGCGCCGGCTCTGGAACCAGGTGCAGAAACATGTGGCGGCCGGACCGACAGGCGTTCCGGAGCTTGCCGCCTTGTCGGGTGAAGCCAAAACGCTGCGCCGGCAGCTGCACGAAACCATCCAGAAAGTCGGTGACGACTACGGGCGACGGCTGACCTTCAACACCGCCATTGCCGCCATCATGGAGCTGCTGAACGCGGCATCCCGATTCAGTCCGAAAGATGCCAACGAGCGCGGCTTGCTGCAGGAGCTGTTTGAAGCCGTGGTACTGCTGCTCAACCCGATCACGCCGCATGTGGCGCATGCGCTCTGGCAGCAACTCGGCCGGCCGGAAACCGTGCTGGAAACGCTCGCCTTTCCAAAAGCCGATCCGTCGGCATTGGTGCGTGACAGCATCGCGCTGGCGGTTCAGGTCAACGGCAAGCTCCGTGCTACCATTGAAGTGCCCTCCGGCGCCGGCAAGAATCAGATTGAAGCGCAGGCGCTGGCGGAACCCAATGTCGTCAAATTCCTGGAAGGCCTGTCGGTGAAGAAAATCATCATCGTGCCGAATAAAATCGTCAACATCGTCGGTGCCGTCTGATGCGTGCGCTGCTTCTGCTGCCGGTTCTGCTGCTCGCCGCCTGCGGGTTCAAGCCCAGCAATGTCGTGTCGATGGCAGCCATCGATGCGCCGTTCACGGTCAATGCCAAAAATCCGTACAGCCCCTTGGCCGACAATATCGAGCGCGCGCTGAGTGCCTCGGGTGTGACCTTGGCCAAGGCCGGAGAGAGCGGTTACACCATCACCATCGCCGATGAAACCAATGAAACCAAACCGCTGTCGCTGGATCAGTTCGCGCAGGTCCGCGAGTACGTTTCCCGCTACCGGGTCGAATATTCGCTGACCGATGCTGCAGGCGCGACTCTGATCGACAAGCAGGTGGTCGAACTGCGCCGCGAATTCACCTACGATGTGAACACGTCTGCCGGCAGCCCGGCCGAGCAGGAACTTCTGCAGCGTGAAATGCAGCAGGAGATGATCCGGGCCATCCTGCGCCGCACCAATCTCGTACTGCAATCCCGGCCCAAATGAGCCTCACGGTCGATTCCTTCCTCAACACTCTGCCGAAAGCGCCGATCAAACCGGTCTACCTGATTGCCGGTGCCGAAGCCCTGCTGGTGCAGGAAGCCGCCGATGCCCTGCGTCTGCGCCTGCGTGAGCAGGGGTATTCCGAACGTATCGTGATCGATGCCGATGCCGGTGGATTTGATTGGAACGACCTGCACCAGCACGGTGCCAGCATGAGTCTGTTTGCCAGCCTGCGTCTGTTGGATCTGCGTTTGCCGACCGGGAAACCCGGCAAAGAAGGCGCGCAGGCCCTGCTGGAATTCTGCCAGGCGCCGCCGCCGGATACGGTATTGTTGGTGACCTGCCAGGATTGGAGCAACAAGCACGGCGGCAAATGGTCGGAAGCCATCGAGAGGCAGGGCGAGCTGGTGGTGGCCTGGCCGGTCAAGCCCGGCGAGATCGGGTACTGGATCAGCCGGCGTCTGTCGGCCAAGGGCATCAAAGCCGATGCCGAAGCACTGCAGATTCTGAGTGCGCGGGTTGAAGGCAATCTTCTCGCCGCCAATCAGGAAATCGACAAACTGGCGATGCAGGGAGTGCAGGGACCGGTGACCGCCGCGCAGATGCAACAGTGGGTGGCCGACAGCAGCCGTTTTGATGTGTTCAAACTCATCGATGCCTGTTACGACCGGGACTTTCCACGTGCCAGCCGCATTCTGCGCGGATTGCGCGCCGAGGGTGAGCAGGTGCCGGCCTTGGTGCCAATGGTCGGCAAGGAACTGTTGAATCTGGCGTACTACGCCCGCATTCAGGAAGAAAGCCGGCGTGCGCAGTCGGCCATGCAGGCCGACAAGCTCTGGCAGGCCAAGCAGGCGCAGATGCTGCGTATGCTGGACCACGGGAGTAGCCGCTTGTTTGAAGATCTGTGCCGGCAGCTGGCCGATGTCGATCGCATGTCGAAAGGCCGCCTGGGCGGCGACGCCTGGGTGTCCCTCGAACGCGTTCTGGCGCAATGGGCGGATGCTAAATCCAGGGCCAGTGTGTCGGTGTGCGCCTGACGATTTATTACGGTGGAACCTTCGATCCCGTCCATAACGGGCATCTGGCCATTGCCGCCGCCGCGCAGTCCGCATTCGATACCGAGGTGATTCTGCTGCCCAGCGCCGATCCGCCGCACCGGCCACCGGCCTCGGCTTCGGCCGAGCAACGGGCCGCGATGGTTGAACTGGCCATCGCCGGGCTTCCGGGACTGCGTTGTGACCGCCGTGAACTGCATCGGCCCGGAAAGTCCTACAGCGTCCTGACCCTGCGCGAATTGCGTGAAGAGCAGGGTCCCGATCAGCCCTTGGCGTGGTTGATTGGGATCGATTCCTTTCTCGGTTTGCCGACCTGGCACCACTGGCAGGATCTGTTCGCGCTTTGCCATTTCATCGTGGTCCCGCGTCCGGGACTGGACATGGATGCCGCCGATAGCATGCTTTCTGTAGCCTGCCAAGGGCGTTGGCAAACGGCACCGGAGGCCTTGGCCGATCGTCCTTACGGCCGGATTTACCGATTGCCGATGGCTTTGCGGACCGAGTCGGCAACGGCCGTCCGTGACGGTCTGCAGACCGGACGGAACATGAACACGGTGCTGGCGCCTTCGGTTTCCGACTACATCCGGCGGCATGGGCTTTATAGTTCAGGGGTATAATAGCCAGCCATATTCCCGAGGACAGCCTCTTGACCCAAGCCCATATCATCAAAACGCAGTTGCCCAATCCGCTTCCCGCTCCCGAGGATCTTCTCAAGCAGGTGCATCTGGCGCTCGAGGAAATGAAGGCCAAGGACGCGGTCGAGATCGATGTGCGTGGCAAGACCAGCATCGCCGATTATCTGGTGGTCGCCTCCGGTACCTCGTCACGGCATGTCAAATCGGTCGCCGATGAAGTGGTCAAGTTCGCCAAGAAGTGCGGGGTAATGCCGCTCGGCGTCGAAGGTTCCTCCGAGGCCGAATGGGTCCTGGTCGATCTGGGCGATGTCATCGTGCACGTCATGCTGCCGCGCGTCCGCGAGTATTACGCCATCGAACGTCTGTGGACGGTCGGCGATCAACCGCCCGAGAGCGATTTGCTGAACTGAGCCATGAAAGCGCGACTGATCGCCGTGGGTGAACGCGCGCCCAGCTGGGTGGCCGAGGGTTTCGGCGAATACCAGAAACGCCTCTCGCACTGGCTGCCTTTTGAACTGATCGAAATCGCTCCCGGTATCCGCGGCAAGGGCCGCGATGCGTTGCGCGCGCAGGCCGATGAAGGGCAGCGCGTCATTGCCGCGCTTCCCAAAAATGCCACTGTGGTGCTCCTCGATGGCCGCGGCCGGAATCATTCCTCGGAAGCGCTGGCGCAACGGCTGGAAGCATGGCGGCATCAGGGCCGGGATCTGGTATTCCTGATCGGCGGGCCCGAGGGCCATAGCCCGGAGGTTGCGGCCAAGGCCGATGAAAGCTGGTCCATCGGGGCGCTGACGCTTCCGCACATGCTGGTACGGCTCATCGTCGCCGAGCAGTTGTATCGGGCGGCCAGTCTGCTGGCCAATCACCCTTACCACCGCGCATAAAAAACGGGCCGTCGAAACGGCCCGTTTTCATGGAACAACAACCGGGAATCAGGCCAGATCGAAACGATCGGCGTTCATCACCTTGGTCCAGGCCGCAACGAAGTCCTTGACGAATTTGCCGGCATTGTCGTTCTGGGCATACGCCTCGGCGATGGCACGCAGTTGTGAGTTGGAACCGAAGGCCAGATCGACGCGGGTAGCGGTCCACTTCACGGCGCCGGTTTTGCGGTCGCGGCCTTCGTAGGCGTTATCGCCAACCGGCGTCCACGCCGTGGACATATCCACCAGGTTGGCGAAGAAGTCGGTGCTCAGCTGGCCGGGGCGCGTGGTGAACGCACCGTGTTTCGATCCGCCGGCATTGGCGCCGAGAACGCGCAGACCACCCACCAGCACCGTCATTTCCGGCGCGCTCAGGCCCAGCAGCTGGGCCTTGTCGATCAGCATTTCTTCCGGAGAAACGCTGAAGGCTTTCTTGCGGAAGTTGCGGAAACCATCGGCCACCGGTTCCAGCACGGCGAACGATTCGGCATCGGTCTGGTCCTGACTGGCATCGGTACGGCCCGGGCTGAACGGGACGTCGACGGCATTGCCAGCGGCCTTGGCGGCGGCTTCAACACCGGCATTACCGGCCAGCACGATCAGATCGGCCAGCGACACTTTCTTGCCACCGGACGCACTGCCATTGAACGCGGCTTGAATGGCTTCCAGCGCTGCCAGTACTTTGGCCAGCTGTGCCGGCTGATTGACTTCCCAATCCTTCTGCGGCGCCAAGCGGATGCGGGCACCATTGGCGCCGCCACGACGGTCGGAACCACGGAAGGTGGAGGCCGAAGCCCAGGCGGTGCTGACCAGTTCGCTGACCGACAGGCCCGAAGCCAGAATCTTCGCTTTCAGCTCAGCGGCGTCTTTGGCGTCGATGAGGGCATGGTTCACCGCGGGAATCGGATCTTGCCAGATCAGGTCTTCGGCCGGCACTTCCGGTCCAAGGTAGAGACGCTTCGGCCCCATGTCGCGGTGGGTCAGCTTGAACCAGGCGCGGGCATAGGCGTCGGCGAACTCTTCCGGATTGGCCAGGAAGTGACGCGAGACTTTTTCGTAAGCCGGATCGAAACGCAGCGAAAGATCGGCGGTGGTCATGTGCGGCGGGTGCTTGATGCTCGGGTCGTGCGCGTCCGGAATCATGTCTTCCGGAGCGACGTCCTTGGCACGCCATTGGATGGCGCCGGCCGGGCTGTTGACCTGTTCCCATTCGTACTTGAACAGGACTTTGAAGTAACCCATGTCCCAGGTGGTCGGGTTCGGTTTCCAGGCGCCTTCGAAGCCGCTGGTGGTGGTGTGCACGCCATGACCGCTGCCGAATTTATTGATCCAGCCGAAGCCCATTTCTTCCATCGGCGCGCCTTCCGGCTCCGCACCGACCAGGGCCGGATCGCCGGCACCGTGCATTTTGCCGAAGGTGTGGCCGCCGGCCACCAGGGCCACGGTTTCGTAATCGTTCATCGCCATGCGCGCGAAAGTTTCCCGCACGTCGCGGCCGGAAGCGACCGGGTCGGGCTTGCCGTCCGGGCCTTGCGGGTTGACGTAGATGAGGCCCATCTGCACAGCGGCGAGCGGATTTTCCAGATTGCGGTCACCGCTGTAGCGCTTGTTGGTCAACCATTCCGTCTCGGTACCCCAGTAAATGTCTTCTTCCGGGGCCCAGATGTCGGCGCGGCCGCCGCCGAAACCGAAGGTCTTGAAGCCCATGGTTTCCATGGCGACGTTGCCGGCCAGCACGAACAGATCGGCCCAGGAAATGGCATTGCCGTATTTCTGTTTCAGCGGCCACAGCAGACGGCGGGCTTTGTCCAGATTGCCGTTATCCGGCCATGAATTGAGCGGGGCGAAACGCTGGTTGCCGGTGTTGGCGCCGCCGCGGCCATCGGCCGTACGGTAGGTGCCGGCAGCGTGCCAGGTCATGCGGATGAACAGACCGCCGTAGTGGCCCCAGTCGGCCGGCCACCAGTCCTGCGATTCGGTCATCAGCGCCGCCATGTCTTTCTTGAGGGCCGCGTAATCCAGCTTCTTGAAGGCTTCGGTGTAATCGAAGTCCGGATCCATCGGGTTGGACACCGGCTGGTGTTGATGCAGGATGGACAGATTCAGCTGATTGGGCCACCAATCCGCGTTGGATTGGGCGCCATGCGTGGCACGTGCGCCACCGGCGGCGTGGAAGGGGCATTTCGATTCAGTAGACATGGTGCTCTCCTGGCGGTTGATGGAATGTTTCGATGGTGCACCTATTTAATCCATTTATCCAATTAATTAAATTGATAAAATCAATAGGCATAGACTATGAATATAGGGTTCAATTCGCCTTGGGTAATCTGACAGGTACATTTTTATCGCAATATCCCTTTGCACACAGGTACTTGCGAATGATTGGTTGCGGCTGGGTGAGCAAATGGAAAATCACATTCTGCTCGAGCGTGCCGCGGACCGCTTCGCTGCCCGGGCCGCTGGCCCAGATGCCGACATCATCCCCGCCGTGGGTTTCCGAGTTGCTCGGCACCAAGGCTTCCTGCATGAAGTTCGGGTGCTCAGTGTCGACATCGGTTAAATCGGGACGACCGGTCGCGGGCTCGAAATAGCCGCCGGGATTGTGCGGGAAATTTTTACTGCCGGCCGGCTGCAGGCTGCTTTCTCCGGAATAACCCGGGCCGTTGGCATAAACCAGCGTGGTGTAGGGTTTGCCCAGCAAATCCTTGACCAGGCTCGGCGGATCGTCTTCACTGGATTTACCGAAAACTTTGCCGAGAATCGGGTTGCCGCGTTGCGGGTAACCCACGAAACTCATGGTGTGGGCATGGTCGGCGGTGACCAGAATCAGCGTGTCGCTGTCCGAAGTCAGTTCCGTGGCGGCGCGGATGGCATCACTGAAAGCCACGGTGTCGGTCAAGGCGCGGTAGGCATTCCCGGAATGGTGCGCATGGTCGATGCGGCCGCCTTCGACCATCAGAAAGAAACCGTTCGGGTTTTTCTTCAACACGTTGATGGCCGACCGGGTCATCTCGGCCAGACTCGGTTCGTCTTCCTTGTCGGCAACGCGGTCGTGCTCATAGCTCAGGTGATCGCCATTGAACAGGCCGACCAGACGACCGGTCTGGCCGAGGTCGAGCTTGGCCAGTGCGCTGCCGCTGTAAACGAAGGCGGTGTCCGGCTGACGCTTCTGCCATTCGGCCATCAGGTTGCGGCCGTCCTTGCGTGAACCCTTGGCGTCGCGGTAATCCTTGGCCGTGGGTGGCAGGAATTTGTTCAGACCGCCGCCCATCACCACATCGATGCCGGTGTTGTTGGCATAGTCGAACAGCTGCGTGGCGATGTCCTTGCAGCCTAAGGCTCTGGCGGCATCCGACATGTCGGCATCGCTTTCCCAGTTGCGCTCCGGGGTGTGCGCATAGGTGGCACCCGGGGTGGCGTGGGTGATGCGGGTGGTGGTGACCACGCCGGTGGCCAGGCCTGCGGCTTTGGCCAGAGTAACGGCACTGGTCAGCGGTTGTTTCAGTCCGGCCGCGCAATCGCCACGCGCCGGAATCTGGCCGACACTCAGAAAGCCCATGCGGGTTTTGGCGCCGGTGATCATTGCGGTCATGGTGCCGGCCGAGTCCGGGGTCTGGCTGTCGGTGTTGTAGGTTTTGCTGAATGCGGTATACGGAAAACGCTCGAAGCTGAGCTGGTTTTCCTCGCCGGGTTGCTGCCGCAGTTGGCCCTCGTAAATGCGCGCCGCCGAAACCGTGGTCAGGCTCATGCCGTCGCCGACGAACAGGATGACGTTTTTGGCTTTCGCCTTGCCGGCGCCGAGCTGGTGCGCCCGTTCAGCGCCTTGCTGGAACCAGCGTTCGGCCGATTCACCGCCCACCGTGGCCGATGCCGGAACCGATAACAGCAGAGCGCCAAAGCAAAGTAGAATAAGGAGAGAACGGGGCATCGGAGTTCCTTGGGCCTTTTTCGGAAGGCAGTGGCATTTTCAGCCTTCTATATTACAACTTAACGGCATCGGCATGATTTATCTGGCTTCCCAATCCCCGCGACGACAGGAACTGCTGACCCAGCTGGGCGTGCGTTTCGAAACCCTCGATGCGCCGGTGCACGAGCAGGCCCAGTCCGGCGAGCATCCGGAACAGTACGTCAAGCGCGTGGCCCGGGAAAAGGCCGGGGCCGGACTGCTGCAATTGGGCGGCCATTCCCAGGCCATCGTGCTCGGTGCCGATACCGATGTGGTCATCGATGGTCAGGTGCTCGGCAAACCGGCCGACGCCGCCCAGGCCGCCGCCCTGTTGCGGCAGCTGTCCGGCCGCACGCATCAGGTGCATACGGCCGTCTGGTTGGTTTCCGCCGGAAGAGAGCAATCCGCACTGGTCAGCACCGAGGTGCGTTTTTCGGCATTGAGCGAAGCCGAGATCGCCGCTTACATCGCCACCGGAGAGCCGTTCGGCAAGGCCGGCGCCTACGCCGTCCAGGGTCGGGCCGCGGCCTTCATCGCGGGCATCACCGGCAGCTATTCCGGGGTCATGGGTCTGCCGCTGCACGAAACCGCGGTCTTGCTGCGGAACTTCGGCGTTCCGCTGTGGTCGGTCTGAGATGACACCCAACGAAGAACTGCTGATCAACGTCACGCCGCGCGAGACCCGCGTGGCGGTGATCGAGAACGGTCTGTTGCAGGAGCTGCACATCGAGCGCAGCTCGCGCCGGGGCGTACTCGGCAATCTCTACAAGGGCCGGGTGCAACGGGTCATGCCGGGCATGCAGGCGGCCTTCGTCGATATCGGTCTGGAGCGCGCGGCCTTCCTGCATGCGTCCGATTTCGTATCGCCGGCCCGCCCGGCCTTTGCCGGCGAGTCGGTGGTTCCCGAATCGCGCCCCCAGCCGCTGATTACTTCGCTGGTGCACGAAGGCCAGGAAATCGTGGTGCAGGTCATCAAGGATCCGATCGGCAGCAAAGGCGCGCGCCTGACCACCGAAATTTCGATACCGTCGCGCTATCTGGTGCTGTTGCCGGATTCGCAGGTGATCGGCATTTCCAGCCGGATCGACGACGACGCCGAACGCCAGCGTCTGAAGCAGCTGGTGCAGACCCATGCCGATGCCACCGGTTTCGGTTACATCGTGCGTACCAACGCCGAAGGCATCGATGCCGCCTTCATCGAACAGGACATCGCCTATCTCAGCCGCGCCATCGCGGTGCTGCGCCAGCGCGCCAAGAGCCAGAAGGTCGGTGAATGCATTTATGAGGACCTGTCCTTGCCGATGCGTGCCGTGCGCGATCTGCTACAGGCGCGCACCGCCACCGTGCTGATCGACTCCCATGAAACCTTCGACAAGGTCCAGCGTTTCGCCCAGCAGTTGATGCCGGGCCTGTCCGACCGCATCCAGCATTATTCCGGGGAACGTCCGATCTTCGATATTTACGGCATCGAAGACGAAATCAGCCGCGCGCTCGACAAACAGGTGCCCTTGAAATCCGGCGGCTATCTGGTGTTCGACCAGACCGAGGCGATGACTTCGGTCGACATCAACACCGGCTCCTTCCTCGGCCAGAAGAACCTCGAGGAAACCGCGTACCGCACCAATCTCGAAGCCGCGCAGTCGGTCGCACGGCAACTGCGTCTGCGTAATCTTGGCGGCATCATCATCATCGACTTCATCGACATGCACGATCCCGAGCACAAACGCCAGGTGCTGCGAACGCTCGAGAAAGGATTGGCCAACGATCACGTCAAGACCACGGTATACGATTTCTCGCCCCTGGGGCTTGTCGAGATGACCCGCAAGCGCACCATCGAGAGCCTGCAGCGCCAGCTGTGCGAGCCCTGTCCGGCCTGCAACGGACGGGGTTACATCAAAACCGCGGAAACGGTCATTTATGAAATATTCCGGGAAGTCACCCGCGCCGTGCGCCAGTTCCAGGCCGAGAAGGTCATGGTGATGGCGGCGCCCAAAGTGGTTTCCAAGATCACCGAAGAGGAATCGGCGGCGGTGGCCGAGCTGGAAGTGTTCATCGGCAAAGACATCCGCTTCCAGCCCGACGAACAATACGCACAGGACCAATTCGACGTGGTTCTGTCCTGACCGATGCCCAGCCCGCTGCGCCGTACCCTGCGTATTACCCGCCGCACCGCCGGATACGGATTCCTTGTGCTGTTGATTCTTGCCGCGCTCGCGGTCAGCGTCGCCAATCTGCTGCTGCCGTTCATCGAGAACAATCCTCAGCGCGTGCAGGCCTGGCTCAGCGAACGCGTCGGACAGCCGGTCCGATTCCAACACAGCACGACTGAATGGACCCGGCGCGGTCCGCGTATCGGTCTCACCGGTCTCCGGGTCGGCGAGGGCAGCGGTGCGGTCGAAATCGCCCGTGCCGAACTGCTGGTGGCCGTCTATTCCGGTTTGCTTCCCGGTCATCCGCTGACCGAACTCAAAGCCAAGGATCTGCATCTGCGTCTGGAACAGCTGCCCGATGACAGCTGGCAGCTGCTGGGCGTACCGCGCCAGCAGAACAGCAAGACCGATGCGCTGGATGTGTTGTCGGGCTTCGGTGAACTGCAGCTCGAACGTTCAGATCTGGTGATCCGGCCGAACCGACATCCGGCCATCCGCATTCCGCGCATCGATATGCGCATGCGCGTCCAGAACCGTCAGCTGCGCATCGGTCTGCGCGCCGAAG
This sequence comes from uncultured Gammaproteobacteria bacterium, assembly GCA_903942465.1. Taxonomy (GTDB): domain Bacteria; phylum Pseudomonadota; class Gammaproteobacteria; order Xanthomonadales; family Xanthomonadaceae; genus Arenimonas. Next base: position 13,000 of record CAJAPA010000151.1, read on the forward strand.
CCCGGCGCGGCGATGCGCCCTTGCAGCTGGTCGCCGATCTCGACCGGCGCGACATGAGCGGGCGGGTGTGGATCGGCGGTGAAAAGCTGGATGCCGGTCAGTGGCTGGCGCTTTTTCCGGGGCTCAAGGTGCCGGCTGTCGATTCCGAAAGCGATCTGGATGTCTGGGCGCAGATCGAACGGCGCCGCATCATGCGTGTGCATGGCCGGCTGCAGGTCTCCGATCTTGCCCTCGCGCAGGTCAAATCAAATCCGGCGCGTTTGCGCTTTCGCAAAGACACGCTGTTTGATGACATCCGCGGCCAATGGTTCTGGCAGCGTACTGCGCAGGGCTGGCAGGCGTCCGTGCCGGAGATCCGTTTCGACAAGGGCGGCGGCAGTGAACGCATCAGCGATGTGCGCGTGACCGCGGATGCAGGGCGTTGGGCGGCACAGGCGCAGACCGTGGCTTTGAATCCGTTTACGGTCATCATGCCGCTGGCCAAAGGCCAATTGCCGGATGTTGATGCCTGGCTCAACCGTGCCGGAATCCAGGGTCAAATCAGTGCCGTCAAAGCCGATGGCCGTAACGACTTCAGCCGCTGGCGCGGTGCAGGCTATGGCGATGCCATTGGCTTCAAACCGATTGGCAAGGCGCCGGGCTTTCAGGGTATCTCCGGCGTACTGAATGCCGATGAGCGCGGTGGTGTGTTGCGTTTCGCCGACAAACCCGTGGTGCTGGATTGGCCGGTGTCGTTCGGCCGGAAAGTGCCGGGCCGTTTTGAGGGATCACTGGCCTGGTGGCAATCCGGTCCGGATTGGGTACTCGGTGCCCGCGATCTCGGCTGGCAGGGCGACGGCATGGCCTTGAAGCTCGATACCGAAATGCATTTCATGGCCGGCCGCAAAGCGCCCTTGTTGAATCTGGCGGCGCGTCTGGAGACCTTCGATTTCGTCACCGCCAAACGCTTCTGGCTGCGCCATCTGATGCCGGAAGCGAGTATCCGTTGGCTCGACATGGCGCTGGTCAAAGGTAAGGTGCGGGACGGTTCGGTGCTGATCAGCGGCGATCTGGCTGACTGGCCGTTCGCCAACAAGGCCGGACGTTTCAGCGCCACTGCAACCGTACTCGCGGAACAGCTGAAATTCGCCGCCGATTGGCCGGCTGCCGACAACGCAGTGCTTGCCGTCGACTTCAACGGCCCGGGATTCAGCGCCATCGGTACGGCCGACTTTCTCGGCAACCGCGTGCAGGTCAAACCGAGTGGCATCGCGCGCTTCCATGATTCGGAACTGGTCATCGATGTGCACACCGATTCCGATTTTGCACAGCTGATGCCGGTATTGCGGCAGACGCCCCTGAAAGCGAAGGTCGGCAGTGCGGTCACCGCGCTGGTCGGCAAAGGCCCGGTCAGTGCCGATGTGCGCATGCTGTTTCCGCTGAAGAAGGGTCTCGCGTTCAATCGCATCGACGGCGACATCGATTTGCGCGGCGTTGCCGTGCGTTCCCCGGATTGGAATCTGGCCATGGGCGATGCCAAGGGCCGCGCCCGTTTCGACAACGACGGGTTCAGTGCCGCCGGCATCCGCGGTCGCATGGAAAAAAACCCGGTGTCGCTTGATCTTCGCGTCGGGCGAAACCATGTCAAAGACCCCGGTAACCGCGTTGAAGCGGCGATCGCCGGTCCATTCCACACCGATACCCTGTTGCGCTATGACCCGTCTCTGGCCGATTTGAAAGGGGTGTTGAACGGACAAAGCCAATGGCAGTTTGGTATCAGCATGCCGGAAGTTCGCAATGGCGCCGAAGCGCCGGTGCTGCTGGACGCCCAATCGAACATGGTCGGTACCGAAATCCGGCTTCCGGTGCCGCTGAATAAACCGGCCGCAACGGCACAGGCCTTCCAATTGCGCACCAATCTTCCGGCCGACAAGGGTGTGATTGAATTCCGGCTCGGTCCGGCGTTCCGTCTGCTGCTGAAAAAACCGAAAGACAAGCCGATGGCCGGCATCGCCCTGTTCGGCGCACAGACCCAGGGCAGCATTCCCGCCAGCGGCTTCTCGGTGCGTGGAAGCAGCGACGAATTCGATGCGCCGGCCTGGCTGGCGCTGGCTAAAAAGGCCGAGGACGGCACCGGCCTGCAGAGTTTCGATCTGAGCGTCAATCATCTGCGCCTGATGGGCGAGGATTTCGGCCTGACCCGCCTGCAACTGGCGCCAGCGCCCGAGGCCATGGGCGTGCGCGCCAGTGGCGCACGACTGGATGGGCAGTTGACGCTGTCCAATGCCGCCAACGCGCCGATCACAGCGAAATTCAGCCGCGTGCATTTTGCCCAGGCCGGCGTGCCGGCACAGAAAGTGCCTTCGGCCATGCAGCCGCTGGATGTCGGCAACCCGGCGTCCTTGCCTGCCATCAATCTGGTCATTGATGATCTGCGCTTCGGCGCAGTGCCGCTCGGGCGCTGCGAAGTGCAGACCGTTCCTTCCAAACAGGGCCTGCTGATCCAGAAGTTCAGTACCCAGTCGGCCATGCTCAGCACCAGTGCCAGCGGTCTCTGGCAGGGCGAAGGCGCGCAGGCGCGCACCTCGTTGCAGGCCAACGTCAGCAGCCCGGATCTGGGCAAACTGTTGACCGCTGCACAGTACGGCGGTGCCATCCGGCGTGGAAAAACCACGGCCAAACTCAGCGGCGTGTGGAACGGTGCGCCGATGGATTTCAGTCTGGCCGGTTTCAACGGTCTGCTCGATCTGCGCATCGACGAAGGCCAGTTCCCGGAAGTGAAGGCCGGCGGTGGACGCCTGCTCGGGCTGATGAGTCTGGCTGAATTGCCGCGCCGTCTGTCCTTGAACTTCAACGATCTGACCGATAAAGGCCTCGGCTTCAATTCCATCAAAGGGGAATTCCGTTTCGCCAACGGCAACGCCACTACTCAGAATCTGCGTATCGATGCGCCTGCCGCCGATATCCGAATCAGCGGCAGTACCGATCTGGTCAACGAGCGTTTCGATCAACGCGTTCTGGTGCAACCCAAGGCCGGCGGCATTCTGCCGATCATCGGCGCCGCCACCGCCGGACCACTGGGCGCCGCGGCCGGTGTCGTGGCGCAAGCTGTGCTCGATAAGCCGCTGAAGGAAGGCTCGGCCACCGAATACCGGATCACCGGCCCATGGAAAGAACCCGAGGTGGTGAAGCAAAGCAGCGGTGAGCGCAAATGAGCGGACTTTCCCGCCTGCTGTGCGTTCTGCCGTTGCTGATGCTCGCGGCCTGCGTGCATCAGGCGCCGCGCAATCCGATGGCGCAGTGGTCGCCTTCGGAAAATTTCGACGAGCGTCGGCCCCGCCTGATTGTGTTGCACGCCACCGAAATGGACTCGGCCGAAGGCGCGCTGCGCGTGCTGAAATCCGAAAACAGCGGCGGACGGGTCAGCGCGCATTACCTGATTGCCAAAGACGGCCGTATTTTCCAATTGGTGTCCGACAGCAAGCGTGCCTGGCATGCCGGCGGCGGCCGCTGGCGCGGCATCAACGATCTGAATTCGGTCTCGCTCGGCATTGAGCTGGACAACGACGGCACCGAAGACTTCGCGCCGGCGCAGATAGCCGCGCTGAAAAAACTGTTGGACGATCTGTGCACCCGCCACGCCATTCCGCGCGATGCGGTGATCGCGCACGGCGATATGGCGCCGACCCGCAAGCGCGATCCGAGCGCGCGTTTTCCCTGGCAGGAATTATGGCAGGCCGGATTCGGCGTCTGGTATGCGGCCGATCTGCCCGAACCGCCGCCGGAATTCGATGCCGTGCTGGCCCTACAGACCTTCGGTTACGACACCCGCGATCTGCCGGCTGCGGTCAAAGCCTTCAGCCGCCGCTTCCGTGGCGAAGAACATGAAGTGCTGGATGCCGCCGATCGGCGCATTTTGTACGACTTAATCACGCCCTGAACCCAACGGGTTCGGCATCCAGCCCAGATACCCGGCATGCAGGCTCTGGATGTACAAGCGCTCCGCGGTTTCGGTGACGCCGGTCGATTCCGGGTAAGCACCGTCCGGATCCTGCAGGTCGGCCACGATGCGGCCGTCTTCGGTGAACGCGAACACATGCCCGTAGGGTTTGGGAATCGGCCACCAGGCGCGCGGCAGTCGCAGGGTCAATTTGCGCAGAAAGGGTTTGTCGGCCAGCGTGTCGAGCGTGGCGTTGCGCGGCTTGGCGAAGCCGGCCCAGATCCGGCCATCGCGGCCACGGGTCAGATTGTCCGGATAGCCGGGCAGATTGTCGAACAGCACCACGGCCTGTGCGCTGCCGCTGCCCACATTCAGATCACGCGCGCTCACATCCAATTTCCAGATGCGCGAACGCCCTGTTTCATTGACGAACAGGTGCCGGCCGTCGGCACTCAGTGCCACGCCGTTGGCGAAGCTCAAACCATTGGCCAGCACGCGCGTGCTGCGCGTGGCCGGTTCATACACCAGAATGCGGCCAGTGGCCGATTGTTCGAGGATGTCGAGCACGCTGGCTTCGAAGGTGCCGCCCCAGTCGGCCGGTGCGAAGCGGCGCGACGCATCGCTGAAATAGAGGGCGCCGTCGGCGGCCACGGCGACCGCATCGGCGTAGCGGATCGGATCACCGGCCACCGTGTCGGTCAGCACGCGCACTTTGCCGGTGGTGTCGATGGACAGCAAACCGTTCATGGCATCGGCCGCAATCAGATGGCCGCCGGCATCGAAATCGAAACCGAGCACGCGCCCGCCGGTGTCGGCGAAGACCGACAGCCCGCTTCCGTCAGCGTTCATGCGCAGAATGCGGCCACTGGCCACCGCGGCATACAGCAAACCGTCCGGGCCGAGTGCGACATGCTCGGGGCCGCTGTCGCCGTTCAAGGCGATGCGCTGCAATCCGGCCAAGCGCCGGTTCGGCGCGTGCACGCCGAAATAGCCCGGTGCCGCCGCGCTGCGCCATACTTTGGGCTCAGCGGGCACCGGCCAGAAACACAGATACGCCCCCGCCGCGATCAGCGCGACCAAGAGTAATTTCAGGAATGCTTTCATGCGCCGGGTTTACCGGCCGCCAGCATCGCGCCCATTTTCTGGTGAATCAGGTTGACCGCCTTCAGCGGCCGCAGCATGACTTTGAATTCGGTGAGCTGCCCGGCCGCATTCCAACGCAGCATGTCGACGCCATTGACTCGGATGCCGTCGATGTCCACTTCGAATTCCAGCACTGCATCGTTCGGGCCGACCACTTCGCGCACGTAATGGAAGCTGTCGTTGATGAACACCTGCAGCGCCGCGCCCAGGTACGCACGGGTGATGGCCTTGCCGTGTTGCGGTGTGTGCACCACCGGCGAATGAAACACCACGTCCTCGGCCAGCAGGGCGTCCAAGCCGCGCGGATCGCGGCTGCGTACCAAATCGTGCCAGATGGAAAGGGCGGAGGAGGGCATGGTAGGGTCCTGTAATGCGTGCGTTCAGATAAGATTTCGCACAGTCGCACCGTATGGGGTGCGACTATTGGACGCAACGACTGTTATTTTGCCGCGCTCACGGAAGCCACAGCATCCAGCGGCGACTCGAAAGCAATGAACAGCACGCATGGGACAGTGCTTACGCAGACGGCATCGTGCGGGCGTTTGGCCGGGCCATAGGCATAGGTGCCCACGGTAAGCACGGCTTTGTCCTGGCCTTCGTAGGTAACATGTAGCTCACCCGCCACCAGGATCATACGCTCTGCCGAGGTATGCCAGTGAAGCGGAAGGGTGGACTTGGCGGGCACTTTGAGAAACACGTCGACATTGTCTTTTGCCGGGTCGCCGTGAAGCACGGCGATGCCGCATCCGGCAGGCATGAACGGCGGGCATCCACCCCAGCTGAGCTGCGCATCATTGGCGTTCCGTGTCAGCGCGAGTTCCTGAGCGGGAGCTTGGGCGTTGGCGTAGGATACGGCCGCCATGAATACCAAAAGCAACGAGCACTGCAATTTCGAGCACAACGAACGACGAATCAGGTTTTGGTGGCGCATAGTGAGTTCCTCATTTGGTTGAAAATGTCGAACAGCTCAATTTCCGCCAAGGTCTGAAGGAAGGCACCGCCGCGGATGGGCTTAGTTTAATCACATTCCGGTCCGGCTGGAATAATTTTCAGGCGGACGGTTCGTTCTCTTTTGGCGTTAGAAAAACGAAGAGAATAACGCCTATTCCGAGTCCTATGAGGGTTGCACCAATATCATGGAGATCGAAAACCAGAGCGGGACTCGACTGCTGCAGGAGCTCCCAAGCGATTAGCCCGAGCCCGGCAATTAGCGAGACAATCACAAAGCGCTGGCGCAACGCAGAATAGGAGGAGGTTGGTTGCTGGTCGGCCCATATCCCCAGTAACACAAACGGGATTGCGATAGCAGCGACCACGTTTGGCATTACTCCCATCAAGTAGGAAATAATCTCCGGTGCGTCAAACTGCATTTTTCTGCCCCAGTGGACGAGACTCAAAACTGCCAATGCTCCGATTCCGGCAAGTGCATATCGTGTCGGAAGCTTCATTTTCGCTCCTGTAGGCTAATTGCAATTGGATCCCCCGAAGGGGCGATATCCGCATTATTAGCGCTTATCCGGACCGGGTAAACCCCGGATTCAGACCCTTCACGCCCCAGCCTGTTAAAATAGGTCATGACCGACATTCTGACCCGCGCCAGCGCGCAACTGCTTACCCCCTACAGCCTCGATCTGGACGGCATTGACCATGCCATGGCCGACCTGATGGGCCCCGGCATCGACTTCGGCGATTTCTACTTCCAGCACAGCAAACGCGAGAACTGGACCTTCGAGGACGGCATCGTGAAAGACGGTGCGCATTCCATCGAGCAAGGCGTGGGTGTGCGTGCGGTCAGCGGCGAGAAAACCGGCTTCGCCTATTCCGACGCCATGGATGCCGCCGCCCTGCGCGAATCGGCCTTGGCCGCCCGCGCCATTTCGGCCAGCGGTGCCAGCCAGGCGCATAAAGTGGCGGCCGTGCGCGCCGCCCCGAAAGCCCTGTACGACGGCATGGACCCGATCGCCGGCATGCCGGCTGATGAGAAAGTGGCGCTGCTGCGCGCCGTGGACGCCTACGTGCGGGCCAAGGAAGCGCGGGTGATCAAGGTCACGGTCAGTCTGGCCGGTGCGCTCGACACCATTCTGGTGCTGAATTCCGCCGGGGTGCTGGCCGCCGATATCCGGCCGCTGGTGCGGGTCAATGTGCAGGTCATCGTGGAACAGAACGGCCGGCGCGAATCCGGGTATGCCGGCGGCGGCGGGCGTTTCGATTACGCCGAACTGTTCAGCGGCCAGCGCCCGTTCGCCATCGCCGATGAAGCCCTGCGCCAGGCGCTGGTGAATCTGGAGGCCATCGACGCCCCGGCCGGCGTGATGCCGGTGGTGCTCGGTTCCGGCTGGCCCGGCGTGCTGCTGCACGAAGCCGTGGGCCATGGCCTGGAAGGCGATTTCAACCGCAAGGGCATTTCGGTCTATTCCGGCCGCATCGGCGAGCGCGTGGCGGCCAAGGGCGTCACCATCGTGGACGACGGCACCCTGGCCAAGCGCCGCGGTTCGCTGAGCGTGGACGATGAAGGCACGCCGACCCAATACAATGTGCTGATCGAAGACGGCATCCTGCGCGGCTACATGCAGGACACCCTGAACGCGCGCCTGATGGGCGTGGCCCCGACCGGAAACGGCCGGCGCGAGAGCTTCGCGCACCTGCCCATGCCGCGCATGACCAACACCTACATGCTGGCCGGCGATACGCCGCAGGCGGAATTGATCGCCTCGGTGAAGAAAGGCCTGTATGCGCCGAATTTCGGCGGCGGCCAGGTCGATATCACCTCGGGCAAGTTCGTGTTCACCGCCTCGGAAGCCTATCTGATTGAAGACGGAAAAATCACTCGGCCGGTCAAGGGCGCTACGCTGATTGGTAACGGCCCGGACACCATGAATAAAGTCAGCATGATCGGCAACGATCTGGCGCTGGATGCCGGCGTCGGCATCTGCGGCAAGGACGGACAGAGCGTGCCGGTCGGGGTTGGTCAGCCGAGTCTGAAAATCGACGGCATGACCGTCGGCGGAACCAACGCCTAATCGGCGGGCGAATCCTTATGCACCTCGCGCAGCACACGGAACAATTCGCGGTAGGCATGCGGCGGTTTGTTTTTGGTTTTTTCGAACTGCGCGTTACGGATCAGCTGGCGGATTTGCTGGCTGTCGGCCTGCGGGAACTGCGCCATGAAGCGGGTCAGTGCGGCGGCATCGCCGGCGATCAACTGGTCGCGCAGAGCTTCAATGCGGTGCGTCTCGGCCACTTCCCGGCGCACGTCGGCCTTGTCGAAGTTGAGCAGGGCGCGCCAGGCATCCAGAGTTTCCGGATCTTCCTTGCGCATCTGCTTGGCTACGTACTGCAGTTGCCGCTTTTTGGCAATCTGCGCGGTAATTTTCTGGCAGAACCCGATGTGGCCCAGCATCTCCTCCGAGACCGGCATCTGCATCAGGCGCGCCATCGGGATTTCCACCATGCGTGCGGCCAATTCCAGCACGGCCAGGGCCGCCCGGCGTTCTTCGCCGCGGCTGGGGCCTAGGAACTCCCCGGTTTCTTCATCCACACCACGTTTCGTCATCACACGTCCGAATTCAGGCAAAAGACCATGAACACCATGCCCACCGATCCCGATTATGCCCAGCCATTGTACACCCTGGCCGAGCAGGTCCTGAGCCTCTGCCGCCAAAGCGGTGCCGATCAGGCCGAGGTCTCGCTGTCGCAGGACACCGGCTTCGCCGCCAATGTCCGTCTTGGCGAGGTGGAAACCGTCGAACGCACCAACGACCAGGGCGTCGCGGTCACCGTGTATGTGAACCAGCGCAAAGGCACCGCCAGCACCGCCGATCTGCGCCCCGAATCGCTGCGCGAAACCGTGGCCCAGGCCTGCGCCATCGCGCGTTACACCGAAGCCGATGCCGCGTCCGGCCTGGCCGATGCCGAACGTTTGGCCGGCGCGCCGATGGATTTCGATCTCTGGCATCCGCGCGAACTGAGCGCCGAGCAGGGCATTGCGCTGGCCTTGGAATGCGAGGCCGCGGGTTTGCATGCGCCGGGCATCAGCAACTCCGACGGCGCCGGTTTCAACAGCGGTCGCAGCACCGCGGTGTATGCCAACTCGCACGGCTTCTTCGGTGCTGAACGCAGCACGCATTATTCGCTGAGCTGTTCGCTGATCGCCGGCAAGGAGCAATCCATGCAGCGCGATTACTGGTATTCCACCGCGCTGCAGTTCGAGGGCCTGGATCCGGCCCGCGCCATCGGCCTGAAAGCAGCCGAACGCACCGCTGCACGGCTCAATCCGCGATCGGTGAAAACCGGGCAGTATCCGGTGCTGTTCGCGCCGGAACTGGCGCGCGGCTTGATCGGATCCTTCCTCGGCGCGGTGTCCGGCGGCAATCTGTACCGGCAGGCCAGCTTCCTGCAGGATTCCATCGGCCGCCGCATTTTTCCGGAATGGCTGGACCTGTATGAAAATCCGCACATCGCGCGCGGTTTCCGCTCCGCCTATTTCGATGCCGAAGGCGTGGCCACCACGGCCAGCGCCATCGTGTCCGGCGGCGTCATCCAGCGCTATCTGCTCGGCAGTTATTCCGCACGGAAGCTCGGCCTGCAATCCACCGGCAATGCCGGCGGCGTGCATAACCTCAACGTCAGCGCCAATGCCGGCGATCTGAAGAGTCTGATCAAGGCCATGGGCACCGGACTGTTGGTCACCGAACTGATGGGGCAGGGCGTGAATACCCTGACCGGCGATTACTCGCGCGGCGCGGCCGGGTTCTGGATCGAGAACGGCGAAATCCAGTATGCGGTCGATGAACTGACAATCGCCGGCAATCTGGCGCAGATGCTGCCGGCCATCGAAGCCATCGGCGACGACGTCGACACCCGCTCGCACGTGCAGGTCGGATCGCTGCTGATCGGCCGGATGACCGTGGCCGGTAACGATTCGGCCGATTAAATTTCGGGCTTAGCTTCGACGAGCTTCAGACGTTTGCGCAGCTCGGCATCGTCATGGCGCGAGGTCGGGAAGTCATAACGCCCGTAACCGTCGCGGATGATGGCATCAATCAGCAGGCCGTAGTCCGGGTCCTGATCCTGCTTTGGGCGGATGCGGAAAAAAGCCGCGCCTTTCTCGGCCTTGTGCGGCAGATAAATGCCGCATTCCCAATCCGCCGAACCGGCAGCGGCCGGATTCTTCGGCGGCACGATGACTACATTCAGGCATTTATCGTTGCGCAGCAGATACTGCGCATTGCCATCGCGCTGCACCACGGTGTAAATGCCGGCGGCCAGGGTGAAGGTCGCGGCTTTTTCCACGAACACATAGGGTTCGCTTAATTGATAGCGCGCGCCGTTTTCCACCGGCTGCAGGCTGCGCGGGTGCACGCTTTTGGCCAGAAGCGGGGAGGCGAACGAAAGAGCGGTCAAACCGCAAAGAACGATGGGGCGCATGGTGCAAAGATCAGCAATGAAGAGGCGCCTAGGATAATATCCGTGTCCGGTTTTGCCAATCACTCCTGCGCGTTAGCATCCCATTCAAACACTTCAGCCAGCGGCAC
>CAJAPA010000152.1 GCA_903942465.1 uncultured Gammaproteobacteria bacterium
TCGCGGAAGCTGCCCAGCAGCTTGCTGGTGACCATGCTCACGCCGGTCTTGTGTACGCCGCGGGTGGTCATGCATTCGTGCTTTGCCACGATCACCACGCCCACGCCCTTGGGCTTGAGCACGTCCTGGATGCAGCGTGCAATCTGCGCCGTCATCTTTTCCTGCACCTGCAGGCGCTTGGCATAGGCTTCCACCACCCGCGCCAGCTTGCTGATGCCGACCACGCGGCCATTCGGGATGTAGCCCACGTGCGCCACGCCGATGATCGGCGCCATGTGGTGCTCGCAGTGCGATTCAAACTCGATGTCGCGCAGGATGACCATTTCGTCGTAGCCTTCCACTTCCTCGAAGGTGCGCTTCAGGTAATCTTCCGGATGCATTTCATAGCCGCCGAACCATTCCTTGTAGGCCTTGGCCACGCGCTTGGGCGTATCGAGCAGGCCTTCGCGGTCGGGGTTGTCGCCGGCCCAGCGCAACAGCAGCTTGATGGCGTCTTCGGCCTGGGCCTGACTGACGGCCACCGGCTTGGCGGCGGGTTTGGCGGGGGTCTTCTTGGCGGCCATGATGCCTCCTCGTTTAGATAGGGACATTATGCCCTGAAGGCTGTGAAGGTTTCATCCATGCGGTTTTACGCCAGGCCAGGCCGATGGCGATGGCCAGAAACAGGCTTGCCAACAGGAAGGCCGCGCCCGGAATCTGCATCGGCGCATGATCGCTGATGAACAGGGCAAAGGTGTGGGTGAACAGGAACGGTGCGAAGATGCCGGCCAAGCTGGTCATGGACGCCACCGCGCCCTGCAAGCCGCCTTGTTCATCGGCATGTACTTGCTTGGTGATGATGGCCTGCAAGGACGGATTGGCCAGGCCCCACAGCGCCAGAAACGGAATCGCCAACAAGGACAGCATGCCGGTTTCGGCCAAGCCCTGCCAAGCAAAGCCCAACATGCCGAAGAACAGGCCGAACAGCAGTGCTTTGCGTTCGCCGATTTTCGGCACCAGCCGGCGGATCAGGAAGGCCTGCACGAACACATTGCAGATGCCGACCAGGCCGAGCACATAGCCGACCTGCTGCTCGCCCCAGCCATAGCGGTAATCGGAATACAGCACGAAGGTGCTGGGCAACACGAAATGCGCGAGTTGGCCGAGGAACGCCACGGCAATCAGGCCCAATACCGCCGGATAGCGTTTCAGCACCAGCAATACGCCGATTGGATTGGCGCGCTTCCATTCAAAGCGCTTGGTGCGCGATTCCACCGGCAGGGATTCCGGCAATACAAACAGGCCGTAAAGAAAATTCAGTGCCGCCAACCCGGAGGCGACATAAAACGGCAGGCGCAGATCGATGCCGCCCAGCAAGCCGCCCAAGGCCGGACCGATGACAAATCCGATGCCGAAGGCCGAACCGAGCAAGCCGAACGCCGCCGCGCGTTTCTCCGGCGGCGTCACATCCGCCAGGTAGGCATTGGCGGTGCTGAAGCTGGCCGAGGTCATCGCTGAAATCACCCGGCCGATGAAGAACATGGGAATGCTGGTGGCCAGTGCCATGAAGGTGAAATCCACCGCCAGGCCGAAACAGGAAATCAGGATCACCCGGCGCCGGCCGTAGCGGTCGGACAGCGCGCCGAGCAGCGGCGCGAACACGAATTGAATGAGCGAGAACGCCACGCTGAACCAGCCCGTCATCATCGCGGCCTGGCCGAAATCGTAATCGCCGATGGTCTTGATCAGATGCGGCAGCACCGGAATGATCAGGCCGAATGCAAGGATGTCGATCAGCACCGTGAAAAAGATGAAGATCAACGCGGCGCGGCGCGCCGGTTGGGTGGCGGTCACGGCATTCCTCAGGGACGTTCGGCGTTGTGTTCGGTATCCGGCTCGTCGGTCAGCACGGTCATGTTCTGCACGCCATCGAGGTTGATCGGCTCATCGGTGAGGAGCAGTGAGCTGCCCGGCTGCAGGGTGGAATACAGCAGGCGGGCGAAATCGACCGGCACCGCGATGCGGCGGATGGCGGCCGGATCCAGACCGGCAGTGGGCGCAACGCCGCTGGCCGAGGCATTCACCCGCAGCCATTTCAGTTCCATCTCATCGGGTACGATCCGGCTCGGTTCGGTGCCGACGCCGTCCATCACCACATAGGCCTGGCTGCCGAACGGCTCGCCGCCGACCACGCCGATTTTCGAGCGGCCGATTTCGATGCCGTTGCGCAGCGCGATCACGGTCTGGTTGCGGGTGCTGATCAGCACGGTGACCGGGCCGAACGCGGATTTCTCCGGCTGCCAGCGGTAATCTTCGTACGCCGACAGCGGCTCGACCGGTACCACTTTGCCTTTCTCGTTCACCGACTGCGCGAACATGGCCGGATCGACCACGTTCTGCGGACTGGTGACCTTGTCGTTGCTGACGATGACGGTCATGCCCAGTTCGGTTTCGGAGAACAGGCGCTGGGCGAAGCCGTCGGGCATGCGCACGCAACCGTGCGAGGCCGGATAGCCCGGCAGATTGCCGCTGTGCAGGGCGATGCCGTCCCAGGTCAGGCGTTGCATGTAAGGCATGGCCGCCGGCCGGTTCTGCGAATCCTTGTACAGGCTGGACTTGTGGTCTTTGTTCTTCTGCAAAATGGTGAACACGCCGGTCGGCGTGTCGTGGCCTTTCTTGCCGGTACTGACCGTGCTCACCGCCACACGAACACCGTTACGGTACAGATAGGCTTTCTGCTGGGTGATGCTGACCAGCATCAGCATCGGGCCCTGCGGCACGGCTTCGGCATACCAGACCCACTGGCCGGGCTTGAGTGCCTCGCTCGGGGTATTGGCCGGCATGGCCTGCGGCGCGGCCTGCGCATGCAGGGAAGACAGGGCGAGGGTCAGGGCGGTGGCGAGCAGGATTTTTTTCATGGCGGGCTTCCGGGCGGAGGTCAGAAAATACGGCAGAACACGGCTTTAAGGTAACGGCTTTCTTTTACATGCGCCATATACGGGTGGTCGGCGCCGGCACCGGACACCTTCAGGATCTGGGCACGGCGTCCGGCAAAGAACGCGGCGCGGCGGATCATGTCGAGGAAATCCTCTTCACTGACCAGGCCGGTGCACGAGCAGGTCAATAAAATGCCGCCGGGCTTGACCACGCTCATCGCCAGCTTATTCATGTCGTTGTATTTCTTCAGCGCCGAAATCACCTGTTCGCGGTCGCGGGTCAATTTCGCCGGATCCAGAATCACCACATCCCAGGCATCGCCGCGGGCGGCGGCATCGCGCAGATAGGGGAACAGATCGGACTGCACGAACTTGACCCTGGCGTCATTCAAATACGCGTTCTTGCCGGCGATCTCGAGGATTTCCTCGTCCAGATCGATGCCGGTGACCTCGCTGGCGCCGCCGCGGGCTTTGGCATAAATGGCGAAGCCGCCGGAGTTGCAGCAGATGTCCAGTACGGTCTTGTCTTTGACCAGCTGTGACAGATATTCACGGTTGTCGCGCTGGTCGGCGAAGAAGCCGGTTTTGTGCCCCGAGCCCGGGCTGGCCCGGAATTTCAGGCCGTATTCGGTGATCACGCTCGGTTCGGGTGCATCGGGCGCGCGGAAGTCGAAGCTTTCCTGCTTCTGCACGTGTTCCTCGGCGAAGCTGTAAAAACGGCAACCGGGGAATTGCGTGCGCAGGGCCTCGTAGATCCATTCGCGGTGGCGGAAGGCGCCGGCCGAGAAGAACTCGACCACCAGCAGATCGCCGTAGCGGTCGACCACCAGCCCGGACAGGCCGTCGCCCTCGGAGTGCACCACCCGCCAGGCATCCGACACCGCATCCAGCTTCAGCACCTCGCGGCGCAGGGCCACCGCCTCGGCGATCTTGCGCTGGAAGAAGGCGGCATCGACCGCCTCCTCGTAATCCTCGGTCAGTACCCGCAGGGCGATGCGCGAATGGCCGTTGTAGAAGCCACGGCCGACCCAGTGGTTGGTGGCATCGACGATATCAACAATCGTGCCGGGACGTGGCTTGACCTCGGGCTTTTCCACCATTTTCTGGAAAATCCACGGGTGGGTCGATTTGCGCTCGATTTTCAAGCGGACGAAGGGTAACTCGGTGCTCTGGTTCATGTTTGTATTGTAAGCGTAAACGCGCAAGATGACTTTTCCGGGCAATCCGGCTATGATGGGCGCCGAAGGGGAGTAGCTCCCGCTATCGCGTCGTCAGCACGGGGCCACCGCCCCCGGTTCGATAGGCAGTTCATCTGCTAGCAAGACCTTCGCAGCACCTCGATGCCCTCGGGGTTTTATTCTGTTGCGAATGGAGAGTTTTGCATGATCAGCATTGCCACCCCCACCATGTGGGCGGTTTTCACTATATTTGTCATCTTGGCGCTCCTCGTCGACCTGTTGGTGCTTAAAGCCAATGGGCCGCATAAGGTCAGCACCAAAGAAGCCCTGATCTGGAGCATGGCCTGGATCGCCTTGGCCTTTATTTTCAACGCAGGCCTATGGTGGTACCTGAAAGACAGCGGCAGCCCGGATGCCGACCGGATTGGCATGGAATTTTTGACCGGTTATCTGGTCGAGAAGGCCCTGGCGGTCGATAACATTTTCGTGTTCCTGATGATCTTCACCTACTTCGCGGTGCCGGCACCCTCGCAGCAGCGTGTGCTGATCTACGGCGTGCTCGGTGCCATCGTGTTGCGCGCCATCATGATTTTCATCGGCGCCGCCTTGATCCAGAAATTCCACTGGATCCTTTACTTCTTCGGTCTGTTCCTTCTGGCCACCGGCGCTAAAATGCTGTGGGCTGCCGGACAAGAGCCGGATATGGAGAAAAACCCGATTCTGCGCTGGATTACCGGTCACCTGCCCTTGACCCGTCATTACCACGGTGAATCCTTCATCGTGCGCGAAGACGGCATCAAGAAATACACCCCGCTGTTCGTGGTCATGATCATGGTCGCTTTCACCGACGTGATCTTCGCAGTTGATTCCATTCCGGCCATTTTCGCCATCACCACCGATCCGTTCATCGTGCTGACCTCGAACGTGTTTGCCGTTCTTGGCCTGCGCGCCCTGTATTTCCTGTTGGCCGGCATGGCCGAGAAATTCCACCTGCTGGCCTACGGTCTGGCACTGGTCTTGATATTCATCGGCGTGAAAATGCTGATTGTGGACTTTTACAAAATTCCGGTCGGTATTTCCCTGAGCGTGGTAGCCGCCCTGATCGCCGCCGCCATGGTATTCAGCTTGATCATCAAGCCGAAGGAAAAAAAGGCCGCGGTCGGCGAGGAATACCTGCTCAAGGACGAATAAGTCCGGGAAAAGGCTTGAAACGGGGCTTGTGCTTTCGGGCACAGGCCCCATTTCCTATCAATGGACGCCGAAACCCTCTACCAAACCCGCAGCGCCGCCTACCTCGGCCGCGTCAAGCTGCAGTTCCACAAGGCATTGACCGTCAGTCTGTGCTGGGTTGCCGTGCTGTTGGCGGTATTCCTGATGCAGGACCGCTTGTTCGCGACCCGTACACTGGCCATTCAGCCCCAGAAAATCGAAGGGCTGGTCGGCGTGCTGGCCGCGCCCTTGCTGCACGGCTCGTTCGAGCATCTGGCCTCGAATGCCTTTGCCATCCTGATTCTGGGCACCATCGCCGGCAGTCTGTTTCCGCGCGCCAGTCGGGCGGCACTTCCTCTGGTCTGGATCGGTTCCGGTCTGGGCACCTGGTTCATCAGCCTCGGCGGCCACCACATCGGCGCCAGCGGGGTCACCGTCGGCCTGATGTTCTTCCTGATTGCCCAAGGCCTGCGCCGGCGCGACCGGATGTCATTGACCGGCTTGATGCTGGCGCTGTTTTTCTTCGGCGGCATGGTGCTCTCGGTCTTGCCGCAGGAGGCCGGGGTGTCCTGGGAATACCATCTGTCCGGTGCGGTCGTCGGCTTCCTGTGCGGGCTGGCCTTTGCCGGACGGGATGAGCGGGCCCCGGAGCGTCTGTACAGCTGGGATCTGGAACCCGAGACGGACGAGGCGGACACCGAACTGCAACTGGAGAAACCGCAGGACGTGCCGGTGCTCTGGCACCGACCGGACGCCCGTGGCGGGGATAATGTAGTGCCGTTCCGTCGCCCGGATTCTTGATCGGAATCATTCCTTCACACGGCAAGCGGAGTAAAATGCCGGCAAGCACCGGGGAATCCGCCATGACCACACCGCAACGCGTTGAACACCAGCAGACCGATAAGGGTTCCGTACCGGTATACACCACGGGCGTGGTTGAACAACCCTGGGACAGCTACAGCGAAACCGATCATGAGGTATGGCGGACATTATTCCGACGCCAACAGGCGCAGCTGGGCCAGCAGGCCTGCCGCGAATTCCTGGATGCCACCGCCGCCATGGGCATGGGCGAGGCCGGCATTCCCAAATTCAGTGAATTGAACGCGATTCTGCAGGCCACCACCGGCTGGCAGATCATCGGCGTCGAAGGCCTGTTGCCGGAGCTGGATTTCTTCGAGCATCTGGCCAACCGCCGCTTCCCGGTGACCTGGTGGATCCGCCGGCCCGAGCAACTCGATTACCTGTCGGAACCTGATTTGTTCCATGATCTGTACGGGCATGTGCCGCTGCTGATGAATCCGGTGTTCGCCGATTACATGCGCGCCTACGGCCAAGGCGGTCTGCGTGCGCACAGCTTCGGCCCCGAGGCGCTGGCGCAACTGACCCGCCTGTATTGGTACACGGTCGAATTCGGCCTGATTGACACCGCCGATGGCCTACGCATCTACGGCGCCGGCATTCTGAGCTCAAAAGGTGAGTGCGACTACAGTCTGAATTCACCGGCGCCGAACCGCATCGGCTTCGACCTGCAGCGCGTGATGCGCACGCGTTACCGCATCGACACCTACCAGAAAACCTATTTCGTGATCGACAGCTTTCAACAGCTGTTCGACGCCACCTTCGCCGATTTCGAACCGGTGTACGGGCGACTGCAGGGCCTTGAGGCGATTCCCGCCGGATCCGTGCTCGACAGCGATCGCGTGTTCCACCGCGGCAGCGGCGAAGGCTGGCTGGCCGACGGCGATATCTGAGGGCTTCAGCCCCGGAGCAATATCACTGCAACGACCACACCCAGCGCGGTCAGCATCGCGGCCCCGAAACGCCAAGCGAAATCACGGCCGCCGGCATACCAGGCGATGCCGGTTTTGACGGTAAAGCTCACCAACAGCAGGCCGAAGAAGCCCCATTCGGGATGCGGCAAGGCTCCGGCCTTGCTGAGCTCGGCCACGCCAATCAAGGCCGCATGCAGCTCGGCGGCGGAGGCGAACAGCGCCAGCGCCACCGCCCACTCGGAACCCAGCACTTCATTGAGATAGGCGGTCAGAAACAGGATGGCGGCGATGATGGCCACCAGCGCCAGCGCATGTTGGATGCGGAACATGCGTTTCTGCGCGACCGAGGATTCGGTGATGGCGTCACGGCTGTAACGCAGCCCGAACACGCTGAGCAGCACCAGCACCGCAATGGCCGCCGCCAGCTCGAAACGGATCGCGTGCAGGTAGGCCGGTGCCATGGCCAGCAGGATTGGAATGAACAGACTCAAGGAAGCGACATTGGCCAGCAGCGCCGCCGCCAAGGCCGGGGATTTCAATTCAGGCTCGGCGCGCGCGGTGCCGGCCGAACTGAGCGTGGCCGCGGTGGACGACACATATCCGGAAAAAAAGCCGGCCAAGGGCAGGCCCCAACGGTTGCCGACCAGTCGCAAGGCCACATGGGCGATGGCGCCGACCAGCATCACCAGCACCACCAGACGCCAGAGCTTGGCCGGATTGAGCACGCCGAAATGGTCGATGGCGCGGTCGGGCAGCAATGGCAGGACAATCAGAGCGCTGGCCAGCAGGATGATGCCATCGTGCACTTCCCGTTCACTGAGCACTTCCTTGGCGAAGCGGTGCAAGGGCGTTTTGGCGTACAGCAGCACGGCTGCCAGTGCACCCAGCCCGGCCGCCAACGCGGTCTGGGTGACGGCCAACGAGCCCAGCAGCGCGGTCACCATCAGCGCGATTTCGCCGGTCAGGCCGGCATCCTGTGCGGCCGAACGCCAGTACGCCAGCGATACCAGCACCAGCACCAGACCGAGCAGGATCAGGAACGGGCCGGGGCCCAGACTGGTCGACAGCACCGCAGCCAGGGCGGTCAGCGCATGCGTGCGCACGCCGGCGAAGGTTTCCAGATGGGTACGCTCACGCACCATGCCGATCATCAGGCCAATGCCCAAGGCCGTCATCAGCGCCGGTAGCAGGGGATAGCTGGAAAAAATCTGCATCGGACTCCGTTCTGTTTCCCGTCACGCATTACAATACGACAAACCGCATCAGGACTTCGCCCATGAAACCGACCGCCCTGTCGCGCTATCTGATCGAAGCGCAGCACCAAGGCCATATTAACGCGGATCTGCGCCTGTTGCTGGAAGTGGTGGCGCGTGCCTGCAAGACCATTTCAACCGCGGTCGGCAAAGGTGCTCTCGGCGACGTGCTCGGCGATGCCGGCACCGGCAATGTGCAGGGCGAAGCCCAGAAGAAGCTCGATGTGCTGAGCAACGAAATCCTGCTGGAAGCCAATGAATGGGGCGGCCATCTGGCCGGCCTGGCCTCGGAGGAAATGGAACACGCACATGCCATTCCGAGCAGCTATCCGCGCGGCAACTACCTGTTGCTGTTCGATCCGCTCGACGGCAGTTCCAATATCGACGTCAACGTTTCGGTCGGCACCATCTTTTCGGTGCTGCGCTGCCCGGACGGTGTGACCGAGCCGCGCGACGAACACTTCCTTCAGCCCGGCAGCGCGCAGGTCTGCGCCGGCTACACCGTGTACGGCCCGAGCACGATTCTGGTGCTGACCTTCGGCCGCGGCACCCATATGTTCACCCTCGACCGCGAACAGGGCAGTTTCATTCTCACCCGCAGCGACGTGCAGGTGCCGGAAGACACCCGCGAATTCGCCATCAACATGTCGAACCAGCGCTTCTGGCAGCCGCCGATGCAGGACTACATCCGCGATCTGCTGGCCGGAAAAACCGGCCCGCGCGGCAAGGATTTCAACATGCGCTGGATCGCCAGCATGGTGTCGGAAGTGCACCGCATCCTGACCCGCGGCGGCATTTTCATCTATCCGGCCGACACCAAGGATCCGAGCAAACCCGGACGGCTGCGCCTGATGTATGAAGCCAACCCGATGGGCTTCATTCTCGAGCAGGCCGGCGGCGCCTGCAGTACCGGGCGCGGACGCATGCTCGATGTGCAACCCGAAGCCCTGCACCAGCGCGTACCGGTGTTTCTGGGCTCGCGCAACGAAGTGGCTGAAGCCGAGCGCTATCACCACGAATACGACCGCGGCTGAGCATGTCGGAAACCGACTTCATCGGCGTTTACCCGGGCCTGCTGAGCACCGAGCGCTGTGCCGAAATCATCCGGCAGTTCGACGACAGCCGCCTGGCGGTGCCGGGCCGCGTCGGCGGCGGGGTGATGCCGGATCTGAAACACAGCCAGGACATCCAGCTCAACCAGCATCCGGATTGGCAGGACGTCGAGCGTGAACTCAACACCGCCATGTTCCGCGCCCTGCTCGCTTATGTGCGTGCGTATCCGTATGTGTTGATCGCGCCGCTGCTGCTGCAACGGCAAACCGCGGATGGCCAACGCGTGCGTTACCAGCACGATGACATCCGGGCGCTCGACGACAAAGCGCTCGGCGATCTGCTGCGGGCCGTGTTCCGGCCCGGACCGGTCAATCTGCAGCGCTACGAAGCCGATGAAGGGGGCTATCCCTATTGGCACTGCGAACACTACCCCAAGGATGCCGGTGCCGAAAGCCTGCACCGCGTGCTGCTGTGGACGACCTATCTGAACGACGGATTCGGCGCCGGTGAAACCGAGTTCTTCCACCAGCAGCGGAAAATCACGCCGGAAACCGGTGCCTTCCTGATCGCCCCGGCCGGCTTCAGCCATACCCACCGCGGCAACCGGCCGCAGGGCGGCGCCAAATACATCGCCACCAGCTGGGTCCTGTTCCAGCGCGCCGAAAGCATTTACGGAAACCGGGCATGATCACTGCCGCGCTGAATGCCTGGATGCATCTGCAGGCGGCCTGGCCGAACATCTCTCTGGTGCTCGGCCTGCTCTGGCTGCTTTATGTGCTGTTGCTCAGCGCCTGGATCCTGCTGCAGAAACGCGAACCGATCGCCACGCTGAGCTGGCTGCTGTCGCTGATTCTGCTGCCCTACATCGGCTTTCTGATTTACCACTTCCTCGGCCCGACCCGGATCAAACGGCAGAACCTGAAACGCAGCAAGGCACGCGCCGGTCTGATGCCGCTGACCGAAGCCAATCTGGCCGACAATGCCGATGCATTGATGCGGCTGAACGCCGCCGCTTCCGGGTTCGCACCGAGCAGTGCCGTGCAGGTGGATCTGCTGGTGAACGGCGCGGCCACCTACGACGCGCTGGAGCGGGCCTTCGATGCCGCCAGCCATCACATCCACCTCGAGTACTACATCTTCGAGCCGGACATCACCGGCACCCGCATCCGCGATGCCCTGGTCCGTCAGGCACGACGCGGCATCGAAGTGCGGCTGCTGCTCGACCGGCTCGGTTCGAAGAAGATCGGCGAAGCATTCCTCAAGCCATTGCGTGACGCCGGCGTGGAAATCGCGTTCTTCCATCCGTTCTTTCTGCGCCGGCTGTGGCGACCACAGATCAACATCCGCTCGCACCGCAAGATCGTGGTCATCGACGGCATCACCGGCTTTACCGGCGGCATCAACATCACCGACGAGGAAAACGAAAGTCTACGCGCCGATGCCTACGTTGATCTGCATTTCCGCGCCGAGGGCGAAATCGCGCGCTGGCTGCAACTGGCGTTCGTGGCCGACTGGCTGTATGCCGGCGGCCGCTTCAAGGCCGATGCCCGCTATTTCCTGCCGCCGCCGGCGCAGGCCGGGCCGGTGACCGCACAGGTACTGGCGGCCGGGCCGGACACGCCTTGGGAGCCGATCCACCGCGCCCAGGTCGAGGCCATCACCGGCGCCCGCAAACGCGTGCTGCTGGTCACCCCGTATTTCGTACCGAGCGAAGCGGCGATGATGGCGCTGACCTCGGCCGCACTCAGCGGCGTCGATACCGCACTGGTGGTGCCACGCCACAGCGACAGCCGGATGGTGACCCTGGCCGCACGCTCCTATTTCGATGTGCTGGCCGAAGCCGGCGTCCGCATCTACGAATTCCCGCGCATGCTGCACACCAAGGCCCTGCTGGTCGACGACGGCACGGTCATTCTGGGCAGCGCCAATTTCGACCGGCGCAGTTTCCGCCTCAATTTCGAACTGTCGGTACTGTTCGAAAATAGCGATCTCGGCGACCGGCTGGCACGCATCCTGTACGGCTATCTCGGCGAATCACGCCGCTTCGATCCGAAACAACGGCTGCCCCTGGGCGAGCGCCTGGCACAGGCCGGTGCCCGGCTGTTCTCGCCGTTGCTATAATCGCAGGCATCACGGAGAACGCCTATGTACATCCTCTATTACCTGCTCAGTGTCGGTGCTATTGCCATGGCCATGTTCGCCGATCTCAGCACCCGCGGCGTCGGCTTTCTGGTGGTGATGGCGCTGGTGTTCCTGTTTCTGGGTTCCTGGAACCTGCTCAGCAGCCGCGTGGAAAGCCAGCGCCGGCCCGAGCGTCACATCATCAGCCCGGATGAGCTGCGGCGCATGCGTGAGCTGGCCGAACAGGCCAAAGCCCGAAAAGCCGGCAA
>CAJAPA010000153.1 GCA_903942465.1 uncultured Gammaproteobacteria bacterium
GACCATGCAGCAGCCAGGAAAGCCCTGCGAAAATACCGGCAATGAGGGTCGGCAGCACGGCACCGAAAACGAAACTCATGCCGAGCACGAAGCCAAGCACAAGCTCGGCCCTGTACAGGGCGGTCAGCAAGGCCAGCGCAAACAGGCTGAAGAACAGCGTTGTGGTTACGCTTTCATAGCCCAGGCTGAAGGCCGTGGCAAGCCCGGCCCCGTAGGTCAGGGCCGCCACAAAGCGCAGCGTCATGTCGCGGGAGGGGAAGGCTTTTGATTGCTGCGCGTTTCTGGACTGCATCCGGCCGATCAGTAACCATGCCAGCACGGGAAGCAGCACGAGACCCCACCCGTTCGAAATCGCGGGCAGATCCGGCCGTTGCAGAATGTGGTGGCTGACCACGCCACCGTGCGCGTATTCCCAACCGAGGTGGACCATTTCATAAGCGGCCACGGCAAGGGTGAGAATGATCCGGGTACGCATCGTGTTTGCCTGCGGCATCAGTATCACTCCAAGACAGAACGGGAAGACAGGCGCACCAGTGTAGCCAAACCCGCAGCGCCTTACGCTGCAGCGATAAGCTCAAGGCGTCCAGTTGTCGTGCAGCACATAGGCCGGTGCGCCCGGATTCTTGTGACGCTCGCATTGCTGGGCCAGCCATTGGAACCACTCCGCCCAGGACGGTTGTGATTGTTCTTTGCGGATCTGGGTCAGCCACGGGCCGAGCTTGTGCCACATGACCACGGTGATGCCGCCGGCCAGCTCCATCACCAGCGAAAACGGCGCGATACGCTGGTACACCAGCAGGCCCATGGTTTCGAAAGTGGTGCAGATCAGCACCGCGGCGCGTTCGGTTTCCGGTCCGGCGCTGCGCAGCTCTTCGGCCGACACGCCATCGGGCAGGGCGCGGATCAGGGTGATGGCCTGCGCCAGATCGGCATCCATGAAAGTGCGCATCAGGTCGCCGGCCACCGCGTTGCGGCGCTGCTTTTTCAGTTCCCAGAGTTGGATCAGGCCGAACACCGTGCCGCCCACGATGGTGACGGTGCCGACAATCTGGGAAAGACTCGCGAGGGTTTCAAGATTCATGACGGCTCCGGCAACAAAGAACGGGATGCAAGGGCTGCACGGCACCGGGCGCGGTGTCCGGCCGGTGTCTGCTGCAGAGGGAGTCGTCAACCGGGCCACACGCAACATCCCCTGATTGCGTCGATCCTGCGCCCAGTATAGGGCACTAAATGCCCGGCGTCCCGAGTGGTCTTTCTATCCGGAGACCAGGGCCGGCAGGCGCAGCAACAGATTCGGATCCGGGCAGCGTGCCAGCCACTGCGCCGCTTCCGAAGGCCGGCACACACCGGGATAATCGCCGATGTAATCCAAGAGATCGGTGATGATCTGGAAATGCAGATGCGGCGGCCAGCCCACGTTCACCTCCGGCGCGCCGAGCCAGCCCAGCACTTCGCCGGCCTCAACAACGCGGCCCACCGGCGAGGCCTCCAGGCTTTCACGCGCCAAGTGTCCGTACAGCGTGTAGAACACGCGGCCACCGAGCGTGTGTTGCAGAATCAGGGTCGGTCCGTAATCGCCGAAAGCGGCGTTGTCCTGGCAGGAATGCACGCGGCCGGGCAGCACCGCATGCACGCCGGTACCCGCATGAAGCCACAGATCCACCCCCAAGTGCAGCGTGCGCGGTTCGCTGCCGTCGCCCTGCGCCGAGAACACCGGGCTCATGGCATACAGGGTGCGGTTTTCGCCGTAGCCGCCGGCGGCAAAGACGGCGCCTGCGGCGGCAATCTGTTGCTCAATGAAGGCACTGAAATCCGCGGTCACGCCCGGATCGAAACCCTGTAGCGCCGCGTTACCTGCGCTCAGATCCAGTCGGCAGCAGGGCTGGCTGTGCAATGCAAAGGGCAAGGGGCTGACGGCGGGCAGTGCGCCGAGGAAGGTGTTCCAGTCGGTATTAACGCCATCGATCTTGACTTGAATCATTTTAGTGCGCGAGCTTCAGGATGGCGACGCCGGCAATAATCAGCGCCAC
>CAJAPA010000154.1 GCA_903942465.1 uncultured Gammaproteobacteria bacterium
ATCGTCCCGGGATGGTCGACGAGTGGCGGTTGGAATCAAGGCAATGTCTTGGATGACTCGATGGGTTCGCTGGCCGAAGATTTCATCGACCGCGTGCCGGGTACCGACAACACCTTCTCGGCCAAGTGGAGCAAGGGCACCTGGCGCCTCGGCGCCGATTACGAGCTGAACGAAAACTGGTTCCTGTACGGTTACGCCGCCACCGGTTACAAAGCCGGCGGTTTCGGCGACAAGGTCAATGTCTGCGATTGCGCCGGCGGTCTGACTGCGTTCGCCTACGAGCCGGAAGAAACCACCACCTTCGAAGCCGGTTTCAAGGCCCGTCTTGCCGACGGCAAGCTGAACCTGCTCGGCAATGTGTTCTTCACCCAATACGACAACATGCAGCGCACCACCTGGGCCATCGTCGGCAAATCGCAGGTCAGCAACCGCGACATCGGTACCTTGCTGACCACCAACATCGCGGAAGCCGAAGTGAAGGGTCTGGAAATCGAGTTCGACTGGCTGCCGTGGAAAGGCGGACGCGTGTACGGTTGGTTCACCTATCTGGATGCCACCATCACCAAGTTCCCCGGTGCTGAAGACGGCTGGTTCTGTTTCGAACGCGCCTACCTCGGTCTATCCGAGTGCGCGCCGGAAGATCCGACCCAGGTCCGTCCGGACAACAGCCTGCGCCGCCCGGCCGACTACCGCGGCAAGAAGCTGCCCTGGTCGCCGGAATTCTCCACCAACATCACCATGGAGCATACCTTTGCGCTGGATTCCGCCAAGTTCGGCGAAGGCAAGCTGCTGATTCCGAACATCTCCATGCATTGGCAGAGCGAAATGTTCTTCGCCGACAACAACTTCGACGAAGGTCCGTTCCACAGCGGCCAGCGCGCGTTCGCCACCTTCAACGCCTCGCTGCGTCTGGTGGACACCATGGATGGCTGGAGCTCCGAGCTGTACATCTATAACCTGACCGATAAACTGGTCCGTCAGTGGGCCGATCCGGGTCCGGGTTACATGAAGGCCAGCTTCTTCCCGCCACGTTCCTACGGGATCAAGTTCCACAAAGATTTCTGATTGTCATCCGTGTAACCGGACGCTTCGGCGTCCGGTTACACCGGGTTGGAGCACACGATGAACAAGCGATTGACCGCAGCCGTATGTCTGGCCGCGCTGATGGCGGCACCGATCTACGGTACGCCGCAGGACACCGGAAACAGCGCCAATTGGCAACCCATCCCCAACCCCGTTCCGGCCGATCCAGCGCTCGAAAAACGCATTGACGGCATCCTTGCCGCGATGACGCTCGAGCAGAAAGTCGGCCAGATGATCCAGGCCGAAATCCGCAGCGCCACGCCAGCGGACGTCCGCAAATACGCGCTCGGTTCGGTCCTGAACGGCGGCGGTTCGTTCCCGCAGACCAACAAGCAGGCCAAGCCGGACGATTGGCTGGCACTTGCCGATGCCTACCATGATGCCGCCGTGGATGTCGGCGGCACCCGCATACCGGTGCTCTGGGGCACCGATGCCGTGCACGGCCACAACAATGTTTTCGGTGCCACGCTGTTTCCGCACAATCTTGGGCTGGGCGCAGCCAATGATCCGGCCCTGGTCGAGGCCATCGGCGTAGCGACCGCCGAAGAAGTCGCCGCAACCGGCATCGGCTGGGTGTTCGCGCCGACCGTGGCGGTGGCCAGCGATTTCCGCTGGGGCCGTACCTATGAAAGCTATTCGGAAAATCCCGATATCGTCAAATCGCTCGGAACCGCGCTGGTCAACGGACTGCAGGGCCGCGCCGGCAGCGCCGATTTCCTCCGCCACAACCGCGTCATCGCCACCACCAAGCATTTCATCGGTGATGGCGCAACCGCCGATGGCGTCGATCAGGGCGATGCCCGGATCAGTGAGGCCGAGCTCGCCGCCGTGCATGGTGCCGGTTACCGCGGCACGCTCGGTGCCGGTGCGCAGACGGTGATGGTTTCGTTCAACAGCTGGCAGGGCAAGAAGCTGCACGGCCATGAGTATCTGCTCAACCAGGTATTGAAAGGACGTCTGGGTTTCGACGGCATCGTGGTCAGCGACTGGAACGGCATCGGCCAGGTTTCCGGCTGTTCGAATGCCGATTGCGTACCTGCGGTCCTGGCCGGCATCGATCTGTTCATGGTGCCGGAAGAATGGAAAGCCTTCCATGGCAATCTGCTGGCTTCGGTCAAACGCGGCCAGGTCCCGATGACCCGCATCGATGATGCCGTGCGCCGCATCCTGCGTGTCAAGATGCGTGCCGGCCTGCTCGATGCGCCGCGTCCGTCGCAGCGTCTGGCCGCCAAGCCGGCGAAACCGGTCGGTGCCGCCGAGCACCGCGCTCTGGCGCGTCGTGCCGTGCGGGAATCGCTGGTCTTGCTGAAAAACAACAAAGGCCTGCTGCCGCTGAAAACCGACACGCATGTGTTGGTCGCCGGTGATGGCGCCGATGACATCGCCCGCCAGTCCGGCGGCTGGACGTTGACCTGGCAGGGCACCGGCAACAGCAATGCCGACTTCCCCGGCGCGACCTCGATCTACAAAGGCATCGCCGATGCCCTGCAGGGGCGCGGCAGTGTCGAGCGCAGCCTGGACGGCAGTTACAAAACCAAACCGGATGCCGCCATCGTGGTCATCGGCGAAGAGCCCTATGCCGAAGGCCAGGGCGACCGCCGCGATCTCAACCAGGCGCGCGCCCGGCCGGCCGATCTGGCGCTGTTGAAGAAACTCAAAGCCCAGGGCATCCCAGTGGTCACTGTATTGCTGAGCGGCCGTCCGCTGTGGACCAATCCGGAACTCAATCAATCCGATGCCTTTGTGGCGGCGTGGTTGCCGGGCTCGGAAGGCGCGGGCATCGCCGATGTGCTGTTCCGTAAAGCCGACGGCGGCATTGCCTACGATTTCACCGGCCGCCTGCCCTTCCGTTGGCCGGCCGAGCCGCAGCAGGCCCGGGTCATCCGTGACGCCAGTGCCCCCAAACCCCTGTTCAATACCGGCTATGGCCTGAGCTACGCCAAGCCTTCAGCGCTTGCCGATGACCTGCCCGAATTCGGTGCCGCCGAAGTCGTCACCGCCGCCGCTGAAATCATCCTGTTCGAACGCGGCCCGGTAGCACCCTGGAAACTTTCGCTCGGCGACAAAGGCGGCTGGAGCCTGCCGGTGACCGGCAACACCACCACCTCCGCCAATGGCGCGGTCACGGTCAGTTCCTTCGACCGCAAAGTCCAGGAAGACTCGCGGCGGGTGGTGTGGAACGGCAGCGGCGTCGGACAGGTGTTCCTGAACAGCACTTCGCCGCAGGACCTGACGGCCCTGCGTAAATCCGGCGGCGCGCTGGTCATCGACATGATGCTTGAATCGCGGCCGACGCAGCCGGTAGAATTACGCATCGATTGCGGCTATCCCTGCGGCGCCAAAGGCAACCTCAGTGACGTCTTCAAGCGCGCACCCCTGAATACCTGGTTCTCGCTGAGCATGGATCTTTACTGTTTTGAAAAAGCCGGCGCCGACCTCAAACGCGTGGACACCGGTATGTTGATCGCCACCTCCGGCAAGCTGTCGCTGGGCATCACCGGCGTGCGCATGGTGCCGGGCATGGCCGGAAAGGCCGTCATCCGTTGTGAAGCGCCCCGTGAATAAATCCAAGCCCCGAAAACCGAGCAAGTTCACCGCAAAAACCACGAAGCGCAGCATGCCGCCCGCTGCACCGGCCGCCCTACTCCGTCCGGGCCGCCCGACCATCGGCGATGTTGCGGCGCTGGCCAGCGTTTCGATCAAAACCGTGTCGCGCGTGTTCAACAACGAACCCAATGTCGCGCCGGCGACCCGTTCGCTGGTGCAGACCGCCATCACGGCACTCGGGTACAGCCCGAACCACTCGGCCCGCAGTCTGGCCGCCCGTGAATCGCTGACGCTCGGACTGCTGTATGACAACCCGAGCCCCAACTATATCCATCAGGTCCAGCGCGGCGCGCTGCAGTCCTGTCAGGAGGCCGGTTACGACCTGCTGCTGCACCCCTGCGAATTCGGCAACAAAACCATCAGCGAAGAGATCATCAATCTGCACCGGCAGGGCCGCT
The DNA here is from genome assembly GCA_903942465.1 of uncultured Gammaproteobacteria bacterium. Taxonomy (GTDB): domain Bacteria; phylum Pseudomonadota; class Gammaproteobacteria; order Xanthomonadales; family Xanthomonadaceae; genus Arenimonas. The sequence goes on from CAJAPA010000154.1 coordinate 4,089, forward strand.
TCGACGGCGTCATCCTGACCCCGCCGCTGTCCGACATGACCGCTGCCGTGGATGCGCTGGTTGCCGCCGGCGTGCCGGTGGTGGCGATCGCGCCGGCGGAAATCCGCGGCGATATCCTGCAGGTGGTGACTGACGACGAACGCACCTGCGTGGCGATGACGCGCGCGCTGTTTGCGCTCGGCCACCGTCGCATCGCCTTCATCGCCGGACACCCGGATCACCGCGCGGTCGGTCTGCGTCTGGAGGGTTACCGTGCCGCACTGCGCGAGCTCGGTCTGCCGTCGCGTGAAGACTACGTGGTGCAGGGCTACAACTCCTTCGATTCCGGTGAAGTCGCCGGTGCGGCGCTTCTGGCACTGACGCAGCCGCCGACCGCGATCTTCGCCGCCAATGACGACATGGCCGCCGGTGTCATGCGCATCGCGCATAAATTCGGCGTCAGCGTTCCCGGCAACCTGTCGGTGGTCGGCTTCGATGATATTCCGCTGGCCAGCCAGGTCTGGCCGGCCCTGAGTACGGTGCGTCAACCGATCGAAGCGATGGCGGCCAAAGCGGTCCAGCTGCTGATTGCCAAGCTCCGCGAACAGCCGGACATTCCGGTGGAAGTGATGATCCGCTCCGAGCTGGTCCTGCGGGAAACCACCAGCGCGGTCTGAGTGCCGGCGACGGCAGCCGGCTCGGCAGGCACCGGACACTGCGGTATCCTAGGTACACTGGCGCGCCGCGCCTGACTGCCCGGGAGAAGGACATCGATGCCTGAAGTCCGCAACATGCCGACGACGCTGTCCGACAAAGCCGTTTGGTGGTTTTTCGCCATCGCTTTCGTCATCCTGTTCGCCGGCTACGGCCTGCGCGATCCCTGGCCGGCCGACGAGCCGCGCTTCGTGCTGGTCGCCAAACAGATGGTGGACAGTGGCAACTGGCTGTTTCCGCATCGCGGCATCGAGCTCTACCCTGACAAACCGCCGGTGTATTTCTGGCTATTGGCGCTCACGTATTTCCTGATCGGCAGTTGGCGCTGGAGTTTCCTGTTGCCGTCCCTGCTGTCGGGCATGGCGGTGCTGTGGCTGGTGTACGATCTCGGACGCCGTCTGTGGCAGCCGCGCGCCGGCTTCTGGGCGGCGGCCGCGGTGCTGGTCTCCCTGCAGTTCATGTATCAATTCAAGCGTGCCCAGATCGATCCAACCCTGGTGTTGATGACCACGGCCTCGTTTTATCTCATCGCGCGGCATGTGCTGCTGGAACGCGACTGGCGTCTGCTCTGCGGCGGCTTCGCCTTGGCCGGCCTGGGCGTGATCACCAAGGGTGTCGGCTTCCTGCCGCTTCTGGCGTTACTGCCTCTCGCGGCGTATCGGCATTGGCAATGCACGCCGATGTCGCCGGCACAACGTGGCGACGGCTGGCGTTGGCTGGCGGCCGCCGGATGCTTCCTGCTGCCGATCGGACTCTGGCTGTCGTCCATCGTCTATCTGGGTCTGAATTCGGGCAACCCCGAGCATGCCGAATACCTCAACAACATCCTGTTCAAGCAGACCGCCGAACGCTATGCCAATCCCTGGCACCATCACGAACCGTTCTGGTACTTCGCCGAAATCATCGCGCTGTTCTGGCTGCCGTTCTCCTTGAGTTGGTTCTGGCTGATTACGCCCTGGCGCAAGGCGTTTGCCGAACGCGATCTGCGCGTGCTGTTTCCGTTGCTGTGGGGCGCACTGGTGGTGCTGTTTTTCAGTCTCAGTTCCGGCAAACGCGACATGTACATTCTGCCGGCCCTGCCGGCCTTCGCCTTGGCGGCGGCACCCTATCTGCAGGGGATCAGTGAACGCCGCGGATTCCGCATCGCGCTGCTGGCGTTCGTGCTCATGCTCGGCCTGATTTTCACCGGTCTCGGTATCGCCGCACTGAGCGGCCGGGCCGGCTTTGCCGAAGCCCTGGTCATCGAGCGCGGCCTCGGCGCGGAAGTCCAATGGCTGTGGTGGATGCTGGTGGCCTGCGGCGGCATCAGTCTGTTGGCCGGTCTGTGGGCGCGCACGCGGCAGGTGCTGGCGGCCGTTGCCATCAGTCTGGGGGCGTTATGGCTCGGCTATGGTCTGGTGGCGCATCCGGTGCTGGATGCCAGCAGTTCCGCGCGCAAGCTGATGCAGCAGGCCTTCGTGCAGGCCGGACCGGGCACGGAGATCGGCATGGTGGCCTGGAAAGAACAGAATCTGCTGCAGGCACGCGGCAGCGTCACCGAGTTCGGATTCCGGCAGCCCGATGCCGTGCAGCTCGCCCGCGGCATGGCCTGGATGCGCCAGAGCCCGCAGACCCGGCTGTTGCTGGTGCATGAGAACAAGGAATTGGCCTGCATCGCCTACGGCGGACCGGGCACGCTCGCGCTGGAAAAGGCCAACCGCCGCAGCTGGTGGCTGGTGAATATCGAGGCGGTTGCCGCTTGCCCGGAATCAGCGGCTGCGGAATAAACCGTCGGCTCCGATTTTCCCCAACAACTGGATCAGCACGCGCCCGTCCGGCGGCTGCACGATTTCAGCCAGTGTCGCCGGATCCGACAGGCGCAAAGGCGCTTCTTCCGCGTTGTCAGTCCGTATGGCCGGGTCCGGAAAGCGGACACCGTAATGCTGCGCCAGCCAGTCGTAATCGGCCCGGTGGCGCTCGTACACCATACGTGCCACTGCCGGGCGCAGCGTGATGCGGGACGGGGCGGACACGCTGTCCTGGACCAGGGTTTCGATCTGCTTGTGCAGCCCGCTTTGTATCCGCACCTGCGCCGCTGAAAACTGGTCGGTATCCAGATGCCGATACAGGTTGTACAGGCAGAACAGGGTTTCCGTCGACATTGAACGGTTGGAATCCACGGCCTTGGCCGGGTGTGCCTCAATGCCGAAGAATTCGGAAATGCGGCTGTAGGCATCGGCGACCACACAACCCCCGGTCAGCTGTCCGCGCTCGAAGGCGCGCACTTCGACCTCGCCCGGGAAGACCGATTCCCAGGTTTCGATCTGTTCGCGGAAATTGAAGTAAAGGATGCGCGGATCCATGCGCGGCACATCATTGCGGAATTTCACCGCCTGCTGGATGCCCGATGTGAAACGCGACACGGCCTCGCGCACGTAGAGCAGGATCCGGAAGCGGCCGTAGCCCATGGCTTCAACCTCATCGCGGAAGCGTCGTACCGCGTCGGCATCGACCGCGCTGAGGTATTCCGAGGACAGTACCGCATTGTCCGCGTCCGGGAAGTGTTCCGGAATGCGCTGCCAGAAGTTGCGACGCACCAGCGCCACCGCCTCTGGATCCGGCATCTGCAGGCGGATGGTATGGTCCAGGGTTTCGAACGGTTTGTACATCGCGGCCAGCACGGAATGCGTGCGCAGGCGAGGGTGGTGCAGGAAGCGGAACCCGGTATCGCTGCCGCGGTTGGCCAACAGGCTGTCCTGCAGCGCGGTGCTGCCGGCCTTGTGGCTGCCGATATGGACGAACAGACTGCGCATGCGGGGGTTCCAGTAGGGCTGCCGTCAGTGTAACAAACGGTGCGCCGATGGGAGGACTCCGCTATCATGGTCGCCATGAACGCAGGGAAGTTGCCATGAAAATCCTCATTCTCGGTGCGGGCCAGGTCGGTAGCTCGGTCGCCGCGGCGCTGTCGGTGGAAGACCAGAACGACATCACCGTGGTCGACAGCGACGCTCATCGCCTGCGCGAGTTGACCGAAAAGCTGGACATCCGTGCGGTGGTTGGCCATGCCTCGTTGCCGAGCGTGCTGGCCCAGGCCGGGCTCGATGAGGCCGAACTGCTGGTCGCGGTCACCTCTTCCGATGAAGTCAACATCATCGCCTGCCAGATTGCTGCGCAGCAGCCGGATGCACCGACCCGCGTGGCGCGCCTGCGCGAGCTTGAATACCTGGCCTTGGCCAAGCAGGGCCTCGGCGGCGAAGCCGCGGTCACCGCGGCCATCAGCCCCGAGGAGCTGGTCTGCCGGCATGTGGAGCGTCTGATTGCCACGCCCGGTGCGCTGCAGGTGCTGGATTTCGCCGAAGGCCGCGCCCAGCTGGTGGCGGTGCGCGCCCTGCACGGCGGCGCCTTGGTCGGCCATGAAATCCGCGAACTGCGCCGGCATCTGCCGCAGGGCATGGACGTGCGCGTGGCCGCCATCTTCCGCAAGGGCAATGCGGTCAAGCCGGAAGGCATCACCGTCATCGAAGCCGGCGACGAAGTGTTCTTCCTCGCCCACCAGAATGCCATCAAGGCGATGATGAGCGAATTCCGTTCGGCCGACAAACGCCTGACCAAACGCATCTTCATTTCCGGCGGTGGCGGCATCGGCCGGCGCCTGGCGCGTTCGCTGGAGAAACGCTATTCGGTGAAAGTGCTCGAACGCTCGCGTGACCGCGCCCGCAGCATCGCCGAGGATCTGCTCAATACCATCGTGCTGGTCGGCGACTGCGCCGACGAGGATCTGCTGCGCGAAGAAAACATCGACCAGACCGATGTGTACTGCGCGCTCACCAATGACGACGAAGCCAACATCCTGTCGGCCATGCTGGCCAAGCGCTTGGGCTGTCCGCGCGTGGTGGCGCTGATCAACCGTGCCTCTTACGCCGAGCTGGTCGAAGGCAGCACCATCGATATCGCCATCAGCCCGCAGTCGGTCACCCTCAGCGCCTTGCTCTCGCACATCCGCGAGGGCGCACCCGAGCGCGTGTATTCGCTGCGCCGCGGCGCCGCCGAAGCGATTGAAGTGGTGGTGCGTGGCGACCGCCGCAGTTCGCGCGTGGTCGGCCGCGAGCTGGACGAACTGGCGCTGCCGGATTCGACCACCATCGGCGGCATCGTGCGTGGCGATGAACTGCTGATCGCCCACCACGATGTGGTCATCGAACCCGGCGATCACATCATCCTGTTCGTTGCCGACAAACGCGATCTGCCGGCCGTCATCGCCCTGTTCAAAGAAGTGGACTGGCATTGAGCAGCCGTACCGGCGCCATGCTGCGGGTATTCGGCGCGGTCACCGCGCTGTCGTCGCTGATCATCCTGCCCTCGCTGCTTCTGGCCGTGATTTGGGATGAGCCGACCGTATTGCCGTTCCTGGAAGCGATGCTGCCTACCCTGGTAGCCGGTGCCCTGCTCTGGTATGTCTTCCGCCACAGCCACTTCGAACTGCGTCTGCGCGATGGCTTCCTGATCACCGCCGGCATCTGGATCATTGCCGGGCTGGTCACCGCCGTACCGTTCTATCTGGCACTGCCGCAACTCAGCTACACCAATGCCGTGTTCGAATCGACCTCCGGTTTGACCACCACCGGCGCCACGATGCTGGTCGGATTGGATACCATGCCGAAGAGCCTGCTGTTCTTCCGATCTTCACTCAACTTCTTCGGCGGCATGGGCATCGTGATTCTCGCCATTGCCGTGCTGCCGATGCTGAAGATCGGCGGCATGCATCTGTTCAAGGCCGAAAGTACCGGTCCGGTGAAAGACAACAAACTGACGCCGCGCATCGCCGAAACCGCACGGACGCTGTGGATCGTCTATCTGGGTCTGAATGTGCTGTGCGCACTGGCGTACTGGTTCGGCGGCATGGATCTGTTCGATGCAATTAATCACGCCATGGCCACCATCGCCACCGGCGGCTTCTCCACGCATGATGCCAGCTTCGGCCATTGGAACAGCGGCCTGCTCGACGGCATCGCCACCGTGTTCATGCTGCTCGGCGGCATCAGCTTCAGTCTGCACTGGTACGCCTGGCGGGCGGCCACGGTCAGCCATTACCAAGCCAGCAGTGAGGTTCGCGCCTATATCGGCATCCTGGCCGGCTTCAGCCTGCTGGTGGCGCTGATGTTGTGGGCGTCCGGCACCTTCGGCAGTTTTGGCGAGTCATTGCGTCATGGTGCCTTCCAAGTGGTTTCCAACATCACCACCACCGGTTTCCTCACCACCGGCTTCACCGCCTGGCCCGGCATGTTGCCGGTACTGCTGATCATGATCGGCTTCATCGGCGGCTGTTCCGGATCCACCGCCGGCGGCATGAAGGTGGCGCGCGTGCAACTGGTGGTGCGCCAAGGCTACCGCGAGCTGAAACAGCTGGTGCATCCGAAAGCGCAGTTCCTGGTCACCATGGGCGGCAAGCGCGTTTCGGAAAGCGTGGTGATTTCGGTAGCCGGATTCTGCGCGCTCTACATCACGGTGTATCTGGTGCTGTTCCTGCTGCTCACCGCCGATGGCGTGGACATCGTGACTGCCTTTTCCTCGGTGGCGGCCTGCATCAATAACATGGGCCCCGCACTCGGTCTGAACGCCATGCACTTCACCGCGCTCAGTGATTTCTCGACCTGGCTGATGAGTTTCGCGATGCTGGTCGGCCGGCTGGAAATCTTCACCATCCTGGTGCTGTTCATTCCGTCGTTCTGGCAGGAATAATCCGCATAATCAGCCGTTTTCACCGTCGCGACCGGAGGCGTCATCACTGTCCCTGAGGTGACGGATCAGTCGGTCGGAAATCAGATTGATTCCGATCCCTGCAAACAGGGCCGGCAGCAGATACAGCGAAAGCGTCAGCTCCGAGGCGAACAGGGCGTCATCCGCAAGCGAGGGTGACTGTTTCGATTGCGCGGCCAGCGTCTGCAGAAGGTAGAACGCGGTTCCGGAGATAACCACCAGAACAAGGCCCAGGCTGAATATGGTGCTTCGCGTAGGGGTGCGTTTCGAATGGAGCAAACGCCAGAGAAGCATCGGCGCGACCATCGACATAATCACAAGAAGCCAGAATTCCAGCTCGGCAAAAGCAGTTGTTCCCATTAAATTCTCCACATTCAAAGATTTATAGATGAAAATTCACCCTTGCTGGATATCTGTACTTAACAGTTAAACCAAAAGATGTAGCCGGCTGTCGTTCTCTATGATATTTCAGCTGCGAGCGTATCATGCAGTCGCATCGCCTCATCGAACGGAAGATAGCGCACAGCCAGTGTCGGTTCGCTCATGCCTGCATTCACCGTGTCGCAGAATACCGTGGCCATGCCGTGCCGGCGGTCGAACGGCGATTGCTTCAGGTAAACCGCCTGCACTTTACGGGTTTGCGCAAAGCGCCAGTGTTTGCCAATCCAGCCTTCGCGCACTGCAATCAAACCATTGGCATGGGCATAGCCCGCGTGCCGCGCCCAGATTTTCGACTGCACATACAGCCACGGAATACCGAGCAGCGGCAGCAATCCGTAAACCCCGAACCAGAACACACACACCGTGCTGACCGGCAACAGGAAAAACGCCGGCACCTTGAACCGACGCTGCCAGGCGTTCGGATGCAGCGGCAGCCATTCGGCCACCGGCCAAGAGCCCTCCGGCAAAACCGTGCCGATGATGTGCGCGATGCCGGCTTCGTCGGCAATCGGCGCCAGCGCCCAATGCGATTCCAGCTGTTCGGGCTTCTGGTTGCTGCCGGCGGCGGCATCCACCCGCAGCGCGTAGCGTTTGAACCGGCGCTGCAACCAACCCTGTTGCAAAGTCCAGGCTTGGATTCGGGTACGCGGCAGCGAGCCGTTGAAACGGCTCAGCAAACCCCGCGTAATCGACAGCCGATGCGCATCGCTGCTGAGCATGAAGCCGTGATAATGCAGTATTGCCTGCAGCATCGAAATCAGGCGCAGCA
>CAJAPA010000155.1 GCA_903942465.1 uncultured Gammaproteobacteria bacterium
CAGTCTGGATAGCATAAAGCATGTGCCAAGGAGTTTTCATGCGGATCAGCCCGATGTTCTTCACCGTCCTGCTTGCCGGTTTTTTTTCCGGTTCCGCAGAGGCCGCAAAACCGACCCGCGAGGAAACGCTTTATGGCCAGATCGACCAGACCCTGAAGACTTACCAGCAGGCCCGTGACCGTTATGAAACCGGCGACGACAGCCAGCTGGCGGTGATGAACAAGGCCATCGAAGATCTCGAAGATCAGGCCAACCAGTGTTTCAAGCTCAAAGCCTGTTCGAAGACCAAAGTCATCAGTGCCTACGAGCAATTGATCAAGCAGTCGGATATGCCGGCAGCCGGCGTAGCCCCGTCGGCGCTGGCGCCACAGGCCATCCCCGCGCTCGGCACCACCGTCAAGCTGCTGGGCTCCCGCAATCTGGAGCTGTTGATCAAATACAATGAGCCGCTGCAGGCGGCAATCGCCAATTGGCTGACCGTCAACCGCGGGTTCTTCATGGACTCCTGGGAAAACTATCATTACATGCGTTACCTGATGGCGCCGGAGTACGAGAAAGCCGGCCTGCCCGAAGCGCTGCTGTTCGGCATGATGACCAAGGAATCCGGCGGCAAGGTACATTCCGTGTCCAAAGCCGGCGCCGCCGGTCCGTTGCAGTTCATGCCGGCCACCGGCCGCCGTTTCGGCCTTGATGCAGGACCGGGCTACGACATGCGCTACGATCCGCAGTTCGCCGCGCGTGCCAATGCCCAATACATGAATGAACGCTTCGAGGAGCTCAACCGCAGTCTTGAGATGGCCATCGCCGGATACAACGGCGGGGAAGGCCGAGCGCGCCGCATCTACGGCGAACGCGGCGGCGATTTCTGGCAGGAGAGCGTGTATACCGAATGGCCGGCGGAAACCCGGGATTACGTGCCGGCTGTTCTGGCTGCGGCCTGGCTGTATCTGCACGGCAATGAATACGGCTTGACCTACCCGAAACTGGACTATTCCCCGGCCAGTCTGACCCTGCAGCGCGCCACCACCATCAACGAGCTGACCATCTGTCTGGGCAATCCACACAACCAGTCCGGCTGGTTCCGGGTGCTGCGCAATCTCAATCCGCATTACGAGCCCGGCCAGTACATTGCGCAGGGCATCGTTCTGCGTGCCCCGAAGAAACTGGTGGCCAGCTATCAGGCCAACTGCCTTGGCGGTCCGCGCAGCGAACAGGCCAAGATGCTGACCCAGGCCCGCAAGGCGCCGGTGTTCTACCGGCCGCCGCCGGTGGTGATCGCCAATGAAGCCGTCGACAACGACGAAACCGTTTCCGAAACGGTGGTTTCGGAAAAGCACAACGGAAAATACATCGTCAAGCCCGGCGAAACCCTGATGATGATCACCCGCACCTTCGATTGCGATCTCAGCCGCCTGATCAAGGTCAATGATCTGGCTCCGCCGAATTATGTCATCCAGCCCGGACAGGAAATAAAACTGATCGGCTGCAAGAAATAAGGATCAAAAAAAGCCGGCGCAAGCCGGCTTTTTTCTGGCTGAGGATTGTTTACAACGCGTCCCAGCCGGCTTTCGGAGCGAAGCGCTCGCCGTACTTGGTCTGCAGGGTCTTCAGGCTGGCCAATGCCTGATCGCGGCCGACGGCTTTGATATGTTCGATCGGGCCGCCGCGGAACGGCGCGAATCCGGTACCGAAAATCACGCCGGCATCCAGCAGCTCGGCATCGGTGACGACACCTTGATGCAGGCAGGACACGGCCTCGTTGAGCAGGGCGAACACCAGACGGTCCTGCAGATCGTCCGGCGCCTTGTAGTCTTTCGGCAGCTCCGGCTTCACCGCTTTGCCATCGACCCATTTGTACAGACCTTCACCGTCCTTCTTGCCACGCTTTCCGGGCGTGACCTGCAGTGCATCGGGCAATGCCTGGCCGTGGAATTCGGCCATGATTTTGCCGACGCTGGCGGCGACGTCGAGGCCGACCGTATCGACCAATTCGATCGGTCCCATCGGCATGCCGAAATCGAGCGCTGCTTTGTCGATGGCGCGGCCCGGGATGCCTTCCGAAAAAGCCAGAATCGCTTCCTGCATGTAGGGCGCGAGGATCCGGTTGACCAGAAAGCCCGGGGTGCCGGCGACCGGTACCGGCAGTTTGTCGATGCTGCGGCAGAACGCGGCCAGACGGCGTTCGGTTTCCGCGGCCATGCCGGCATGACGGACAATTTCCACCAGCGGCATCATCGCCACCGGATTGAAGTAGTGCAGACCGGCGAAACGTGCCGGGTGGCTTAACTTGGCGCCGAGCGTATCCAGCGCAATTGAGCTGGTGTTGGAAACCAGCAGCGCGTCAGGTTTCATCTTGGTTTCCAAGCTCGCATAAAGCGCCTGCTTCGCGTCCAGATTCTCGAAGATGGCCTCGATGATCAAGTCGGCCTTGGCTACGCCATCCCCGGCAACATCGGCCTGCAGTCGGGCACGGGTCGCTGCACGCTTGGTGTCATCCTTCACTTTTTTGGTGAACAGGGCATCGGCACGGTCGAGTGCCGGCTGGATGTACTGCATTTCACGGTCCTGCAATGTCACATCGAAGCCGCGCAGGGCGCACCAGGCGGCAATGTCGCCACCCATCACGCCGGCACCGACCACATGCACATGAGAGATGCCGTGCTCTTTTCCGCCGAGTGATTTCAGACGTTCCATCAGGAAGAAAATGCGGGTCAGGTTGCGCGCGGTCGGCCCTTGTGCCAGCTTGGCGACCGAATAGCCTTCCTGCTTCAGTGCCGCGCGCACCGGCAAGCCGCCGGAGCGACGCCAGGTGTCGATCAGGCTGTAAGGTGCGGGGTAGTGAGCCTTTCGGGCTTTACGCGCCACTTGTTTGGTCAGTACGCCGGGCAGAATCTGCCGCGCCAGCCAGCTGTTGCTGAGCCAGGCTGTCGCTTTCTGTTTAAAGGGCCGGTTCACGCCGTGTTCAATCAGTTCGACGGCCTTGTTGACCATCAAATCCGG
>CAJAPA010000156.1 GCA_903942465.1 uncultured Gammaproteobacteria bacterium
CCATCTTACAGACGCCCGCACAAATTTCCTGCGCACATTTACAAAGATCGTTTTGCTTACCCCGAAGGGTTCGCGCCTCGGACATTTCGTCTCGAAGTGGTCGCACAGTATGGCAGACCTTTTTTGCCACGTCAACATTCGGAAGCTTAAATCCGCCTGATTCGTGGCATTCGCTTTGGAACATTTCGCCCCGAAGTGAGTTGAACATTATGACAAGAACCCGAACCACCGTCAACCGCTTTTCCGGAAAGTTAACCTGCAGTTCAGTTAGCGGGACGGTGCCACGCCCACCGAGTCAGGCCATGGTCACCGTACCCCTCGGAACGCTTGACGACTGGGGTAGAAACAGGGAATTCTGTGCCTGTCACCCTTGGAATAGACACCATGCGCAATCCCCTCCTGATCGGCTTCATGCTCAACCTTGTGCTCTCGGCCAGCGGCTGTGCCGAGCTCGCCGAAGCACCCTCGGTGGAACTGAAGGGCAAACGTTACACGGTGGAGCTGGCCGATACCCCGGAACTGCGGGAACGCGGGCTGATGTTCCGTAGGGACATGCCCGCGGAGGCCGGCATGCTGTTCATCCACGACAGCGAGGAACCGCTGGCGTATTGGATGAAAAACACCTATATCCCACTCGACATCCTGTATTTCGACAGCAAGCTCAGACTGGTTTCGGCACAGCTCGGGGTTCCGCCCTGCGGAGACCAGCCGCGCTGCCCCGCCTTTGCAAGCGCGGGCCCCGCCCAGTACGTTCTTGAACTGAATGCCGGCCAGGCAGCCGCCCTCGATCTGAAACCCGGGGACCCTTTGCGCCTGATGGGCGTGAAGCCGGTCCAGTAAAACCCAAGGGGGCGCGGATGACTGTTGCTGCAGAATTACCGGAATGGGGTCGGCTGGCGGCCATGGCGGATTCCGAGCTGCCGCTGCTGGAAACTGCCCTGCTGATTGCCCGCGATGAATATCCGGAACTCGAGACGGCGGCCTACCTGTCCATGGTGGATAGCTATGGCCGGCGACTGAATGCCTCACTGAGCGATGGGCTTGATATTCCCTCAAAACTGACCGCCATCAACCATTTTCTCTACAAGGAACTGGGATTCTCGGGCAATGCCCGGAACTACGAGGACCCCCGCAACAGCTACCTGAACCAGGTCTTCGACCGTCGCCTGGGCATACCGATTTCTTTGGCCGTGATCCATATCGCCGTGATGCACCGCGTCGGACTGCCGCTGGAAGGCATTTCCTTTCCGGGGCATTTTCTGGTCCGGCTTCCGGTTGATGACGGCATTCTGGTGCTGGACCCGTTCAATCAGGGCCGTCCGGTCAGCATCGAAGAGTTGCGGGAGCGGGTCACACCGCATCTGGACGGACAGCCGCCCAGCGATTCGCAGCTGTTCCAGATTCTGGCACCCGCCAGCGCCCGCACGATATTGATGCGGATGCTGCGCAATCTCCAGACGATTTACCTGCATCAGGGCGATCACGAACGGGTGGCGCGCAGTGCCGACCGCATTCTCAAGCTTTCACCCGACCTTCCCGATGCATTGCGCGATCGGGGCCTGGCTTATGCGGAAATCGGCTACCGCAAAGGCGCCGATGCGGACTTCACGCGCTACCTGCAGTTGCGTCCGGAAGCGGATGACGCCGACACCATCCGCGGGCTCCTGATCGAGGGCGCGTCGGTGCAGAAGCGTCTGAATTAAGCCATCACCATTTCGAAATCGGCCTTGCCGACACCGCAGTCCGGGCAGCACCAGTCTTCCGGCACGTCTTCCCATCGGGTGCCGGGCGCGATGCCTTCATCCGGCCAGCCTTCGGCCTCATGGTATTCAAATCCGCACACGATGCAGATCCAGCTGCGAAATTCCGCGTTGTCCGACATAAAAGCACCTAGAATGGAGTTCTGCCGCCATTATATTTCAGCCTGATGCCTTCCCGCTTGGAAAACCGCCGTGGCGTTTACCTGATAACGCCGGACGTGGACGACACCCGCCGCCTGCTTGCCCTCTGCGAGGACCTGCTGACACAGCCCGTGGCCCTGTTCCAGTACCGGAACAAAAGCGCCTCGGCCGGTCTGAAGCACAGACAGGCGAGCGCCCTGCTGGAGTCCTGCCGGAAAGCCGGGGTGCCACTGCTGATCAATGACGACTGGCGGCTGGCCGCGGAGCTCGGTGCCGATGGCGTGCATCTGGGCAGGCTCGATGACGAGCCGGCAGCAGTGCGCGACGCCTTGGGAAGCCAGGCACTGATCGGCGTGTCCTGCTACAACGAGTTGGCCAGGGCGCGTGATGCGGCCGCGCTGGACGTCGATTACCTGGCCTTCGGCGCGGTCTTTCCGTCACCGACCAAGCCGATGGCCGCACCGGCCCCACTGCATCTTTTCACCGAAGCACGCACACTGGGCAAGGCAACGGTCGCCATCGGCGGTATTACACCGGATAATAGTGCGCAACTGCGCGATGCCGGTGCGGATTTCATTGCGGTGATTTCCGGTGTATTCGATGCCCCGGATCCGTCCGCGGCGCTCGCCGCCTACAACCATTCCTTCAGTAAGGTCATCCCATGAACCACGATCAAAGCCACACCCTGTTCCAGCAAGCCCGTCAGTTGATGCCCGGCGGCGTCAACTCGCCGGTGCGTGCCTTCAAATCGGTCGGTGGCGAACCGTTCTTCGCCAAGCGCGCCGAGGGTGCCTACCTCATTGACGTCGACGGCAACCGCTACATCGACTACATCGGCTCCTGGGGCCCGATGATTGCCGGCCATGCCCATCCCGCCGTCATCGCCGCCGTGGACAAAGTGATGCGCGACGGCCTGAGCTTCGGCGTGCCGAATGCGTTGGAAGTGACCATGGCACAGACCATCACCCGCCTGGTGCCCAGCTGTGAAATGGTACGCATGGTCAATTCCGGCACCGAAGCCACACTATCGGCCATCCGGCTGGCGCGGGGCGCCACCGGCCGCAACCGCATCGTGAAATTCGAGGGCTGCTACCACGGTCATGGCGATTCCTTTCTGGTGAAAGCCGGTTCGGGCATGCTGACGCTCGGGGTGCCGAATTCACCGGGCGTACCGAAATCCCTGGCCGATCTGACATTGACCCTGAGCTACAACGATTTCGAAGGCGCGACGCGCCTGTTCGCCGAACTCGGCGAGGACATCGCCGGCGTCATCGTCGAGCCGATCGTGGGCAACGCCAATTGCATCCTGCCGGCCGAGGGCTACCTGCAGCACCTGCGCGATCTGTGCACGCAGTACGGCAGCTTGCTGATTTTCGATGAAGTGATGACCGGATTCCGGGTCGCGCTCGGCGGCGCACAGGCGTTGTATGGCATTACCCCGGACATCACCACCTTCGGCAAGATCATCGGCGGCGGAATGCCGGTCGGCGCCTACGGCGGCCGCCGCGACCTACTCAGCCAGATCGCACCAAGCGGTCCGATCTACCAGGCCGGCACCCTGAGCGGCAACCCGGTGGCGATGGCCGCCGGTCTGGCCACGCTGGAGCTGATTCAGGCCCCGGGTTTCTATGAAAACCTTTCGGCGCGGACGCAGCAATTGCGCGACGGCCTTCAGAATGCCGCAGATGAGGCCGGCATTGCGTTCACCACCACCGGTGTCTGCGCCATGTTCGGAATGTATTTCTGCGAAGGACCGATTAGCGGCTATGCCGATGCCATGCGTTCCGATAGCAGCCGTTTCAACCGTTTCTTCCATGGGATGTTGGAGCGCGGCGTGTATTTCGCACCGTCGGCGTTCGAAGCGGGCTTCCTGTCCGCCATGCATGGCGATGCTGAGATCGCACACACGCTGACTGCGGCGCGCGCCGTTTTCGCTGAAATCGCCACCGCCTGATGCCGCCGAAACTGCTGCTGCTCGATCTCGACGAGGTATTGGCGGACTACAGCCACGAACGCCGCTGCCGCGCTTTGGCTGAAACCGCCGGCGTCGATGCAAAAATGATTGAGCGCGCCGTGTTCGACAGCGGCCTGGAAAATCGTTCCGATCGTGGAGATTTCGGGCTCGATGATTACATGGACCGTCTGCGCAGCGAATGGGGCCTGGATATTCCCAGCGCGGATTTCATCGCCGCCCGGCGCGCAGGAACGCGCGTGCGCCAACCCCTGCTTGATATCTGCGAAAGCCTGGCGGGACAGGTGCAGTTCGGTATCTTCAGCAACAACGGACATTGGCTGGCCCAGCATGCCGAACGCATCGTGCCTGAACTGATGCCGCTTTTCCGCACGCGCTTCATCTGTTCCGGTAGCCTGGGATTATGCAAGCCCGACCCGGAAGCCTTTCTGCTGTGTCTGCAACGCCTCGGGTTTTCGCCGGCTTCGACCCTGTTCGTGGACGATAAGGCGGTCAATGTGGACGGCGCCCGGCAGGCCGGACTGGACGCCTTCGTCTATCGGGACGACAATCACTTCCAACAGGAACTGGCCGAACGCGGCCTCAGCACCGGAGAACCCCATGCGCTTTGAAACCCTTGCCATCCATGCCGGCGCGGAAGCTGATACCGAGAGCGGCGCGGTAGCACCGCCACTGCACATGAGCACGACCTTTCAGCATGGCCCCGCCGGCGAACGCCGCGCCGGTTATGAATACCAGCGCGAGGCCAATCCAACACAGGACCGCCTGGAAACCTGTCTGGCGGCGCTGGAAGGCGGCGAACGCGCACTGGTTTATGCCTCGGGCATGGCGGCCATGCAGGGTTACCTTGAATGTCTGGCCAACGGCTCGCATGTGCTTATCCCCACGGACTGTTACACGGGCCTGCGCACGCTCTTCCACGAATTCCTGCCCCATCGCGGAATCACCGCCACCGCCGTGGACATGTCGGATCTGCTGGAAGTCCGGGCGGCGCTGCGCCCGGAAACAGCACTGATCTGGGCGGAAACCCCATCCAATCCTTTGCTGGCGGTCGCCGACATCGCGGCTTTGGCCGAAACCGCGCATGCACACGGCGCGCTTCTGGTCTGCGACAACACCTTCGCCACCCCGGCGCTGCAGCAGCCGTTGGCACTCGGTGCCGATGCGGTCATGCATTCCACCACCAAATACTTCGGCGGCCACAGCGACGTCATGGGCGGTGCGCTGGTATTCGCACAGGCCGATTCGGTTTACGAACAGGCCGCGCATCGGCGCCATATCACCGGCAGCATCGCCTCGCCCTTCAACAGCTGGCTGATCCTGCGCGGAGCACGTTCGCTGCCGGCGCGGATGGCCTGGCATTGCCGCAATGCGCAGCTGATTGCTGAATTTCTGAGCTCGCATCCGGCCATTGAATCCGTCAACTATCCGGGCCTTCCGACGCATCCGGGCCATGCCATCGCCAGAAAGCAAATGCGGGATTTCGGCGGCATGCTCTCCATTCAGTTCATCGGTGGCCGGGAAGCCGCATTGCGCTTTGCATCTCGGGTCAAGGTTTTCACCAATGCCACCTCGCTCGGTGGCGTGGAATCGCTGATCGAGCACCGTGCCTCGACCGAAGGCGCGAATCCGGTTTCACCGCAGAACCTGATTCGGATGTCGGTTGGACTTGAGCACCCGGACGATCTGATTGACGATCTCAAACAGGCCCTGCTCTGACCGATTACCAGCTGCCGGTATTGGGCATCGACAGCCACGGCTCCTGCGGCGGCAGACGGCCTTCCTGCAGCAGCTCGATGGAAATCAGGTCCGGCGAGCGTACGAACGCCATATGCCCGTCGCGCGGCGGCCGGTTGATGGTGTAACCCATCGCCTGCAGGCGCGTGCAAACCGCGTAAAGATCATCGACACGGAAGGCCAGATGGCCGAAATTGCGGGAGCTGCCGTAAGCAGGTTCGGGATCCCAGTTATAGGTCAACTCGATTTCAGCCGACGGCGTTTCATCGGCGGAAAGAAACACCAGCGTGAATCGGCCGGCGTTGTTTTCCATGCGCCGGACTTCCTTCAACCCCAGACCCTCGCAGTAAAACCGCAGTGAAGCATCCAAATCGCTGACACGGACCATGGTGTGCAGATATTTCATGGCGATTCCTTACAGAAAAAAATCGGGGAGCAGTGGCGTTCCCGGAGCCATGGCGTACTGTTCGAAATCCGTAACACCGTTATCGCGCAACAGATCTTCATCAATGTAGAACTGGCCGGTGGCGGCGCTGAACTTCTGCAGCAAAATAGCAATGGCCGCATCAGCAACGATTTCAGCGTTGCGGGCGGCGTTGATATCCACACCGGGAATCATGTTGATGGCATCGGTTGCGATGACCGTCTTTGGCCATAAGGCATTGACGGCGACACGCCCCTTGAATTCTTCGGCCAAGCCAAGGGTGACGAAGCTCATGCCCATTTTTGCCAAGGTGTAGCCGGTAAATGAACCCCACCATTTCGGATCGAGATTCGGCGGCGGCGCCAAGGTCAGAATATGTGGATTTTCGGACTTCAGCAGATACGGCAGCGCCTTTTGCGCACACAGAAACGTACCGCGCGAATTCACCTGGCTCATCAAATCAAAGCGTTTCATCGGTGTGTTCAGCACGCCCTGCAGCCAAATCGCGCTGGCATTATTGACCAAGACATCAATGCCGCCGAAATGTTCGGCCGCCTGCGCCATCGCCGCTTCGACATTGGCTTCGTCGCGGATATCGCACTGGATGGCGAGCGCCTTGCCACCAGCCGCTTCCACCTCGGCGGCGGCAGTGAAGATGGTGCCCGGAAGTTTCGGATTGACCACGGCCGATTTGGCGGCGATAACCACGTTGGCGCCAAAGCTGCCGGCTTTACGGGCGATGGCAAGACCGATGCCGCGCGAGGCACCGGTGATGAAAAGGGTTTTTCCCTGTAAGGACATAATGCCTCCGGAGTGACGGTAATTCAGGATTGCAGGGCTTTCAGACAACGGCGCGGCGCATCTTCGAAGCCGCCGTTGGACATGAACACGACATGGTCACCGCGACGTGCCATCGCCTTGAGCGTTTCAATCAGGGTATCGACGCTGGTGGCTGTGCGGCCATCGCCTTTCAGTGCCGAGACAACGGCGTCAGCATCCCAAGGCAGTTCCGGGCGGTGCAGGAACACCACGGCATCGGCATCGGCCAGCGAGGGCGCAATGTGCGCTGAATGCGCGCCGAGCCGCATCGAATTCGAACGCGGCTCCATGGCCACCACGATGCGTGCACTGCCGACCTTGGCGCGCAAGCCCGCCAAGGTCGTGGCGATGGCGGTCGGATGATGCGCGAAGTCGTCATAGACCGTGACTCCGGCAGCGACACCGATCACTTCCATGCGGCGTTTGACGCTGACGAAATCCGCCAACGCCGGGATGATATCCGCAACAGCGACGCCGACCGCATGACAGGCGGCGAAAGCTGCCAGCGCGTTCATCACGTTGTGGCGACCAAGCAGGTTCCAGCGCACGGTACCGAGCGTGTGGCCGAGATGTTTCAGGATGAACTCGGATCCGTCAGCCTGGACCAGCTCGGCCCGCCATTCGGCCTCGGCATCGATGGCGAAGCGCTCGACCGGCGTCCAGCAGCCCATGGCCAGCACTTCGGCCAATGCGGCGTCCTCGCCGTTGACGATCAGCCGGCCTTCGCCCGGCACGATACGGACCAGATGATGGAACTGGCGCTGAATGGCGGCCAGATCCGGGAAAATATCGGCGTGGTCGAACTCCAGATTGTTGAGGATGGCCACGCGCGGGCCGTAGTGCACGAACTTGGAGCGTTTGTCGAAGAACGCGGTGTCGTATTCATCGGCTTCGACCACGAATTCCTTGCCGGACCCCAGACGCGCAGAGACACCGAAATTTTCCGGCACGCCGCCGACCAGAAAGCCCGGATCGCGCCCGGCCGCTTCCAGCAGAAAGGCGAGGATCGATGTGGTGGTGGTTTTGCCGTGGGTGCCGGCCACTGCCAGTGCATGCCGGCCGGGCAGCACGTTCTCGGCCAGCCATTGCGCACCGGAGCGGTAGTTGATCTGCCGGTTGAGGACGTGCTCGACAGCAGGATTGCCGCGCGAGAGCGCATTGCCGATGACTACGCAATCACTATCAGTGGCGATGTCGGCGGGAGCATAGCCCGAATACAGGCCGATACCGAGTTGTTCCAGTTGGGTCGACATCGGCGGATAGACATTGGCGTCCGAACCCTGCACACGGTGTCCGAGCTCGCGCGCCAAAGCGGCCACGCCGCCCATGAAGGTGCCGCAGATACCCAGGATATGCAGATTCATGACGGGGTTCAGCCGACTTCCGGCGTACCGGCCAAGGCCTCGGTGATGCGGGTGAACACCTCGTCGAGCGTGCCGACACCGTTCAGATGAGCAAGCTTGCCGAGGCTGCGGTAATAGTCGACCACCGGCGCGGTCTGGCTTTCATAGACGCCCAAGCGCTTGCGCACCGATTCCGGACTGTCATCGGCGCGGCCTTCGGCCTTGGCGCGGCCGGCCAGACGTTCAACCAACAGTTCGGTATCGACATCCAGTTGCACGGCGATATCGATCGGCTGACCGAGTTTTTTCAGGAGCGCAGCCAAGGCATTGGCCTGGGCCAGATTGCGGGGGTAGCCGTCAAGGATGAAGCCGTTGCCGGTGTCGGGTTTGAGCAGGCGCTCCTCGAGCATGCCGAGCACCACATCATCCGAGACCAGACCACCGGCCTCCATCACTTCCTTGGCCTGCAGCCCGAGCGGGGTTCCGGCAGCCACGGCCGCACGCAGCAGTTCGCCGGTGGAAATATGCGGAACATCCAGATATTCCTTCAACCGCGCCGCTTGGGTGCCTTTGCCCGAACCGGGGGCACCGAGAAGAACCAATCGCATAAAACCTCAGAAAGTCGTTGTTATGGGGTCGGGCGCCAATCGGAGAACCGGCTGCCACGGCGAAAATTTGCCATAATGACACCCTAACCGTTGCCGTCTGTTTCGTCAATTTTAAAGGATGTTTATGTCGAAAGGCAGATTACTTTATGCCCAGTCCGGCGGCGTGACCGCCGTCATCAATGCCAGCGCCAGCGCAGTGTTGGCGCAGGCTCGCGCCCGCAAAATTCCGGTGTATGCCGGTAAGAACGGCATTCTGGGCATCCTGCGTGAACAGATGTTCGACACGGCTGGACTTACTTCCAGTGAAATCAAAGCGTTGGCACACACCCCAGGCGGCGCTTTCGGCTCCTGCCGCTTCAAACTGAAATCCCTTGAGCAGGATGCCGCCCAGTATCAACGTCTGTTGGACGTGTTCAAGGCACACGACATCCGTTACTTCCTCTACAACGGCGGCAACGATTCGGCCGATACCGCGCTGAAAATTTCGCAGTTGGCGCAGCAATCCGGCTATGCGTTGACCTGCGTGGCGGTACCGAAAACCGTCGATAATGATCTGGTCATCACCGACTGCTGTCCCGGCTTCGGTTCGGCCGCCCGCTACACCGCGGTGTCGGTGCTGGAAGCAGCCATCGATGTGGAAGCCATGGCCGAAACCTCGACCAAAGTGTTCGTCTATGAAGTCATGGGTCGCCACGCCGGCTGGCTGGCTGCTGCCGCTGGCCTGGCTGGTGAGACCGCCAAAGAGGCCCCGCACATCATCCTGTTCCCGGAACGTGCCTTCGACAAAGCCATGTTCCTGGCCAAGGTCAAGGACACCGTGGCCAAAGTCGGCTACTGCGTGGTGGTGGTTTCCGAGGGCGTGAAAACGCCGGACGGCAAGTTCCTGGCGCAGGCCGAGGGCAGCGTGGATGCCTTCGGCCACAGTCAGCTCGGCGGCGCCGCGCCCATGCTGGCCGGCCTGGTCAAGGATGCGCTGGGCATGAAGGTGCATTGGACCGTGCCCGATTACCTGCAACGTTCGGCACGCCACCTGGCCTCGCAGGTCGATCTCGACCAGGCCATGGCGGTCGGCAAGGCCGCAGTCGAGCTGGCGCTTTCGGGCAACAACGGCGTGATGCCGGCGATCATCCGCACTTCGGATGCGCCCTACCGCTGGCACATCGACCCGGTGCCGCTGAGCCGGATTGCCAACGTCGAAAAGAAAATGCCGGATGCCTTCATCCGCAAGGATGGCTTCGGCATCACCGCCGCCTGCCGCCGCTACCTGTCGCCGCTGATCCAGGGTCAGGCCGCCGTGCCGCTCGGCAAGAACGGTCTGCCTTTGCATTTCAAGCCGAAACTGCCCTTGGTGAAGAAAAAGCTGAAGGCGTGGGTGAAATAATCAAAGGGGCGGAATTTTCCGCCCCTTTTTATCATCAACGACCGGTCGGCGCGGCAGGCGCCGCGTCCGCCGGCGCCGGTGGAATCGCCGCACGTATTTTAGCGATCACCAGATCCAATTGCGCTTCGAACTGGGGCTTCAAGGCCAGCCAGGCACCGTAGTTGTCTTTGTCCTTATCCTTGCCCTCCAGGGGCACGGCCACCGCGCCGGCATCGTCCAGCGTGTAGGTCAGGGTCGGCAGATCGCCGCCTTTCTGACCCGACCAGGTGATGCCGGTCAATTTCACCGACATGTCCTGGATACGGAATTCCTTGCGGGTGTTGGCCAGGAACAGGTTGACCTGCGCCACGGCATCCACGCCCAGACTCTGGCGCACCGCCGGCGAGAAGTTCTTGTCGGAGAAGCTGAATTTCTCCAGCGGGCGATATTTGTAGCCTCCTGCCGGCGAGGAGTAATAGCCGAAATAGTACTCGGCACCCCAGCGTCCGTCCTGAACCCCTTTCTTGTGATCGTCCTGTTCGTAGCTGCCAGTGACGTCCTTGTAGAACGGAGAATTGGTCACTTCATCGCAGGTATAGACTTTCAGGCCGGGTAGGGTTTTGAAATGGGCACAGACCACCGCGGCGACATCCGCTGCGATTTTCTTGGCATCTTCCGGGGTCAGGTGTTCCTCAATCGGCTCGCGCGAGGCGGTATCCACGCCACCGACCCCGCCGAGGGCCAAAGCGCCGGCCAACAGACCGGAGGTGACCTTTTTCGCGGTGTGCCCTTCGCCGCTGAGAAGCGTGAGCCGCTCCAGATGCACGCCGACATCGACATTGACCGCGCCGACCGCCAAAGAACGGACCGGTACCGCCGACTTTCCTTTATAGGCATTACCGGCTTCTTTCCATTCCGGTGTCCCTTTGGCCTGAACGGCCGGACCGGCCAATGCGGCCACGATGAGCATTCCCCAAAAACGCATAAAACCCCCTGATGATGTATAAAAACGTGAATAACATCACATTTTCAGGAAATAATGCCCCTTCGGCCGTCTTTTGGCAAATCCGCCGGCTCCCCCGTCTGAAACGGTGGTTTTTTGGATATTCAGCCCTAGTTAAGTTTCACGGGCTCTGCCATACTCTTGGGGCGGCGGCAAAGACCGCCCGATCCTTCATGAATCAGGGAGTAGGGAATGTTAGCGCAATACGGATTGGAACTGGCTCTGGCCTGTGCGGCCTTGGCCATCATTTACGGGCTGTTCACCACCAGCTGGATCCTCAAGCAGGATGCCGGCAATGACAAAATGCAGGCCATCGCAGCTGCCATCCAGGAAGGCGCCGGCGCCTACCTGCGGCGCCAGTACCGCACCATCGCCATCGTCGGCGTCATTCTTTTCCTGGTAATCGGCTTTGTGCCTGCACTGGGCTGGCAGACCGCCATCGGCTTCGCCATCGGCGCCGTTCTCTCGGGTGTGGCCGGCTTCATCGGCATGTTCGTTTCCGTGCGCGCCAATGTGCGCACCGCCCAGGCCGCCACCCGCAGCCTGAATGATGCCCTCAATGTCAGCTTCAAGGGCGGTGCCATCACCGGCATGCTGGTGGTCGGTCTCGGCCTGTTGGGCGTCGCGGGTTATTTCATGCTGATCAAGTCCGGCGGCGAACAGACCGCCGAAACGGTCAAGGCCGCCATGCAGCCGATGATCGGCCTGGCCTTCGGCAGCTCGCTGATTTCCATCTTCGCCCGCCTGGGCGGCGGCATCTTCACCAAGGGTGCCGACGTCGGCGCCGATCTGGTGGGTAAAGTCGAAGCCGGAATCCCGGAAGATGACCCGCGCAACCCGGCCGTCATCGCCGACAACGTCGGTGACAACGTCGGCGACTGCGCCGGCATGGCCGCCGACCTGTTCGAAACCTATGCGGTCACCATCATCGCCGCCATGCTCATCGCCGGAATTTTCTTCGCCACCTACGGCTGGAACGGTGTGATGTATCCGTTGGTGCTGGGCGCGGTTTCGATCATCGCCTCGATCGTCGGCACCTTCTTCGTGAAGACCCGCGACGGCGGCAAGATCATGAACGCGCTGTACCGCGGCCTCGGCGTTTCCGGCCTGCTGGCTGCCATCGCGTTCTACTTCGTGACCGATTCCATGTTCAGCCTGGAACACTCCAACGGCATTTTCTGGTGCGCACTCATCGGACTGGCGCTGACGGCTGCGCTGGTGGTCATCACCGAGTACTACACCGCGACCGAATTCGCACCGGTGCAGGATGTGGCGAAAGCCTCGGAAACCGGGCACGGTACCAATGTCATCGCCGGTCTGGCGGTGTCGATGAAATCGACCGCCGCGCCGGTACTGGCCGTGGCTGCCTCGATTTACGGCTGCTATCACCTCGCCGGCCTGTACGGTGTGGCCGTGGCCGCGACCGCCATGCTGTCGATGGCGGGAATGATCGTCGCGCTCGATGCCTACGGTCCGATTACCGATAACGCCGGCGGCATCGCCGAAATGTCGGGCATGGACAAGGAAATCCGCGTCACCACCGACGCCCTCGACGCCGTCGGCAACACCACCAAGGCGGTCACCAAGGGTTACGCCATCGGTTCGGCCGGACTGGCTGCGCTGGTGCTGTTCGCCGATTACTCGCACAAGCTGGCCGAACGCGGCGAAGGCTTCGCACCGGTCAACTTCTCCATCGACAACCCGCAGGTGGTCATCGGTCTGCTGATCGGCGGCATGATTCCGTATCTGTTCGGTGCCATGGCCATGCAGGCCGTGGGCCGCGCCGCCGGCGCGGTGGTCGAGGAAGTCCGTCGCCAGTTCCGTGAAATACCGGGCATCATGGAAGGTACCGGCAAACCGCAGTACGACAAAGCCGTCGATCTGCTGACCAAGTCGGCCATCCGCGAAATGATCGTGCCCTCGCTGCTGCCGCTGCTGATTCCGGTGGTGGTCGGCCTGACGCTCGGCGCCGATGCCCTCGGCGGCCTGCTGATGGGCACCATCGTGACCGGTCTGTTCGTGGCCATCTCGATGTGCACCGGCGGCGGTGCCTGGGATAACGCCAAGAAGTACATCGAAGAAGGCCATCACGGCGGCAAAGGTTCCGAAGCCCACAAGGCCGCGGTCACCGGCGACACCGTCGGCGATCCCTACAAGGACACCGCCGGCCCGGCCATCAACCCGCTGATCAAGATCATCAACATCGTGGCCCTGCTGCTGATTCCGTTCTTGGCCTGATCAGACCGTACCGTTCCATGAAAAACCCCGCTCCGGCGGGGTTTTTCATGGAGGGTTCACCAACGCGCATCGCTGCTGCGCCATACTGTGGCGATGGAAGCCACTCCACCCGCACCCTCCGCACACGCCCATGACGGTCCCCTGCATGGTGCATTGATGCATCTTCTGGACGGATATCGGGGCAAAAACATCCATCTGAGCGATCTGCTCAACGCCATGGGGCCGCGCGGATTCGGATTCGTCTACATCCTGTTCGGCATGCTGGCCGGAGCGCTGCCGACCGGACTGTGCTCGGTCATGGCCGTCCCGATCCTGCTGTTCTCCGCACAACAGGCGCTGGGCCGGCACCGGCCGACCATGCCGAAACGTTTCGATGGCAAGCAATTCTCGGCCGACGCGGTGCAGACCGGCATCCAAAGCAAGGAGAAATGGCTGTTGCGGCTGGAGCGTTTCGCCAAACCGCGCTGGCACCTATTGACCGGAACAACCGTGAACCGGATTGCCGCAGTCTGCTGTTTCATTCTGGCCTCGGTGATTCTGCTGCCGGGACCGTTCACCAACGTGCCACCGGGCATTGCCATTGCGCTTTTCGGTTTCGCCATGGTCGAGCGCGACGGGCTGCTGATGCTGATTTCTTTTATCGCCGGCATCATCGGTTTTATTGTCGGCCTATCGGCGGTCATCGCAACCGCGCTGCTGATCGGACGCTGGATTGCCCAGAGCGGCGGTTTGCCCGGCGCCTAAACACCCGGCTTCTGCTAAAGTGACTTTCCCTGAAAAATCCATTCTTAGGAGTGCCGCATGATCGGTTATGCTCTTTTTGGTACCAACGATTTACCCCGCGCCGCCGCCTTTTATGATGCGTTGTTGGCAGAAATTGGAGCTACTCGTTTCATGGAATCCGATCGCTTCATCGCTTGGGCAGTAAGCCCGGAAGCACCAAGCTTCGGGATCTGTCTGCCATTCGACGGAAAGCCAGCCACCGTAGGCAATGGCACCATGGTGTCACTGGCCATGGACAGCAATGCGCAGGTTGATCGCATCCATGCAAAGGCGTTGTCGCTCGGCGCGAAAGATGAAGGTCCGGCAGGGCCGAGGGGCATGAGTGGGTTCTATGCCGGCTACTTCCGCGATCTCGACGGCAACAAACTGAACGTGTTCTGCTATAGTCCGGACTGATCATCCTCACCATATGGAAAAGGCGCCGAAAGGCGCCTTTTTGGCTTCCGTCAGGAAGACTCAGGCAGCCGTCGCCATCTGGTAGAGCTCGTCCTTCAGTTTCAGACGCTGCTGTTTCAATTCGTGCAGGGTTTCGTCATTCAAGGGCTCGATTTTTTCCTCATCGCGGATGATGCGCTGGTCGATGGCATCATGCTCGGCAAGTAGGCGGGCGAAATGGTGGTTGCTGGCTTTGAGCGCGTGGATTTTCTCGCTGAGCTCCGGAAATTCGACGGCAAGGGAATGGGAAAGCATGGATGATTGCATGGAAAGCTCCTTGTTGTAGGTACTGATGGGGCCAGTCTACCGCATATCCGCCCGCGCCCCTTGACTGAGGTCAATCCGCCGTCAAGCCGCCCGTCGCAGCCTACCCGGCGTCCTGCCGCACTGGTTCTGTTGAGTGAATATTCAGTCCGGCTGCGGTATCATGCACGCCTTGCAATGAAGGAGTAAGCCATGGGCCTGGACCTGGTACAGACCGGTAAAGACGTTCCGAACGAAGTGAACGTCATCATCGAAATCCCGAAAGACGCCGAACCGGTGAAATACGAAGTGGACAAAACCACCGGCGCCATCTTCGTCGACCGCATCCTGTCGACGCCGATGCGCTACCCCTGCAATTACGGTTACATTCCGCACACCCTGTGCGGCGATGGCGATCCGGCCGATGTGCTGGTCATCCTGCCGCTGCCGCTGGTCCCGGGCTCGGTCATCCGCTGCCGTCCGGTCGGTGTGCTGCGCATGAAAGACGAAGCCGGCTCCGACGAGAAACTGGTGGCGGTGCCAATCGACAAGGTATTCGATGGTTACTCGCATATCCACGACATCGGCCAGGTTTCCCAGCATTGGCTCGACCGCATCGGTCATTTCTTCGAGCACTACAAGGACCTTGAAAAAGACAAATGGGTCAAGCTCGACGGCTGGGGGGGCGCCGAGGAAGCCAAACGCATCATCCTTGAATCGGTCACCCGCTTCGAGGAAGCGCCGGAAAAACCGAATTTCTGAGTCTGAAAAACCGCCGGAAGGCGGTTTTTTCAGGACAGGGCTTGCTAGAATCGGGCAGACACGTCGGCCATCTGCCAAATCGGCATTTCCGACCCACGGGAGACCGCCGCCATGGCCCGCCATTCCAAATTCCGCGCCTGCCCCCTGTGCGAGGCCATCTGCGGTCTTGAACTGCAGTACGAAGACGGCCGGCTTGCGGCCATCCGCGGTGACGACGCTGATCCGTTCAGCCGCGGCCACATCTGTCCGAAGGGCAATGCCATCCTCGACCTGGAAAACGATCCCGACCGCCTTCGCCGTCCGATGCGGCGCGAGAACGGGCAATGGCATGAAATCAGCTGGGATGAGGCCTTCACCTTTGCGGGCGAACGTCTGGCCGCCATCCAGGCTGAGCATGGTGCCGCCGCCATCGGTGCCTATCTCGGCAATCCGAACGTACACCATTTCGGACACATCGCCTATTTGCCGGCCCTGCTCAAACTGATCCGCAGCCCGAACGTATTCAGCGCATCCTCGGTCGACCAATGGCCGCATCAGCTGGTCAACGCGCAGATGTACGGCCATCAATTTCTGCTGCCGATTCCGGATATCGATCACACCGATTACTTCCTGATGTTGGGCGCCAATCCAATAGCCTCCAACGGCAGCCTGATGACGGTGCCCGATGTGCGTGCGCGCATCAAGGCGCTGACCGCACGCGGCAAGTTGGTGGTCATCGACCCGCGCCGGACCGAAACCGCCGAGCTCGCTAGCGAACATCATTTCATCACTCCCGCCGGCGACGTCTATTTTCTGATTGCCTTCCTGCAGGCCCTGCAGCAACTGGGGCCGCCACGTTTGAATGCCTACGCCGGAAAACTGCAGGGCTTCGAACAGGCCATAACGGCCATCGGCGCATTCCGCATCGCCGACATCGCCAAACGGACCGCCATTCCGGCCGAAACCATTACGCGCATGGCCTCTGATTTCTACCAAGCACCGCGTGCCGTCGCTTACGGCCGCATGGGCGTCTCGGTGCAAGCGCATGGCAGCCTGTGCCAATGGCTGCTGCAACTGATCAATCTGTACACCGGCAATTTGGATAAACCCGGCGGGGCACTGGTGAATGACGCGGTGCTGCCGATTACTGGACCCGGCACCTCGCCCGGCGCGCGCGGGCGATGGCATAGCCGCGTGCGCGGTTTGCCGGAATTCGCCGGCGAGCTCCCGGTATCGGCCTTATGCGAGGAAATCAGCACCCCCGGCCCGGGGCAGATCCGCGCACTGATCACCAGCGCCGGCAATCCGGTGCTGTCCACGCCCGACGGAGTTGCCTTGGATGCGGCACTGTCCGGACTGGATTTCATGCTCAGCATCGATATCTACATCAATGAAAGTACACGCCATGCCGATCTGATTCTGCCGCCAGCATCCTTCCTGACCCAAGACCATTACGATTCGGTATTCAATGCCTTTGCCGTGCGCCGGGTGGCGCGTTTGAACCGGCCCGTGCAGGAACGCTCATTGGAAGAGCGCGCCGACTGGGAAATCATCAACGGTCTCGGGGCCGCCTTCGCGGCTGCCAGCGGACGCGAATGGCGGACGCTGCCGCCGCCGAAAGCACTCATCGCTGCTGGGCTGGCGCGTGGCAGCTCCGGTCTGAGCATGGCCGAACTGGAGGCCGCCGAACACGGTATCGATTTAGGACCGTTACGTCCTTCACTGCTGGAACGCTTGGAAACACCAAGCGGATGCATTGAAGCGGCACCGGAATTGTTCATGCAGGCATTGGCCGAGCTGCAATCACAAGCCTTACCGGAAATCGATGCGGCCTCGCTGATGCTGATTGGCCGTAGGGACATCCGCAGTAACAATTCCTGGATGCACAACGCGCCGCGCTTAGTGAAAGGCAAGCCGCGTCATCAACTGCTGATGCATGCCGACGACCTGCAAAGCCGCCATCTAATCGACGGACAGCAAGTGCGCGTTCGATCAAGCACCGGTGAAATTATTGTTGACGTAAAAGCCTGCAACGAATTGATGCGCGGCGTTGTGTGCCTGCCGCATGGCTTCGGTCACCAACGTGTTGGCCTTCAATTGCGCCGTGCCGAGGCCGTGACCGGCCCCAGCTACAACGACCTCACCGGCCGGACCGCACTTGATGGACCATCCGGTAACGCCGCGCTGAATGGCGTCCCGGTCTGGGTGGAAGCCCTTTGAGAATCACAAGGCAGGCACACCGAATACGCTTTAGTTGACAATTAACCGATACCCGCTATTCTCGAAAAAAATACATCACATTGAGTTAGGGGATATTCATGCGTAAATTAGGAACCGCTTTATCAAGCGTTGCGCTCGCCTGCGCCGCATTACTTGCCAGCACACAAGTCCACGCCCAAGCCCAGGGCGACGGCCCGCGCGCCTACCAGATGCTGCCCGAGGGCGTGCACGCGCTTACGGTCTATGGCATTTCACAGGACGGCAACGAAACCATCGATCCGGCCACCATCATCGAAGGCTCCGATATTTCCATTGATATCGGCATCGTGCAGTATGTGCATCCGATCAGTGTCCGCGGTCAGGCCAGCGGACTGTTCATAGCGCTACCGTTCGGACAGGTCGAGGGCTCCCTCACTGCACGCCCGCCGTTCAACGGCATCAGCGGCGATGCCTCCGGCGTCGGCGATGTGGTGCTCGGTGCAGTCATCGGACTGAAAGGCTCGCCATCGCTCTCGCTGCAGGAATATGCCAAATTCAAACCCGGATTCTCCATCGGGGCATTGACCAAACTGACCCTGCCGACCGGCTCCTACACCCAGGACAAAGCGCTGAATCTCGGCACCAACCGCTGGAATCTGCAGTTGGGCGCACCGATGGGCTGGGTCATCGGCGAATCCTATCTGGATCCGAAGCTGACCTCTTTCGAGTTGCTGCCCTCGGTCACCTTCTATGGCGACAATGATGAACCGTTCCGTGCCAACAACATGAGCCAGAAGCCGATTTACCGGCTGGAAGGGCACATCACCCGCAACCTGAACAAGGCCGTGTGGATTTCCGCCGACGCACTGGTTTCCAACGGCGGCGAAACCGAAACCGACGGTGTCGACAACAACAACCGTCAGTATTCCCTGAAGCTGGGCGCCACAGTCAGCGTGGCCGTGGCCAAGACTGCAAGCCTCAAGTTTTCCTACGGTGAAACCGTGGACAGCAACAAAACGAACAGTTCGGACGGCAAGATGTTCCGGGTGGTCGGAACCCTGCTGTTCTGAGCCAGAATCCGGCCCGGGTGCCGGATTGATTTGAGTCAAAACGCTTCACAAGGAGCGTGCCTATCCTGTTTCCATGAGCCCGGCGCATCGCGCCGGCCATTCGAACTCGTGCACGCCCTATCCCCTCTTGTCCGCCGAAACGGCGGGCTTTTTTTGGCCGGAAAAAGGACAAAATTCACAATTACGCCACAAGCGCGGGCACCGAATCCGTAAGATGGAAAACGTACAGGGATTAGGTCCGTACGCCGTTGCCGTCCGTCCAAGGGGGATTTCAATGCTGACCATGTTGCTTCTGATGAGCGGCTACCGTCTCGGCTCACTGTTGAAGCCAGTGCCGAAAACCGAGGCCTTTTGACCCATGCGCCTGATCCAGACCAGCCTTCTGCTGTTCGCGCTTGTTGGGTGCGCGCCGACACCGGATGCCCCATCGACACCGCGACAGACCGCCGAGGACTTCAGGGCGTTTTATTTCCGTGACCATGGACGTGGCATGCCCAGCCGTGCCGAACTCGACAAACTGGCGCCCCTGCTGACCCGGACATTCCAGGCGCAGTTCCAAGCCGCCATTGAAGCCCATGAATGCCATCAAGCCAAGGTCGGCAACAGCGAACCGCCCTTGGTGCAGGGCGACCTGCTGACCTCGCTGTTCGAGGGCGCCACCAGCGGCGGCGTCGGAAAAATCACGACGGAGAAGTCCCAGGCGCTTGCTGAAATGTATTGGTCCTACGGGGCTTCGGAGCTCAATGCCAAACCGGTCAACTGGACCGACGCCCTTCTGCTTGAGCGCGTCGACGGGCAATGGCGGATCGCCGATATCGAACTCCGGGGAACCTGGGATTTCGCACAGAAAGGCCGGCTTTCACAAAACCTGATGGCGGTGGCCGAAGCCTGCCGCTGATTCATTCCGGTTCGTTCAGAACCTGCCAGACCGCTCGGCCGAGCGTTGCCAGAAACGGATAGCCCAGCGTTTCGTATTCATAACGGTCATCGTTGAAGATGCCATCGGCATTCACGTACACATTGGCCGAAAGCAGGCACTCCACCGTTGAGCCATCGACAGTGATGTATTCGACATCGGTGGCGAAGCCGTAAGCATCGCCGACTTTACCGACCAGACGCAGGCCTTCGGGTTTCCGTTCCCGGCGGTCGCCAAGCATGAAAAACCGCGCATAGCCATCGGGATACTCGGTTTCGGGATACACCGGGTCTTTGCTTTCCCTGGGCAGCATCGCCATGATCCGTAGCAGCTCGGCACGCATGGACTCCGGAAGCGCCCAGCGCTGATGCGTCGGCACCGACGCGGGATCGACCAAGGCTTTCAGCATCTGCTGCGAGTCGGCGAGCGCGATGAAGTTTGCCGCCGAGAAATCATGCGGGCCGGGTACCAGAACGCCGTCATCGCGCAGAAATCCCGAGCCGGTGCGGGCTTCGGCAAATGGAAACCGGCGCACCCGGCCGACGCGTTCCGGAATTTCGGCATGGACGCGACCGCTGCCGTCCCGCACCTGCCCCGCGCGGGTCCGGGTATTGTCGCGGACCGGCGCACTCATCCGGCTGATCAGCCGGGCTGCCGGATACCCGAGCGCGGCAAGGCGGGCATGGATGGCGTCGACACCGAGGAAATCATACAGCCGGTTGAACGGTGGGTTCTCACTGATGGTGAAAATCCGCGTCAGGCTGCGACGCAGGGACTCGAAGTCCGGTTCGTCATCCGGCCACTCGCC